>NZ_NGFN01000137.1 GCF_002148965.1 Streptomyces swartbergensis | reverse complement strand
GGCCGGGGGGACGGAGGGGTTCGGCGGCTTCAGAGGGTCCGGCAGGCCCGGCGGAATCGGCCGGCCCGGGGAGTGCCTCGGGCACGAGCATGACGGGCTCGGCCCGGACGGCGGACTCGGCGAGCATGGCCGGCCCAGCTGGAACGCCGGGTGCGGCGGACATGGTCGGCCCGTCAGGGGCGGCAGGCTCGGCAGGTATGGCCGGCCCGGCGGGTGCGGTGGCTGCCGGCTGAGGGACGGGAGTGCCTCGGGAGCCGGCGTGGTCAGGCGGACGGCCAGGCGGTTCGGGCAGACCTGGCGGCCAGACAGGCCAGGCGGCGACGGGCCGGAGGCCTGCGGCGGCGTACGCGTCGGCAGGGGCGATTCGCGTTCCGGCCGACGGGTTCGGGCACGCACCGGCGACGTCAGGCACGCACCGGCGACCTCAGGCACGCTCCGAGGACGGCTCGCGCACCGGCAGGGGCGATCCACGCACCGCCGGCGGCGGGCCCCCGCACACACCAGGGCGGGCTCGCGCACCGACACGGGCCGCCGCACGCGAGGGCGGCTCACGCCCCCGGCCAGGACTCACGCTCCGGCAGACGCCGGCTTGCGGGCCAGCAGGAATGCCCGAGGGCGTTGCTCCTCGCCCTCGGGCTCCCGCAGCACACGTGAGTGGAGCTCCAGGCCGGCCTTCGTAAGGTGCGCCGCGACGGTCTCCGGAGTGCGCCAGTAGTAGTCGAGTGAGATCTCCTGCCCGAAGCGCTCGGTGAAGTGCGCACGGCCGTCCTCCGTACCGGACTGGAACCCGAGCAGCACGGGCGCACCCGGCACCAGGACGCGGTGGAACCCGGCGAAGACCGAGGGCAGATGGTCGTCGGGCACATGGATGATCGAGTACAGCGCGACGATGCCGCCGAGCGTCTCGTCCGGCAGGTCCAGGGCCGTCATGGAACCGACGTGGAACCGCAGCCCCGGATGCGCCCGGCGGGCCAGGGCCACCATGCGGGGCGAGACGTCCACCCCGAACACCGGCAGCCCCGACTCGTGCAGCCGGGCCGCCACGTATCCGGGTCCGCTGCCGATGTCGGCGACCGGTGGCTGAACCGGCGCTCCGGGGGCGCGTACCAGGTCGGCGAAGGCCGTCAGAAGGGCTCGCTCCAGCGGCCTTCCGGCGAGACTGTCCGGAAACCCGGCAGCGTAGTCCTCGGCGATGGCGTCGTAGGAGGCCTGGGTGGACCGGACGAAATCGGGGCTGTCGGCGCGCACGGGGCGCACACTATCGGGGCCGTGCGTCCGCCAGACGCGGGGCCGTGCGTCCGCCAGACGAACAAGGCCGTGTTCCCCGCGCAGGGCGTGGTATCCGTGGAGGAGGATGGATGGATACCGGCGCCATGAGTCAGATGTGGCCGATGTCACACACCGTGGGTTGTGGTGACCGGCTCGGCCCTAAAGGCGTGCGAGTTTACCCATCTCAGTTGATAGCTATGCGTTCGGCGGTCGTGTTTTCCTCCCCGAACGGGTTGAAGTTTTGTTGATCGAGGGTCGGACGACCGCCCTGGCGCCCTACCCTTCAGAGGGTGAAGCAATTGATGTCATTGGAGTCCGAGGTCGATCTTCCCGCGGGAGCCGTGCTTCCCGGCGCGCTGCCCGACGCTCTGCGCGCCGAGCTCATCGCGTTCCGACGCGATCTGCACATGCACCCGGAGCTGGGCAACCAGGAGTTCCGCACGACAGCCGCGATCAAGGAGCGGCTGGAGCAGGCCGGCCTCAAGCCGCGCGTCCTCGCCGTCGGGACAGGACTCGTCTGTGACATCGGTGTAGAGGGCGAGCAGTGGGACGGGGGCCCCAGCATGCTCGCCATGCGGGCCGACATCGACGGCCTGCCCATCCCCGACATGAAGAGCGACTGCCCGTACCGCTCGACCGTGCCCGACCGCGCGCACGCCTGCGGCCACGACGTGCACACCACCGTCGTCCTCGGTGCCGGCCTCGTGCTCGCCGAACTGCACAAGCAGGGTCGGCTGCCCCGCCCCGTCCGGCTGATCTTCCAGCCCGCCGAGGAGGTACTGCCCGGCGGTGCCGCCGACGTCATCAAGTGCGGGGCGCTGGAGGGGGTCGGCGCGATCGTCGCCGTGCACTGCGACCCCCGCGTGGACGCGGGGCAGGTCGGACTCCGGGAGGGTCCCATCACCTCCGCCTGCGACCGGCTGGAGATCGCCCTGAACGGCCCGGGCGGCCACACCGCACGCCCTCACCTCACGACCGACCTGGTCACCGCGGCCGCCCGCGTCGTCACGGACGTACCGGCCCTGGTCGGCCGGCGCTTCGACAGCCGGAGCGGGCTCGCCATCACCTGGGGCCGCGTCGAGTCCGGGCACGCGCCCAACGTCATCCCGCAGCACGCCGAGCTCTCCGGCACGGTGCGATGCCTCGACATCGATGCGTGGCGGCAGGCTCCCGACGTCGTGGTCGCCGCGATCGACGAGGTCGCCAACCTGCACCGCGCCAAGTCGGAGATCAACTACGTCCGCGGCGTCCCGCCCGTCGTCAACGAACCCGGCGTGACCGAGCTGCTGCGCGACGCCATGATCGCCCGCCGCGGCGTCGACTCGGTCGTCGGCACGGAGCAGAGCCTCGGCGGCGAGGACTTCTCCTGGTACCTGGAGCACGTCCCCGGCGCCATGGCCCGCCTGGGCGTGCGCACCCCCGGTGAACGCCAGGTACGCGACCTCCACCAGGGCGACTTCGACGTGGACGAGTCCGCGATCACGGTAGGCGTGGAACTCTTCACCGCCGCGGCCCTCGTCAACGGGCTCCGCTAGGCCAGGTCCCGTGACCGCCCGGCGGGCGCTCACCTGTGGTCACGGAGGAAGGCGGGGATCTCGCCGCGGGTCGGGTAGTTCGGCAGCGGTGCGGGCTCGCGGCGGCAGGCGCCCGACCTCGTCGTGGCCGCCATCGACGAGATCGCCAACCTGCACCGCGCCAAGTCGGAGATCAACTACGTCCGCGGCGTCCCGCCCGTCGTCAACGAACCCGGCGTGACCGAGCTGCTGCGCGACGCCATGATCGCCCGCCGCAGCGTCGACTCGGTCGTCGGCACGGAGCAGAGCCTCGGCGGCGAGGACTTCTCCTGGTACCTGGAGCACGTCCCCGGCGCCATGGCCCGCCCCGGCGTCCGCGCCCCCGGCGACCGGATCGGCCGCGACCTGCACCAGGGCGACTTCGACGTCGACGAGTCGGCCATCGCGGTCGGCGTGGAGCTCTTCACCGCGGCGGCGCTCCTCGACGCCGACGCGTAGCCGGAGACGTGCGGGGACCTCGGCTCGAGCCCCGAGAGCTGGAGCGGCGGGGCGGATACCTGCCGCTCCACGCTCTGAGCCCCGCACATCTCGCCCGTGCTTGGCCAGTTCTTGTCCAGAGCAGTAGCGGAACCTGAAATTCGCTCGCCGTAGCCGATCAGCTTGGCTAATGTCTCGATCGCCCGCTGGAGCAGATTTTGCGCCGTGCGGGCTAGTTCATGGTCGTTTCCATCCGCTGGGTTCTCTCGACCTTGTGAGGTCTCCATTGAGCGAATTGAAAAAGTACGCGACGGGCTTGAGGCTCTGCCTGGTGGCTGCCCTTGCAGGCGGTTTGGTGACCGCCTTCGGCGGCACCGCGCAGGCAGCCGTGTCCAACTGTGACGTGGGTCGGTCTGCCGCCAGCAACCAGGCGTGGGCGGGTTGCCTGAAGGGATTCGGGTCATATCGGGTAGCGGCTAAGTGTGATTCGCCCACTTATCCCTACTCCATCACCATTTACGGCCCTTGGAAGAGCCGTAAATCGGGGGATTCGCATACATCCTACTCGGAAGTCTTCGGTGACGCTTACAACTGCCATATCGTGAAGGCTTGGGCAGACACGCGTTGATCCATCGCAGTCTCGGCCTTTCGTAACGGCTCGCCAATTCACTTGGCGGGCCGTTTCGACTTGTCCGGAGAGTCGCTCCGGCCGGTCAGGGTGAGCGATGGTATCCAGCCAAAAGCAGGTCGAGAGCCCGCCTCCCCGGCAGTGTCGGCGACGGCACCGCCTTCTCTCCGCACTGGCCGCCCGGCGGTCGCATCGTGCGGGATCGGCCTCGGCGCGCGTGTGCACTCTCGTCGGCGGCCGCGTCCTCGACGGCGGCATTCGGTCAACGCCGTGCCTTGACGCAGGGCGACCGGCGGCCCTGTCCGGGTTGCAACCGCAGTGGCGCAGGGGCAGCCTGGACAGCGAAGCTGTACATACCTGAGTAGCCTCACGCTGAGGCACTCCATCGATACACAGCGTGCGGGATTGAAGGGTGTGCTGCCCCGAGTGCACCTTTCGATCGGGTAGTTAACAAGGGCTTAATCAGCGATCGGCACGAATGGATAACGGCAAGGCGAGGCCTGGTTCCCAGGAGTGTCTACGCGCGTTAATGTGCGCCGAACCGAGCACCCGCTGCGGGGCTTTGGAGAATGGGGAACTTCAAGATGCGTCGGATTTCCAAACTGACCCGCGTCGCGGTGGGGGTCGCGTCGCTCGGGCTCGTCGCCACGGCGTGTGGCGGCACCAGTGGTGAGAGCGGTGACAGCGACAGCAAGGACCGTGGCATCGCCATCGCGTACGACATCGGCGGCAAGGGCGACCAGTCGTTCAACGACGCCGCCTACGCCGGCCTGACCAAGGCGAAGGACGAGTTCGGCTACGAGACCGCCGACATCGAGCCCACCGAGGGCGAGACGAGCGCCGACAAGGAGCAGCGCCTCGTCTCGCTGGCCAGGCAGGGCTACAACCCGATCATCGGCGTCGGGTTCGTCTACGGCCCGGCGATGAAGGCCGCGGCCGCCAAGTACCCGGACATCACCTTCGGCATCGTGGACGCCGAGGTCAAGAGCAAGAACGTCGCCTCACTCGTCTTCGCCGAGGAGCAGGCCTCGTACCTCGCCGGTGTCGCCGCCGCCAAGGCCACCAAGTCGAACACGGTCGGCTTCGTGGGCGGTGTGGACATCCCGCTGATCCACAAGTTCGAGGCCGGCTACAAGCAGGGCGTGGAGGACACCAAGCCCGGCGTGCAGGTGGTGTCCCAGTACCTGACGCAGACGGCCGAGGAGGGCGGTTTCTCCAGCCCCGACAAGGGCAAGGCCGCCGCCGAGGGCCAGATCGAGAAGAAGGCGGACGTGCTCTACGCGGCCGCCGGCCTGTCCGGGCAGGGCGTCATCGAGGCCGCCGCCAAGGCCAAGGTCTGGGCGATCGGCGTCGACTCCGACCAGTACAAGCAGGCTGCCCTCGCCCCGTACAAGAACTACATCCTCACCTCCGCCCTCAAGGACGTCGGCGGAGCGGTCTACGCGCTGGCCAAGTCCGTCCAGGACGACAAGCCCCTGACCGGCACCCAGATCTTCGACCTGAAGGTCAACGGCGTGGGTCTGTCCGAGGCGAACCCCGAGTACGCCAAGATCTCGGGTCTCAAGGCGGCCGTGGACAAGGCCAAGGAAGGCATCATCGACGGTTCCATCAAGGTCAAGACCGAGTAGTACGTCAACGGTCTGCGACAGCCGGAGCGGGCGGGCACCCTGGGTGCCCGCCCGCTCCGCCGTTCCCGGGAGTTCCCGGAAGTTCCCGGGGCACGCCGGGCTTCCGGATCACCCAGCGCCACCTTGCGTTCGCAGTCGGCAACGCCCCGACCAAGGCCGGGTGATGGCTTGGCCACGGGCGCATAACAAGGTGGACAGAAGGGGTTTTCAGGCAGGTCTACGCGCGTTAATCTGCGGCGAAGCCAGCGCCGAAGCTGAACCGTCCCGGCGCTATGCGGCCCCGGTAGTACGACAGGAGCACCCACACATGCGCCGGATTTCCCGGATCACGGTCGCAGGCGCAGCGACCGCCTCCCTGGCCCTCGCCCTCTCCGCCTGCGGCAGCACCTCGACCTCCGGGTCGTCGGACTCGAAGGGGGACAAGGGCCTCGCCATCGCGTACGACGTCGGCGGCAAGGGCGACCAGTCCTTCAACGACGCCGCGTACGCCGGTCTGGAGCGGGCGAAGAAGGAGTTCGGCTACCAGACGGCCGACGTGGAGCCCACCGAGGGCGAGACGGACGCCGACAAGGAGCAGCGCCTGGCCTCGCTGGCCAAGCAGGGCTACAACCCGGTCATCGGCGTCGGCTACGCGTACGCCGCGGCCGTCAAGGGCGCCGCGGAGAAGTTCCCGAAGACCACCTTCGGCATCGTCGACGACGCCACGATCAACTCCAAGAACGTCGCCGACCTCGTCTTCAGCGAGGAGCAGGCCTCGTACCTGGCCGGTGTCGCCGCCGCCAAGAGCACCAAGTCGAACGTCGTCGGCTTCGTCGGCGGTGTGGACATCCCGCTGATCCACAAGTTCCAGGCGGGCTTCGCGCAGGGCGTGAAGGACACGAACCCGAAGGTGAAGGTCCTGTCGCAGTACCTGACGCAGACGGCCGAGGAGGGTGGTTTCTCCAGCCCCGACAAGGGCAAGACGGCCGCCGAGGGCCAGATCGAGAAGAAGGCCGACGTCGTCTACGCGGCCGCCGGCCTGTCCGGTCAGGGCGTGATCGAGGCCGCCGCCGCCAAGAAGGTCTGGGCCATCGGTGTGGACTCCGACCAGTACAAGCAGGAGGCCCTCGCCAAGTACAAGGACTTCATCCTCACCTCGGCGATGAAGGACGTCGCCAAGGCGGTGTTCAACCTGGCGAAGTCGGTCGAGGACGGCAAGCCCGGGACCGGTATCGTTCGTGGCGATCTGAAGACCGGCGAGGTGAGCCTGTCGGACTCCAACCCGAAGTTCGCGGACGACGCCGAGCTCCAGGAAGCCATCAAGACGGCCAAGGAGAAGATCATCAGCGGCGAGATCAAGGTCAAGAGCAGCTGACGACCGACTGCTGAGCAGGCAGTAACCCCGGGGTTACGTCCGCTCAACGGGGTACGGGGAGGCTGCTCCTCGTACCCCGTTGTCGCGGTGCGTCGGCCCCTTTGTATGCCGTAGGGGCGCTACGCGCGTAGACGACCCCCGTCCCCAGGAGAGTGCGCCATCAACGCGTCCAGCAGCCCTCCGGCCGGAGCGGCGGTCCAGGAATCGGTGACCGCCGTCGAGCTCGCCGGGATCACGAAGCGATTCCCGGGCGTCGTGGCCAACCACGACATCCACCTCAGCGTCCGCAAGGGCACCGTGCACGCCCTCGTCGGTGAGAACGGCGCCGGCAAGTCGACGCTGATGAAGATCCTCTACGGCATGCAGAAGCCGGACGAGGGCACCATCGCCGTCGAGGGCGAGCAGGTCAGCTTCTCGTCGCCGGCCGACGCCATCGTCCGCGGCATCGGCATGGTCCACCAGCACTTCATGCTCGCCGACAACCTCACGGTCCTAGAGAACGTCGTGCTCGGCAGCGAGAAGCTGTACGGCATCGGCGCCAAGGCCCGCCGCAAGATCAAGGAGCTCTCCGAGCGCTACGGCCTCGACGTCAGGCCCGACCTCCTGGTCGAGGAGCTCGGCGTCGCCGCCCGCCAGCGCGTGGAGATCCTCAAGGTCCTCTACCGCGGCGCCCGCACCCTCATCCTGGACGAGCCGACCGCCGTGCTCGTCCCGCAGGAGGTCGACGCCCTCTTCGCCAACCTGCGCGAACTGCGCTCCGAGGGCCTGTCGGTCATCTTCATCTCGCACAAGCTCGGCGAGGTGCTCTCCGTCGCCGACGAGATCACCGTCATCCGCCGCGGCACCACCGTCGGCACGGCCGTCCCCGCCGAGACCACCCCGCGCCAGCTCGCCGAGATGATGGTCGGCAGCGAACTGCCCACGCCCGAGACGGCCGAGTCCACGGTCACCGACCGCCCGGTCATCAGCGTCGACAAGCTGCGCCTGGCGGCCCCCGGCGGCAAGGCCCTCCTGGACGACATCAGCTTCACCATCCACGCGGGCGAGGTCCTCGGCATCGCCGGTGTCGAAGGCAACGGCCAGACCGAGCTGGTCGACGCGCTCATCGGCCTGCGGGCCGCCGACTCCGGCACCATCCGGCTCGCCGACGAGGAGATCACCGCCTGGCCCACCCGCAGGCGCCGCGAGCAGGGCATCGGCTACATCCCCGAGGACCGCCACCGCCACGGCCTGCTCCTGGAGGCACCCCTCTGGGAGAACCGTATCCTCGGCCACGTCACCGAGAAGCCGCTCGCCAAGGGCGTCTGGCTGGACCCGAAGGCGGCCCAGGAGGACACCCGGCGGATCGTCACGGAGTACGACGTCCGCACCCCCGGCATCGACGTCACCGCCGCCTCCCTGTCCGGCGGCAACCAGCAGAAGCTGATCGTCGGCCGCGAGATGAGCCACAAGCCGCGCTTCCTGATCGCCGCCCACCCCACCCGGGGCGTGGACGTCGGCGCCCAGGCCGCCATCTGGGACCACATCCGCGAGGCACGCCGCGAGGGCCTGGCCGTCCTGCTGATCTCCGCCGACCTGGACGAGCTCATCGGCCTGTCCGACACCCTGCGCGTGATCTACAACGGCAAGCTGGTCGCGGACGCCGACCCGGCCACCATCACCCCCGAGGAGCTCGGCTCGGCCATGACCGGTGCCGCCACCGGGCACCTCGAGCACGAAGAGACCCCCGAGACCTCGAAGGCCGACGCCCCCGAGTCTCCGGAAGACGAGGCCCGCTGATGAAGAAGTTCGACAGGGAGCGCGTGCTCCTCGCGGTGGCCGGACCGGTCATCGCGCTCGCCGTGGCCTTCGTCCTGAGCGCGATCGTGCTGGTCGCGTCGGGCAAGAGCCCCGTCGAGCCGTTCACCCTGATGTTCGAGCAGCTGAGCTTCTCCGACATCCAGGTCCTGATCATCAACCAGGCGTCGATGTACTACATCGCGGCCCTCGCGGTGGCCATCGGCTTCCGGATGAACCTGTTCAACATCGGCGTCGACGGCCAGTACCAGCTCGGCGCGATGCTGGCCGCGATCGTCGGCGCCCACGTCGCTCTGCCGGCCGCCCTGCAGGTCCCGCTGCTGCTCCTGACCGCCGTCCTCACCGGCGCCTTCTGGGCCGGCATCGCCGGCGTCCTCAAGGTCACCCGCGGCGTCAGCGAGGTCGTCGCCACGATCATGCTCAACGCGATCGCCACCTCCGTGATCGCCTACCTGTGGCTGCCGAACGTCTTCGGTGTGAAGGTCGGCAACAACAACACCACCGGCGAGATGCACGAGTCCGGCTGGATCCCCGGCATCCCCATGGGCGCGGCCGGCGAGATCTACGGCCTGGTGCTGCTCGCCGTCCTGCTCGGCATCGGCTACTGGGTCGTCCTCAACCGCACCCGCTTCGGCTTCGACCTGCGCGCCTCCGGCGCCTCGCAGACCGCCGCCGCGGCCAGCGGCGTGGACCCGGGGCGCATGGTGCTCAGCGCCATGCTGATCTCCGGCGGCATCGCGGGCCTGGCCGGCCTGCCGATCCTGCTCGGCGACACCCACACCTACAGCCTGAACTTCCCCACGGGCATCGGCTTCCTCGGCATCGGCATCGCCCTGCTCGGCCGCAACAGCCCCGTGGGCATCGCCTTCGCCGCCCTGCTGTGGGCCTGGCTCGACAAGGCCTCGCCCGAGCTGGACTTCCACGGCTACGACAAGGAGATCGCGGTCATCATGCAGGGCCTGATCGTGCTCTCCGTCGTCGTCTCCTACGAGGCCGTCCGCGAGTGGGGCCTGCGCCGCCAGCAGCGCCGGGTCGGCGCCGAACTGGCCGCCGGTCACGTCCTCGGCAACAACAACACCACGAAGGAGGTGGCTGGCCGATGACCACCGTGACCGACCTCAACCAGCCCACGCTGCAGCCCGCGGCGCCGACCGGCCGCCGCCTGTCGCTGCCCGTCCTGCTGCTGATCATCGCCGGCGGCCTGGCGCTCACCTCGATCGTCCGCCTCATCACCGGCGCCGACGGCATCACCAACGTCAGCCAGATGTCCACCGCGCTCCAGCTCGCCGTGCCGATCGGACTCGCCGGTCTCGGCGGTCTGTGGGCCGAGCGCGCGGGCGTGGTCAACATCGGCCTCGAGGGCATGATGATCCTCGGCACCTGGTTCGGCGCCTGGGCCGGCTTCCAGTGGGGCCCGTGGACCGGTGTCCTGGTCGGCATCCTCGGCGGCGCGATCGGCGGCCTGCTGCACGCCTTCGTGACCGTCACCTTCAACGTCAACCACATCGTCTCCGGTGTGGCCATCAACATCCTCGCCCTCGGCGCCACCCGCTACCTCGCGCCCCTCGCCTTCGAGGGCCACACGGGCGGCTCCGCCAAGCAGTCCCCGGCGGTCGACTCCCTCGGCAGCTTCACGGTGCCGGGCCTGTCCGACGCGCTCAGGGACCTCAACAACCAGGGCTGGTTCTTCGTCTCCGACATCGCCGGCCTGCTCGGCGGCCTGGTCACCAACGTCTCCTGGCTGACCCTGATCGCCGTCGCGCTGATCCCCGGCACCTGGTGGGTGCTGTGGCGCACCGCGTTCGGCCTGCGGCTGCGCTCCTGCGGCGAGAACCCCGTCGCCGCCGAGTCCCTCGGCGTCAACGTCTACAAGTACAAGTACATCGCCGTGGTCGTCTCCGGCGGTCTGGCCGGCCTCGGCGGTGTCTTCCTGTCGATCGTCGCCAACCCCTTCTACCTGGAGGGCCAGGTCAGCGGCCGCGGCTTCATCGGCCTGGCGGCGATGATCTTCGGCAACTGGATGCCGGGCGGCCTCGCCCTCGGCGCGGGCCTGTTCGGCTACACCGACAGCCTCAACCTGCGCGGCGGCTCCGCCAACGTCCACGCCCTGCTGCTGCTCGGCGCGCTGCTGCTGGTCATCGGCGCGATCTGGCTGGTGATCCGCAAGAAGTACGTCCCGGCCGTGGCGACCCTGATCGCCGGCGCCCTGGTGTTCACCTGGTACGCGACCACCGACGAGGTCCCCAACCAGGTCGTCTCCGCCACGCCGTACGTCATCACCCTGGTGGTCCTCGCCCTGTCCGCCCAGCGCCTGCGGATGCCGAGGGCGAACGGCATGCCGTACCGGAAGGGGCAGGGCAAGTGACCGGCGCCGGCCCGGACGTCGACTGGGAGAAGCTGCGCGCGGTGGCCCGGGACGCCATGTCCCGGGCGTACGCCCCGTACTCCGGCTACCCGGTCGGCGTGGCCGCCCTGGTCGACGACGGCCGGATCATCTCCGGCTGCAACGTCGAGAACGCCTCGTACGGGCTCGGCCTGTGCGCCGAGTGCGGACTGGTCTCGGAGCTGCACAACACCGGCGGCGGGCGGCTGACGCACTTCACGTGCGTCGACCGGAACGGTGAGTCGCTCGTCCCGTGCGGCCGCTGCCGCCAGTTGCTGCACGAGTTCGGCGGCCCGGACCTGCTGCTGGAAACCCCGGCGGGCATCCTGCCGCTGTCTCAGATGCTGCCCCAGGCCTTCGGCCCGGACCACCTCAGCAAGTAACCCCCGTGCGGCCCCCCTGAGTTGCTCACGCGACCGGCTCAGGGGGGCCGTACGGCTTCTGGAATCCTCGGAAGGAAGCCAAGCCATGGCCATGGACGCCATCTCCGTCATCCGCACCAAGCGGGACCGCGGCGAACTCAGTGACGAGCAGATCGACTGGGTGATCGACGCGTACACCCGCGGGGAGGTCGCCGACGAGCAGATGTCCGCGCTCGCCATGGCGATCCTCCTCAACGGCATGAACCGCCGCGAGATCGCCCGCTGGACGGCCGCGATGATCGCCTCCGGCGAGCGCATGGACTTCTCGTCCCTGTCCCGCCCGACGGCCGACAAGCACTCCACGGGCGGCGTCGGCGACAAGATCACGCTGCCGCTCGCCCCCCTGGTGGCCGCCTGCGGCGCGGCGGTCCCGCAGCTGTCGGGCCGCGGCCTCGGCCACACCGGCGGCACGCTGGACAAGCTGGAGTCCATCCCCGGCTGGCGCGCCCTGCTCTCCAACGAGGAGATGCTGCACGTCCTGGACACCACGGGCGCGGTGATCTGCGCGGCGGGCGACGGCCTGGCCCCGGCCGACAAGAAGCTGTACGCCCTGCGCGACGTCACGGGCACGGTCGAGGCGATCCCGCTGATCGCCTCCTCGATCATGTCGAAGAAGATCGCGGAGGGCACGGGCTCGCTGGTCCTGGACGTGAAGGTGGGCACGGGCGCCTTCATGAAGACTCTGGAGGACGCCCGCGAGCTGGCCTCCACGATGGTCGGTCTGGGCACGGACCACGGCGTGCGGACGGTCGCGCTCCTCACGGACATGTCGACCCCGCTCGGCCTCACCGCGGGCAACGCCCTGGAGGTCCGCGAGTCGGTGGAGGTCCTGGCGGGCGGCGGCCCGGCGGACGTGGTGGAGCTGACGATCGCCCTGGCCCGCGAAATGCTGGACGCCGCCGGGGTGAGGGACGCCGACCCGGCGAAGGCCCTGGCCGACGGCTCGGCGATGGACGTCTGGCGCCGCATGATCACGGCCCAGGGCGGCGACCCGGACGCGGAGCTTCCGGTGGCCCGCGAGCAGCACGTGATCAAGGCCCCGGCCTCGGGCGTCCTGACCCGCCTCGACGCCTACGGCATCGGCGTCGCGGCCTGGCGCCTGGGCGCGGGCCGCGCCCGCAAGGAGGACCCGGTCCAGGCGGGCGCGGGCGTCGAGATGCACGCGAAGCCGGGCGACACGGTGAGCGAGGGCCAGCCCCTGCTGACCCTGCACACGGACACGCCGGAGCGGTTCGCGTACGCGCTGGAGGCGGTGGCGGGCTCGTACGACATCGCCGCGCCGGGGACGGACTTCTCGGCGTCGCCGGTGGTGCTGGAACGTATCGCCTGAGCTGGGGTTTCCTCTTCAGGGTGAACGGGACCGGCGGACGCCCGCCGGTCCCGTTCGGTGTGTTGGATAGCGCCATGAGCGTGCTCGACGGCGACTACATCCTGACCGACATGCAGCCCTTGGGAGCATCCGTCTGCCTCCAGACCCACACCAGCTCGTCCCACACGGACTTCGTGCCCGCTGCCGCCGCCCAACTCGCGGTCGAGATCACCCCGACGACCACTGCCCACCACGACCGCACGGCCAAGGCCATGGGCTACGCCGAGGCGGGAGTGCCGCTCTATCTCCTGGTCGACGGCAGTGCGCCGGGCGGGCCGACGGTCACGCTGTACGGGGAGCCGAAGGACGGTGTGTACCGCCTCCTGCGCGCAGGCAAGTTCGGAGAACGGATCAGGCTGCCGGAGCCCTTCGGTCTGGAACTCGACACCGGCGAGTTCCCGGAGGAGTGAGTCACCCGAGAAGCGCCGCCACCACCACCAGAACCGGCACCGACACCACCGTCGACAACAAGATCGCCTCCCTCGCCAGCACCTCGCCCACCCGATAGCTGCTCGCGTACGTGAACAGGTTCTGTGCCGCCGGAAGGGCCGAGGTCACCACCACGTCGAGCAGCATGGCCCCATGGAGGCCGAAGACGCCCGCTGCGAGGGCCCAGGCGACCAGGGGCTGGATGACCGCCTTGAGGGCCACGGCGAGGAGCACCGGGCCCCGTTCCGCGCCGCGCAGCGGGAGCGTGCTGCCGCGCAGGGAGATGCCGAAGGCCAGCAGCACCGCCGGGACCGACATGTTGCCGATCAGGGTGAGCGGGTCCATCAAGGGGCCGGGGACGTGCAGGCCCGACGCCGAGGCCGCCACGCCGGCCAGGGAGCCCAGGGCTATCGGGTTGCGCAGGGGCGTGAGCAGGCGCTGCCACAGGGGCCGCTTCTCGCCGCCGGTCGCCAGGTCCAGGACCGTCAGCGCCACCGGCGTGACGCCCACCAGCTGGAACAGCAGCACCGGCGCGACCAGTGACGCATCGCCCAGCACGTAGACCGCGATCGGGATGCCGAGGTTCCCCGAGTTGACGTAGCTGGAGCACAGCGCACCGATCGTCGTCCGGCCCACCCCCCAGCCGCGCGCGGCGCCCACCGCCACGAAGACACCCGCCACCGCCGCCGTGCTCATCGCCGTGACCAGCAGCCGGTCGGAGAAGATCACCGACAGGTCGGCCTGGGCGAGCGTCGTGAACAGCAGGGCCGGAGACGCCACGTGGAAGGCCAGCTTGGTCAGCACCTCGCGCCCGCCGCCGCCCAGATATCCCCGGCGACCGATCAGATAGCCGACCCCGATGACGACCGCGATGACCGCGAAGCCGCTCAGCACTCCCCGCACGGCGCCCCCTCACCGGCGACACGGGCATCGGGCAGCGCGGGAGGGGCAGATGCGTGGGACATGCAGCCAACCCTCCGGGGAAGGCCGTACCGAGGTCAATGTGATCCTTACGGCGCCGAGGAGACGGACAGCCGCGATGAGTTACCGCCGCCCGCCCGGTCTACCGATCGTGGACGCCATGACACCGTTCCTCTTCAGTGAGCAGGAGTGAGCCTTGGACCCGTACCTGCGCATCTGGCGCATCCCGAACGGTTTTGGATGCACTGGTCGCCCGCTTTCGCTCCGTATCCGGCGACACGCATCTTGTGCGTGGTCCGGGAATGCGGGGGCGGGTTTCCTCACGCGCCCGGGACCCGTGTCCGGCCTGGACGGTCCGATGCCCTGCAGCATCACTCTGGTGCTGCAGGGGCGGTGCCGTCCGTCGCCTGATCGGGTGCCCGAGGGCGCGTCGTCCGATGGCCACCGCAGCGGCGTGGTGCCGTGTGGTGGCCCGATTGATGCTGGTGAGGGGCTTGTGCCAGTGCTGGGCGCCCCACTTGCTGGTGTAGGCGGGATCAACCGCGACGACGGGGATGCCCAGTTCGGCGGCCATGCCGACCAGCCGGGCCCGCAATCTGGCGGTGGGCAGGCCGGAGATGAGCCTGCGGAACCGCTTGCGCCCGCCGTGCTTCTCCCGGGTCTTCTCGCCGGCGAAGTCGAGGTCCTCGACGGCGACGGCGAGGCTATGGCGCTTGGCAAAGTGCAGCAGCCGGATCAGGACGTGCCGGATCTGGGCGTCGCGGTGGGTAGCGGTACCGGTGAGGTCGTAGCCGAAGCGCAGCGGTGCGCCGACGGGGTTGCCGTGGGTGTCCAGGCGCCAGGCGGCGAGGTGGTCGGCGTTGGTGTCGACTCCGAGCATCCCGCGGGTGCGTGCCGCTGCCAGTGGCACGCAGTTCACTGGCGGGTTGGTCCAGGAGACGGTGAGGTACCAGCGGCCTCGGAGCACGTCTTCGTGGATGCGGTAGGCCACGGCCCGGTGGTCGGTGATGCGGTCGCGCCACTGCTCGCCCCGGCGCGCGAACGCCACGCGTGCGGTGAGCACGTACCGGCCGTGCGGCGCGTTCGCCAGGTGGGCGAGCGGGGCGGGCAGCTTGACAGAGACCTCGCCGTCGGGACTGACGCGGATGGTCTCGTTGCCGTACCGCTTGCCCGACTCCCCGTCCGCAGCCAGGAACCGGCGCCCGGCCTCCCACCGGGCCCGCCACCCCGCCTCACCCAGCCCGGCCGCATCCAGGTGATGCCGCGTGTTCAGCAGTTGCTTCCCGCCCCGCACCACGTGCACGACACCGGTTTGCCAGTCGGCTCGCACCGCCTCCAGCCGGTCCTCCAGCACACGCAGCCTGCGGGACTTGGCATGCCACTCCCGCCGCGACCTATAGCCCCCTGGCGTGCCCTTTCTGCCCTTCTCACCCACCGGCAGAGACAGCCGACGAGCAATGCTGCGCACCCCCGCCTCGAGGCCCTGGACGTGTGCGAGTTGGGCGCGCCGCGCCAGACCCCACTGGTCATTGCTGGCCTTCGTGAACCGGACGGCGACCCCGGACGGGCCGGGCACCACGAACGGTGCCGCCACCTCCCGCAGCACACTCAAACCCGACCTCCCCCTTGCCCGCAGACCCATGATCTTCCCGCCGCGTTCAACGACCACCACCCGCAAAGGTCAATCATTCGATGAAAGAACTCCCGTTCCCCAGCCACGAGCGACGCCCCACAGGGCCCGGACGCTCGCACTCACACACGTCAGAACGCACGCCTGCACAGCTATCCCGCACCAGTTCACAACCCCCCGTGCTCGTGCTCCCCGGCCCCGTCGCCCGGGACGAGGTGAGCGGACTGAGCGACGACGTGAGGGCACTGCTGCAGACCAGCCGTGCCCGGGTCGTGGTGTGCGATGTCGGAGGTCTCGGGCCGCCCGGGCTCGCCGCCGTCGACCTGCTCGCACGCCTCCAGCTCGCCGCCCGCCGGGCCGGGGGACGGATACGGCTGCGCGACCCCGATCCGGCCCTACGCGCCCTGCTCGACCTGGTCGGTCTCCGCTTCGAGGTGGAGGGGCAGGCCGAAGAGCGGGAACCAGCGTTGGGTGTCGAGGAAGCAGTGGAACCCGGTGATCCGGCCGTCTGAGATCTCCAGCACCTGGACCGCCCACGGCGTGAAGCCGCCCTTCTCCGGGTCGGGCTTGTACTGGGCGAACCCGGGCAGGCCGTTGACCTGGACCGGCACCAGCCGGGAGCCCGCGCAGGGCGCGCCCAGGGTGGTCATGAAGCCGGTGATGTCGCCGACGCCGGTCAGCCACAGGTCGAACGGCGGCATCGTCATGACCGCGTCCTCGTGCAGCAGGGCCGTCAGCGCCGTCATGTCGTAGCCCTCGAAGGCCGCCACATAGCGGTCCAGCAGCTTCTGCTGGTCCTCGTCCAGCGGGTCGGAGACGGTCGCGTCGGCGCCCGGCTCCTTCCGCTCGGCCAGGGTCGCGCGGGCCCGCTGGAGGGCGCTGTTGACCGACGCCACGGACGTGTCCAGCAGCTCGGCGACCTCGCTGGCCTTCCAGGCCAGCACCTCGCGCAGGATCAGCACGGCCCGCTGCTTGGCCGGCAGCTGCTGAAGAGCGGCCATGAAGGCGAGCCGCACGGACTCCTTGGCTATCGCCGCCTCCGCCGGGTCGTCGGTCGTGGGCAGCACACGGGCGTCCGGCATGGGCTCCAGCCAGGTGTGGTCCGGGCGGGGGGTGAGGGCCGCCTGGGCGAGCGGGGTGGACTCGGTCAGGTCCATGGGCCTGGCGCGCTTGTTGCCCGCGGTCAGCATGTCCAGGCACACGTTGGTCGCGATGCGGTAGAGCCAGGAGCGGAGGCTGGAGCGGCCCTCGAACTTGTCGTAGCTGCGCCAGGCGCGGACCATCGTGTCCTGCACCGCGTCCTCGGCCTCGAAGGAGGAGCCGAGCATCCGGTAGCAGTACCCCGTCAGCTCCGTCCGATGTGCCTCCAGCCTGGTGTCCAGATCTGTTGGTGTCGCCGTGCCGTTCGTCATCGTCCACCCACCCCTGTGGAATTTCTGTCACGCGCCATCGCGCCCAGCACTTCGGAAGCTACCGCAGCGCACTGACAACGGCCCCCCGAGCGCACGAACGCGCAGGCGGGAGCAGTGCTTCAGACGAGCTGTCTCACCGACATCAGCAGATGCCGGTGCTCCCCGGCCGTCCGACCGGCCCCCTCGGCGGCCCCGTCGCCCGGCACCGCGTGCAGCAGCGCCCGCTGCCCCGCCCCCAGCAGTTCCAGCCGTACGCGCGGGCTCTCGAAGGACGTCAGCGCGTCCAGCAGATAGGCCGGGTTGAAGGCCACGGGCACCTCGTCGGCGCCGGTCAGCGTGGCCGGCAGCCGCTGGGCCGCTACGTCGTCGCCGTAGCCGGCGCGGAGCATGACGGACCCGTCGGACGAGAAGTCCAGCCGCACCGGACTGTTCGCCTCCGCCACCACCGCGACCCGCCGCACGGCCTCCGCGAGCTCCTCGCACGCCACCTCGGCGACCGCCGCCCCCGCCATGTCGAACAGCGACCTGTACGTCGGCAGCCGCCCGTCCAGGAGCCGCAGCGCCGTCCGCGTCCGCCCGCCCTCGAAGCCGATCAGCCCGCCGCCGGCGGCCGGGTCCCACCCGATCAGCACGTCCCCGCAGCGCCCCAGGGACCGCGCGACGTCCAGCAGGCGCCGCGCGGGCAGCACCGCTTCCACGACTCCCTGGGCCGCCGCCCCCGGCTGCCACTCCAGCCGCCGCACGGCGTACCGGTAGCGGTCCGAAGCGGCCAATGTCATCTCCCCGCCCTCCAGGCGCAGTTGGACGCCCGTCAGCAGCGGCAGCGTGTCGTCGCGCCCGGCCGCGACGGCGACCTGGGCGACGGCCGTCGCGAACGCCGCGCCATCCACCGTGCCGTACGGCGCGGGCGGSGCCGGCAGGGCCGGGTACTCGGCGAGGGGCAGCGTCGACAGCCCGAACCGCGTGCCGTCCGCCTCCACCGTGAACCGCGACGCCTCCAGCGCACAGCTCACCGGCCCGTCCGGCAGCACCCGGCAGACGTCCAGCAGTCGCCGCCCCAGGACGAGCACCCGCCCGGGCACCGCGACCTCCGCCTCGGCCTCCACCCGTACCGCCGCCTCGAAGTCGAACCCCGTCACGGCCAGCCGTCCCGCGTCCGCCTCCAGCAGCAGCCCGCCCAGCACCGGCACCGGCGTCCGCGCGGGCAGTGCCCGTACCGCCCGGCCCACGGCCTCGGCGAACGCCGTACGGTCGATGCGGAACTCCATGGAAAATCCCCCTGCTCGGATTCGGTGGTCAGCGGAGGCGGACGTTATCCGCACCCACTGACAACCGGCCCCGACCAGGGGGAACGGCCAGACTTCGGGCTCAGGCGGCCGTGGCCAGCCGGCGCTGCATCCGTGCCGCCCGCGTCCCGAAGACCGTGATCGTGACGACGCCCAGGACCGCCAGCAGGCCGACCCCGACCGTCCCGGCCCAGCCGCCCGCGTGGAAGGCGATCGCACCGACCGTGCTGCCCGCGCTGGAGCCGATGTAGTACGCCGACTGGTAGAGCGCCGAGGCCTGCGCGCGGCCGGTCGTGGCCGTCTTGCTGACCGCCGAGGACGCCACCGCGTGGCCCGCGAAGAAGCCCGCCGTGATGAGGACCAGGCCCAGCAGGACCAGCGGGAGGGAGCCTGCCAGGGACAGCAGCAGACCCGCCGCCGTCGTACCGCCGCCCGCGTACAGCGCGCCCCGGCGGCCCAGCCGGCCCACCAGGCGGCCGGCCGTCGACGCCGACACCGTACCGACGAGGTACACCAGGAAGACCGAGCCGATGATGCCCTGCGGCAGCGAGAACGGCGCCTCGGTCAGCCGGTAGCCGATGACCGTGTACACGCCGCCGAACACCGTCATGAACAGCGCGCCGATCGCGTACAGCCGGCACAGCAGCGGGTTCGACAGGTGGTCGCGGACCGTCCGGGCCAGTACGCCCGGCCGCAGCGAGCCGGCCTTGAAGTTCTTCGGGGCGGGGAGCAGCAGCCGGAAGGCCACCGCGCACGCCACCGCGAGCGCGCCGATCACTCCGACGGCGACCCGCCAGCCCCACTCCTGGGCGACCCAGCCGGTGATGACCCGGCCGCTCATCCCGCCGACGCTGTTGCCCGCGACGAACAGTCCGATCGCGGTGACCAGCGCCTTGGGGCTGACCTCCTCCGCGAGGTACGCCGTCGCCGACGCGGGCAGCCCGGCCAGGGCCGCGCCCTGGAGCGCCCGCAGCACGACCAGGACACCCAGCGACGGGGCGAAGGGCACCAGCAGCCCGACGGTCACCGCCACGGCCAGCGAGGCCGTCATGACCGCACGCCGTCCGAAGCGCTCCGACAGGGCGCTCATCGGCAGGACGAACAGCGCTAGCCCGCCCGTCGCGGCGGCCACCGTCCAGCTCGCGTCGCTCGCCGCCACCCCGAACTCGCCGGAGATCAGCGGGAGCAGCGCCTGCGTGGAGTACAGCAGCGCGAAGGTCGCGACACCCGCGAGGAAGAGGGCGAGGCTCATCCGGCGGTAGCCGGGCCCGCCCGGGGACATACGCGAGTCGGCGGCAGGGACAGAGGCATCGGCGCCCACGGTGGTGGACGCCCCGGTACTGGCGGGAGACATGCTTCGAACCTACGGACGCGCCCACTGATCCGTCCAATGCATGAAACTGCCATAATCGTTCCCATGGCGCATCAACCCAGTTCAACGGCTCGGCTGTCACTGTCCAGTGACACAGAAGACATGGCGGAGATGTCGAAGGTGCTGGCCCCCCGCCTCGCTTACTTCGCCGGCGTCGCCCGCACCGAGCACGTCACCCGCGCCGCCCAGGAGATGAACGTCCCCCAGTCGACCCTCTCCCGGTCCATGGCCCGCCTGGAGCAGGACCTCGGGGTGGACCTCTTCGCCCGCCACGGCCGTACGGTCTCCCTCACCCCGGCCGGACGCACCTTCCTCACCTCCGTCGAGCGGGCCCTGGCCGAGGTCGAGCGCGCCGCCGAGGAGGTCCGGGCCGACGCCGACCCCGCCACCGGCAAGGTCGCCTTCGGCTTCCTGCACACCATGGGCGCCGAGACGGTCCCGGGCCTCCTCCAGGCCTTCCGCGCCGACCATCCGCGCGTCCGCTTCAGCCTCGTCCAGAACTACGGCGAGGCCATGCTCGAACGCCTCCGCGCCGGCGAACTGGACCTCTGCCTGACATCCCCCGTCCCCGACGCCCCCGACCTGGTCGCCCGCCGCCTCGACGAACAGAAACTCCGCCTCGTCGTCCCCGCCGACCACTCCCTCGCCACCCGCCGCCGCATCCGCCTCGCCGAGGCCGCGGACGAAATGTTCGTCACCCTGGAACCCGGCTACGGCCTGCGCCGCATCACCGACGACCTCTGCCAGGAGGCCGGCTTCAAGCCCCGCATCGCCTTCGAGGGCGAGGAGGCGGAAACCCTGCGGGGCCTGGTGGCGGCGGGCCTGGGAGTGGCCCTCCTGCCCCCACCGGCAGTCCCACGCCCCGGAGTGGTCGAACTGACGGTCACGGCCCCCCGAGCGGCCCGCGAAATCGGCGTGGCCTGGCTGGAAGGCCACCCGGACACACCCCCGGTAGCAGCCTTCAAGAAGTTCCTGCTCTCCAGAAGGGGCAGCTTGTTGCCAACCTAGGGGCGCGGGGAACTGCGCGACAAGCCACGGCGGACCCGCACAGGCCAATGGACAACCACCCCCGCGGCGCTACCGCCTCGAAGGACTGAACCCCGCAGCCAACGGCATCCGCAACCCCAACGGCGGCGGCGCGGCAAAAGCGTCCCGCACGGGCCGGGACACGGCCCGCCCGAACAAGGCCCCCATCACGAAGTCCTCGGCCAGCGCAAGGACTTCGTCCCGGTACTGACTCAACCCGTGCCCGTCCGTGTGCACTTCGAACCGGCACACATCCCGATTCGCCTTCTTCGCGCGCGCCGCCAGCCGGAACGACAACTCGGGATCCGTCCGCTCGTCGTTCGTGCCGTGCACGATCAGCACTTGCCGCCCCACCAGCTGTTTCACCGGTTCGGGTGGCGCGGCCACATCCTCCTCCGGCAGCCAGGGAGCGAGCGCCAGCACGGAGTTGACGGCCTCGTGCCCACCCGCCCGCAACCCGGCCCGGCCGCCCATCCCGGTGCCGGCGAGGCA
>NZ_NGFN01000136.1 GCF_002148965.1 Streptomyces swartbergensis | reverse complement strand
GGGCCGAAGGGGGGCGCCGCGTACGGGATGCCGCGGAAGACCGCCACTCCCCGCTCGTATCTGCCGCGTACGGCCCCGTACGGGCTCCTGACCACGGGATCCGTCTGGCCTGCCGTCATACGCCCACCAGCCCTTCGCCGCGCTCGTGCACCGGAAAGACCAGAGCATCACATCGCTCCTGGGTATTCCGGCGCACAAGCCGGCTTGACCGCTATTTGGCGGAGTCCTGGGCGGCGGACACGCTATTTGGCGTACATCAGCGTGCCGAACCCGAGCTGGTCGAAGCCGCCGCTGGTGGTGCCGTAGTCACCTCCCCCGCCCTCGGGGGCGATGGAGAAGCACATCTGGGAGATGTACTTGTCGTCGAGGAGCAGGCGCCGGCCGTAGTGGTAGTGGAGCATCGCCCACACCGGGCGGACCTGGCCGCGGGATCCGGAGCCGATGACGGTCTGTGACTGCTGGGCGCAGTTCTGGCCGCTGCCCCAGGTGTAGGTGGTGTAGGGCACGTTCATGTTCAGGTTGTACTTGGCGACGTACTGGGCGGCCTTCATGAAGCGGCGGCCGTCGTAGGAGTACAGGTCTTCGCCCTGGTTCCAGGCCATCTCGCACAGGGCGCCCATCTGGCCCATGCCCATGACGGTGTGGCCCTGGTCGCGGCCTGACTCCTGCCACTGGCCGAGGTCGTAGCCCTCGACGCCCGGGTAGAGGAACGGCACCGCGCGCCGGATCTGGCCGTTGCCGCCGCCGTTCTTGAAGTAGTTGACGGCCTGGTCGTACTTGGCGCCGTCGTCGCACAGGATCCCGATGGCCATGATGGAGGCCATGTTGCACAGGTCCCAGTTGGCCCAGTAGTTGGTGATGCAGGCGTCGTTGTGGCCGGTGAGGAACTGGTTGTTGAGCGGGTAGAAGACGTTGAGCATCATCGTCTTGAACCGGTTGAGGTCGAACCCGGCGTAGCCGCGCATGAGCTCGGCGACGTTCGCGAACTGCCAGCCGTAGAGGCCGGCTGCGAGGAACCGGTCGGCGTTTCCGGTGATGCTGGTGAGCGTGGACGACCAGGCGTTGAGGATGCGCACGGCGCAGTCGGCGTTCGCGGCGGTGCCGCCGACGTGCCAGCGCAGCGCGTTCTGGTAGGCGGCGTGGATGTCGTTGTAGAGCTGGGGGTAGTTCTGGCCGTCGCCGCCGCGGATGATCGTGGCGGTGGGGCGGGGCGTCCAGGTGGACGCCGAGTGGGAGTTGGCGGTCAGTCTGCGCCAGCCGGAGGCCCAGGGGTCGTCGCCGGCGGCGACCCTGACCTTGGCGCGGTTGATGTCGCCGGCGTTGTGCAGCATGCCGGGGTGGGTGAAGGCCGCCGGGGCCGCGTCCGCCGTGGTGGCGGTGGCGGTGGCGCCGAGGGCGAGGGCCGCGGTGAGGCCGCCGGCGGTCTTGAGCAGACCGCGGCGGCTCACCTGGCCGCCCTCGTGGTGCGTGTGGGGGGACGTGCGGCTCATGTGGGGTTCTCCGATCCGTGGAGGACTACATGGGGGTGATGCTCACCTCGTCGAACTCGGTGGTGCTGTGGGTCAGGGGGCTGCGGGAACAGACCACGAGGCCCACGTAGTAGGGGGCGTCACCGAAGCCGGGGATGTCTCCCTCGGCGAGGGGGGTCCAGGTGGCGCCGTCGTCGGACGAGACGGATGCGGTGAAGTGCGTCCCGGTGCGCTTCAGCCGCAGCAGGCAGGGGGCGGTGACCGCCGCGTTGCCCGTGAAGGTGGACCGGCCGGCGACGGTCGTGCGCAGCATCAGCTGGGCGCTCGTGCCGCCGGTGACGATCGTCCCGGCCGCCTGGTCGAACGGCGACAGGGACTTGGCCATGAGCAGGCCGACCCGGTCGCCGGTGGCTCCGGCGCGGGAGATCAGGCGGGCGGTGACCTCGCAGTCACCGGTGACGGGCCGTCGTACGAACTGGCCGGTCATGCCCTGGTTGTTGACCGTGAGGTCGGTCCCGGCGCCCCGCACCACGAACGTCCCGTCCTCGTGGGCGGTGCTGCCGGGGGTGCGGACGGCGACCACGCCGAGGGTGCCGTAGGCGCGGTCGTCGAGGATGACGTCACCCAGGTCGCCGTAGGTCCAGGGCGCGGGCGGCGGGGTGCCGACCGTGAGGGTGAGGGTGCCGGTGGCGTCTCCTGCGGCGTTGCCCGCCGTGGTGGTGACCTTGAAGTTGCCCGTCTCGGTGGGTGTCCCGGAGATCAGGCCGGTGCGCCGGTCGACGCGCAGGCCGTCGGGCAGCCCGTCCGCGGCGAACCGTATGGGTTCGTGCGAGGCGCGCAGGAGGTGCTTGAAGGGCACGCCCTTGCTGGCGAACGCCATGGTGGCGGAGGTGAGTTGCGGCTGGGAGGGTGTGGGCATCGTCGCCGTGGCGGACTCCGACAGGGGGCCGCGTCCGGCGCAGTTGGTCTTGGCGACGGCGTAGTGGTACGTCGTGCCGGGTGTGCCGGTGGCGTCGGCGTACCGGACGCGGGTGCCGAAGCCGACCGCGCCGATGCCGGTGGCGATCGTCTCGTAGGGGCCGTCGGCCGTGGCGGCGCGCAGCACCTTGTAGCGGGCCGAGAGGTCCGGGTCGGTCCAGGCCAGCTCGACCGCGTCGGCGCCCGCGACGGCCCGCAGGTCACCGGCGGCGGTGGCCGGGCGGGGCACGGACCAGACCTCGCCGGCGGTCCGGGAGACGACGCTGACGTTGTCGAAGGCTCCGGTGCCGGTCTCGGCGTACTCCTCGTCGATGCCGAGGCAGGAGGTGAGGGTGAGACCGACGTAGGCGGTACTGCCCAACTCGACGACGCTGGAGCCGACTTCGGTCCAGCGGATGCCGTCCGGGGAGATGGCGCCGGTGCAGCGGTCGCCCCGGCGGGTCACGCGGACCCAGTACGGCATGCGCATGCGGTAGCCGTCGCCCGCGCCCTCGACGTACGGCGCCTCCAGGGGGGTCGCCGACTCGGGCAGGGTGCCGAAGGAGGAGATCGGGAAGCCGGCGCTGGTCGTGATCGCCTGCTGCTGGGTCGGCGGCACGGGCGTGCTGCCGGTGCCCTTGATCCCGGCCCCCGCCTCGGGCCGTACGGACCACACGCCGCTCCAGGTGTGCAGCGGCAGGCCCTGGATGAGCATGGCGGCGTGCGCCGCGTCCGCGTCCAGGCCGGCCCGTATCGTGACGCCGATCCTGGAGTACTGCGAGCTGAGCGGATACACGATCCGCGCGGTGATCGTGCCGTCGCCGCGCAGAGGCAGGTAGGCCAGGCGGTGGGTGTCGGCCGTGCCGGACGCCTCCAGCACGAACCGCTCGCCGTCGAAGACCGCCGAGCCGGGGATCCTGACGTCCCCGACGTCCCGCGTCTCCCAGGGGTCGGGCAGCCCGGGGACCGCCGCCGCCCAGGCCGAACGGGCGCTGGTGCCCCCGGAGTTGGTGGCGGTGATCCGGTAGTAGGAGGGCCTGCCCGCTCGGGCGTCACGGTCGGTGTACGCCGGCTTGTCGAGGCCGGTCGCGATCGTCTCGTAGGGTCCGTCGGCGCTGGTGGCGCGCAGGACCGTGTACGACTCGGCCCACGCCGACGGCACCCAGGTCACGGTGACGGACTTGTCGCCGCCGCCCACCGCCGTGACACCGGCCGGAGCCGTGGGCCTGGCCGGGGCGGGGGCCTTCGTGCCCGCGAAGGTGAGGGTGCCCCAGCTCGGCAGGTCGTCGTTGCTGCCCTCGACGACCCGGGCGCCGCCGGTGCCGCGGAAGACGGCCGCCTTGGTGTAGGGGGTGTCGAGGCCCCGGACGCCGGCGTAGTGGGCGTAGGCCATCTCGTAGATCGGCGGCAGGTTTCCGCGCCCGACGGCGGAGACGGACTTCTTGACGTACTTGCCGGTGCGGTCCAGGTCGGGGACGAAGGGCACGTCGCCGCCGAGGTTGTAGCGGGCGGCGTACTCGACGTTCTTCAGCAGCCGGTTGTCGTCGAAGGCGTACAGGTCGACGCCCTGGTTCCAGGCGACCTGCGCGGCGTCCGCGAGCAGGCCGACCGCGAGCTGCTCGTGGCCCTGGTCGCGGCCGGACTCCTGGCCCTGTCCCGCGTCGGTGACGATGCGGTGCGCGACGCTGCCGTTGCCCCCGCCGGCGGCGGCGAAGCGCAGCGCGTCCTCGAAGAGGGTGGCCTCCTCGCAGAACACGCCGATGGCCAGGATCGACTGGACGGACGTCAGGTCCCAGTTGCCGTTGGCGTAGAGCATGTAGCCGGAGATCGCCGGATACCAGACGCGCAGGAAGGACTCCTCGCAGCGTGCGATGTCCTCCTTCGCCCAGCCGTCGTAGCCGCTGTGCCGCAGCAGTTCGGCGGCGTTGACGAACTTGAAGACCTGGAGCCCGGCGCCGAGCGGCCCGTCGGCGCCGGTGACGGCCGTCAGGGACGCCGACCAGGCGTTGAGGATGTCGCGGGACTTGTCGGCGTATGCCCGGTCGCCTGTGACGCACCACATCAGCGCGGTCTGGTAGGCGGCGGCCGAGTCGGCGACGGCCTGGTTCTGGAAGTTGGTGGGGCCGCGGCCCCAGGAGGTGATCTGGCCGGTGTTCTGGATGGTGTACGTGGCTTTCGAGCGGGCGTGGGCCGCGAGCGCGAGGTAGCCGTCGTAGACCGGGGATTCCTTGGCGGCGACCGCGGCCTTCATACGGGCCAGGTCGTCGGCGCTGTGCAGCAGCCCGGGGTGCGTGAAGGCGCGGAACCCGGCGGTGCCGTCCTGGGCGGCGGCCCGGGCGGTGCCGGGCGCGAGCAGGCCGCTCGCGCCCGACACCAGCAGCAGGGCGGCCGCGCCGCCGAGGAAGCCCCGGCGGCTCGGTGCGGGGGTGCTCATGGAGGTGCTTCTCATGGGGACGGTGCTCATGACGCGGCGGCCGCCGCGGCCTCGGCGGTGGTGAGGAACCTGAGGTTCGTCACGTGCTCGTTGACGAACATGGGCACGCCGTCCGAGGCCAGATACCACTTCGGCTTGCCCGTGCTGTCGGCGATCACCTTGCCGTTGACGCGGAGGTTCTCGAAGGTGACGTCCTTGATCGCGTGCTCCGCGTCGAGGCCGGCGATGATCGAGAGGTCGGCGTTCTTGCCGTTGTAGCTGAGGTCCTTGATGTAGACGGACTCGATGCCGCGACCTGCCGACGTGTTGTACTTCGGGTTGTACTCGACCCGCATGTGGATGAGCTGGCCCCAGCGGAAGTCCTCCACGCGGATGTCGTCGAACCTGACGTCCCGGACGATGTTGCTGTCGCCGACCATGAAGGCGATGGCGCCCTGGTAGGTCACCTGCGGCTCGCGGTGGTCGAGGATGTCGATGTTCTCGTAGCGCAGGTTCTCCAGCATCTCGGGGGTGTCGGAATTGCCGTGCACGCCGATGTTGATCGGGTGGGCGACATCGGCCCAGAGGGAGCAGTTCTTGACGGTGATGTTGCGGGTGTCTCCGTAGAAGTCCCAGCGGTGGGTGTAGAGGGCGACGCAGTCGTCGGAGGTGCGCAGGAAGCAGCCGTCGATCGTGACGTTCTCGGAGCAGTAGAGCTGGATGCCGTCACCCCAGCCCTGGTGACTGAAGGCACGCAGATTCCTGATGGTGAGGTTCCTGGACTCGGCGACCCTGATGTTCTCGTACCGGGGGTTGAGGATCGTGACGCCGTCGATCGTGACGTTCTCGCACTTGCGGACGAAGACCGCGCCGCCGGTCGTGTCGTAGACCACGCCACGGCCGATCAGCCGGGCGTTCTCCACGCCCTCGAAGATCACGTTGGAGGTGAGGACGGCGCCCGGGGCCAGGTAGACGGTGGTGCCGCTGGGCACCTTCAGGGTTCGGTCGGGGTGGGTGTGCAGACCGGGCCCGAAGTACATGACCTTCTTGTCGCCCTCGGTGGGCACGTCCTGCTCGATCGGGTTCGCGAACAGGTGCAGGCAGTCGAAGATCTTGTCGTCGATCTGGACGACGAGGTTGCGGGGCCGGTCCAGGGTGAAGCGCGCGGTGCTGCCGAGCACCTCGGGCTTGATGCCGTACGAGTCCGGGCGGATGCGGACCTTCTCGCCGCCGCCCGGGTTGTACGTGACCTCGACCTCGACGGTGCCGGAGAAGTCGAAGGCGGCCCAGGAGGAGCTCTGGGCCCTGTTGCTGCCGGTGTTCGCGTCGATCAGTGCGAGCTTGGCGAGGTAGACGCCGAGCTTCTGCCAGGTGCCTCCGAGCGGCCGGACCTTGACGGTGAAGGAGTTGTTGACAGGCACCTTCGGAAGGGTCGGGTGGATGACCACGCTGTCGCCGGTGGTGCCGTTCTCGTCCGCCGCGGCGGCCTGTGCGCTGCCCGCGATGCTGCCGGCCAAGCCGGCGGCAGCGATGACACCGGCGGCCTGGAGAGTGGTCCGGCGTGACAGGGGCGTGTTCATGCGTAACTCCTTGCAAAAGGTTCGGTAAGAGGGGTCACTTCAGTCCGGTCGTGGACATCCCGGCGACGAAACCGCGCTGGGCGATCAGGAAGATCAGCAGGATCGGCACGACGTACATCACGGAGGCCGCGGCCTGGAGGTTGGCGACGGGTGTTCCGGCCGACGTCACGTAGGTGGTCATGACGGCGACGGCCAGCGTCGACTTGTCGGTCGACAGCAGCAGCTGCGGGGCGATGTAGTCGCCCCAGGACCAGGTGAAGGCGATCACGAAGCTCGCGGACAGCACCGGCCAGGACTGCGGCAGGAAGATCCGCCAGAAGATCGTGCCGTAGCCGCAGCCGTCGACGATCGCGGCCTCCTCCAGCTCACGGGGCAGCCCGGCGAAGAACTGCCGGAAGAGGAAGACCAGATAGGGAGCGGCGGCCAGTCCCCAGAACACCCACGGCCAGTAGGTGTCGACCATGCCGAGCTTGGCGAAGATCAGGTAGGTCGGCAGCAGGGTGATCATCTGGGGCAGCATCATCGAGCCGATGAGGATGCCGAACAGCGTCTTCTTGCCGGGGGCTTCCAGACGGGCGAAACCGAAGCCGACCCAGGCCGAGCTGAGTGTGACGAGCACGGCGTAGATCAGGGCGATGATCAGGGAGTTGCGGGCGTAGCCGAGGAAGTCGATCAGGTTGAAGGCGTCCACGAAGTTGTGCCACTGGAAGGTGGTGGGCAGCCAGTGCACGGGCGAGGCGGCCAGTTCCGCCGAGGTCTTCAGGCCGTTGAGGATCAGCCACCCGAAGGGACCGATGAACAGCCCGGTGAGGGAGACGAGGACCGTGTAGAGGACGAGGCGGTTGACGCGCACCCGGATGCGGGGCGTGGACGCCGAGGACTTCGCGGGCAGGCTGGTGGCGGTCACTTCTTCGCCTCCGGGTCGACGTTGTAGAACACCACGCCGGACGTGAACTTGAAGATGAGTCCGGTCACGATGAGGATCAGAACGAAGAGCACCCACAGCAGTGCGGAGGCGTAGCCGTAGCGGCCGAGCGCGAAGTACTGCGAGAAGACATGCATCATGTACAGGTAGTTGGACTGCGGCAGGGCGGTGACGCCGGCGGTGGTGCCGTCCGGCGACAACAGCAGCGGCATGATGGTCTGCACGGAGGCGATCACGCCGGTCACGGTCTGGAAGAGCAACACCGGCGACAGCAGCGGCACGGTGATGCTGCGGAAGGTCCGCCAGGCACTCGCCCCGTCGATCCGGGCGGCCTCGTGGAGCTCCCTGGGCACGTCCTGGAGCCCCGCCAGCGAGATGATCATGACGTTTCCGGCCGCCCACAGCACGCTCATCAGCAGCACGTAGCGGGCGTAGGGGTCGGCGAGCCAGCCCAGCGCGTCGAAGCCGAACAGGGTGATGACGCCGTTGGCGGCACCGGAGTTCTGGTCGAAGAGCGCCTTGAAGGTGAGGCCCACACCGACCGGAGGCACCACGGCCGGCAGGTAGAGCAGGGTGCGGAACAGCCCGCGCGCCTTGACCGGCCGGTTGACCAGGACGGCCAGCGCGAGCCCGGCGATGATCGACAGCGGCACCGACGTGATCGCGAACAGGCCGGTGCGGCCCAGGGAGTTCCAGGTCTGCGGGTCGGAGAACAGCTCGCTGTAGTTGCCGAGGCCGACGTAGCGCCAGTGCGGCGAGATGCCGTCGTACGTGGTGAAGCTCAGCCACAGCGCGTACGCCATCGGCACGATCGTCAGCAGCAGGAAACCGATGATCCAGGGAGCGGTGAACAGGTAGAAAGCGCGATGCCTGCGCGCGGTCATGGAGATCCGGGGGCGCTGCGCCGGCGTGGCGCGGCCGGCACTCGCGGCCGGGCCGGTCCGCCCCGTGGCGGGTATCTGGTCGACCGTCATCCCACCTGCTCCTTACCGCGCTTGAGCTGCTCGTTCATGGCCGAGTTCAGGCGGCCCGCGAGAGTGTCGACGGACATCCGGCCGTTCATCGCGGCCGGTGCCTCCTGGTTGAAGAGGGCGTAGAGCGAGTCCGCCGTGGCGTAGGGGGTGTAGGCGATCACCGAGAAGTGCTTCAGCTCGGCGTTCTGCACCTTCAGCACGCGCTTCTGGTAGTCCTCCTGGGCCGGCATGAGCGGGCGCAGGGACTTCAGCGTGGGGATGCCCCAGCCGCTGGAGGCGCGGGCCTTGGCCGGTCCCTCGCCGAAGAACCACTCGAAGACCCGCCAGGCGGCGTCCTTGTTCTTCGCCTTCTTCGGCATCCACAGTCCGGTGCCGGCCTGGCAGGGGCTGATCCGCTGACCGCCCTCGAACATGGGAGCCGGGGCGAGGCGGGCGAGTGGTGCCAGCTTCTTGTCGGCGTTGATCAGGCCGCCGAGCCAGTAGCCGCAGTTGGACATGGCCATGCGGTTCGCCTGGAACGTGGGTCCGTCCCAGGTGTTGGGGTCCGGCTGGATGATGCTGGGGCCGACCCTGGCCCGGCCGTACTCGATGTACCAGTTCAGCGCCTTGCGGGCCTCGGGGGTGGTGAAGTCGACGCGGGAGAAGTCGTCGGTGAACAGGCTCCCGCCCGCCGCGGCCGTCAGGCTCGCGAGGAGGTTGGGCGTCAGCACGCCGTTGTAGCTGCCGCCGAAGACGGTCGTCTGGCCGCTCTTGCGCCGGGTGAGCCGCTTGGCGTTCTCCAGCCACTCCTCGAAGGTGACCGGCTCGGTCTCGGGCGGGTAGTCGACGCCCGCCTTGTCGAAGAGGGCGGTGTTGTACCAGAACATGGAGTCCTGGGAGAAGTCCTTCGCCATGCCGTAGCGCGGGCCCTTGCCCTGGGTGCGGCCGTCGAAGCGCCACAAGTCGTTGACCGGGTCCAGGTCGTCGACCCCGAGGATGCTGCTCCGGGCGAAGTAGGGGTCCAGGTCCTCCATCACGTCGCGCGCCGCGAAGTAGGGCGCGTCGGTCGCGCCGACACCACGGACCAGGTCGGGCGGGGCGCCGTTGGTCATCATGCCGATGAGCTTGGTGATGTCGTAGCGCACCGTGACGATCTTGACGCCGATGTCCTTCTGGGCCTGTCTGACCAGCTCCGGGGAGATGTCGTCGGGCTTGACCATCAGCGTGACCGTCTCGCCGCCGCCGCTGACACCGCCGGAGACCTGCATCGCGCAGCCGTTCAAGGCCGCCGCGCCGGTCGCGGCACCGGCCGCGGAGAGGGCGAGGAATCGGCGGCGGCTCAGGGAAGCACCAGCATGTGGGTGCATGAACGCACCACCTCCTTGCTTTCCGGCTTGCTGTGGCAACCGGTTGTTGTGCGTGGGGCAGAGCTTCTTGCCGTCGGGATGGCGCGTCAAGAGCCTTGACGAATTTTCGAAAAGACTGTGTAACCTCGGCGTCATCAGCCTTGGCGTCGGTGAGTCCTGTTTTCGGCCGTCGCGATCAAGCCGCTGGCGGGTGGTCGGACCGGCCTGACCAGGGGCGCCTGGGCTCTCGTCTTGGCAACAAGCTTGGGAACCGGTTGCCGACATGGCCATCCGAGGGCCCGGGTGCCGACGGCGGCGCAGCCTGCCTCCCTCGTCACGCATGGAAACCCTAGTAATCGATTTCCAGAACATGCTCATGCAGAGCCGCCCCGAGGGATGGCGACTCCGACCAGACACTGACAGCTGCCGCCCCGGCCCTGCCGATTGACCGCCGCTTCCTCGCAGATCTACGGTAGAAGGCGCTTTCTGAAACTGTTTCCGTCATCCTCTGCTCCAGGAGTGCCATGCCCAGCCCTCAGCTGCCGCGGGCCGTGTTCGCGATGGACCCGGTACACCTCCCGCTGCTCTTTCCTCCGCCGCTGATGGAGCGGCTGAGGCGCACGGCCGACATCGATCCCGGGTTGGTCGTGCGGGACTTCACCGATCCGGGCGCGGCCGGGGCCCTGGCCTGCGCCGAGGTGCTGATCACCGGCTGGGGCTGCCCGCATCTGGACGCCGGCGCCCTCGCGGCGGCCCCGAAGCTGGACGCCGTCCTGCACGCGGCCGGGTCCGTGCGCTCCCTGGTCGGCGACGCCCTGTGGGAGCGCGGCGTGAAGGTGTCCAGCGCGGTGACGGGCAACGCCGTGCCCGTCGCTGAGTACACGCTCGCGATGATCCTGCTGGTGGGCAAGGACGCCTTCGACCACCGAGAGCGCTTCCGCCGCACGCACGCCTACCCGGGCCCCGCGGAGACCGCGGCGACCGGCAACCTGGGCCGCCGGGTCGGTGTCATCGGCGCGTCCCGTGTGGGCCGCCGACTGCTGGAGCTGCTGCGGCCGTTCGACCTCACCGTCCTGCTGCACGACCCGTACGTGAGCCCGGCCGAGGCCGCCGCCCTCGGTGCCGAGTCGCTGTCGCTGGAGGACCTGCTCAGACACAGCGACATCGTGAGTCTGCACGCCCCCGACATCCCCGAGACCCACCACATGCTCGACCGCGACCGGCTCGCCCTGGTGCGGGACGGCGGCGTGCTCATCAACACCGCCCGCGGCGCGCTCGTCGACCACGACGCGCTCGCCGACGAGCTGGTCTCCGGCCGGCTCAGCGCGGTCCTCGACGTCACCGACCCGGAGCCGCTGCCGGCCGGTTCCCCGCTGTACCACCTGCCCAACGTGTTCCTCACCCCGCACATCGCCGGCTCACTGGGCAACGAACTGGAGCGGCTCGGCCGCATCGTCGTGGAGGAACTGGAGCGCCTGGCGGCAGGGCTGCCGCCGCTCCACGAGGTACGGCACGCGGATCTCGCGCGGGTGGCGTGACGGCTCGGCGTGGCAGGTCATGGGGACCGCCGGCACGGTGGCGCGTCCGGCCGTCATCGCGGGGTGTCCTCCCGCCCGCGGAACGGCGGCGCGTCCGGGCCGCGTCATGGCGGCGCGTCGGCGTGACAGGGCAGGTCGGGCAGGTCGGGCAGGTCGGGCAGGCGCTTCGGCCTGCGTCACGGCAGCGCGTCCGGGCCCGTCATGGCGTCGCGGCATCACAAGGCAGGTCGGGCAGGCGCTTCGGCCTGGGTCACGGCAGTGCGTCCGGGTCACGTCGTGCCGCGCAGGCGCTTGGGCCCGCGGCACGGCAACGTGCCCGGCCAGCGACACCTCGTGTGGGCCCTTCGGCCCACTGCACGGCTGCGCGTCCATCACGTGGCGCGTCGCGCAGGTGCTTCAGCTCCCGCATACGGCAGCGTGCCCGGCCCCGCATCACGGCGGCGGGTCCAGCCAGCGGCACGCCGCGTGGACGTTCGGCCCACATCACGGCAGTACGTCCGGTCAGCGCCACGTCGCGCAGGCCCTCCAGCCCGCCGTCCACAAGCCCTCCAGCCTGGAGTAACCATGGGATACGGTTTCCGCACGGGTGGGGACACAGCCCCGGGGCCGGATCGAGCCGCAACGGTGAAGGAGCCGCAAGGGTGAGTCAGCGCAAGGCGACGAGCGACGCCGGACGGGCGACCATTCGCGACGTCGCGGAGCGAGCCGGCGTCTCCGTGGCCAGCGTCTCGCGGGTGCTGTCCGGCAACTACCCGGTGTCGGAGGAGCTGCGCCGCCGCGTGATGAAGGTGGTCCGCGACCTGGACTACGTGACCAACGCCCACGCCCGTTCGCTCGCCGGCGGCGGCACACCGACGGTGGCGATCCTCATCAACAACATCACCGGCGCCGCGTTCGCGCATGTCGCCAAGGGCGTCGAGGGCGCCGCCACCCTGCGCGGCTGGCTCTCCCTGGTCGGCACGACCGGCGACGACCCCGAGCGGGAGCTCGCACTGGTGAATCTCATGCGCCAGCAGGGCGTGGCCGCGGTGATCCTGCTCGGCGGGGCCTACGACTACGACGAGTACCAGCTGCGCATGGCCCGCTTCGCCCGCTCCCTGGACGCGGCCGGCTCGCACCTGGTCCTGGTGGGCCGGCCCCCGCTGGAGGGCGACGTCCCGGCGACGACCGTCGACTACGACAACGAGGGCGGCGCCTACGCGATGGCCAGCCACCTGCTGTCGGCCGGTCACCGGCGCGTCCTGGTCCTGCCGGGGCATGCCGAACTGACCACCGCACAGGGTCGGTTGAGGGGAGCGCAGCGGGCCTTCGAGGCGTACGGCGTGCCGTTCGACCCGGGCATGGTCCGGCACGGCCCGTACGACTACGAGCACGGGTACGAGGCCGTCGAGGCGGCCCTGCACGACACGCCGGACTTCACGGCCGTGCTCGCGGGGACGGACGTGGTCGCGGCGGGCGCCATGCAGGCCCTGCGCGCGGCGGGACTGCGGGTGCCCGAGGACGTCTCGATCGTCGGCTACGACGACATCCCGCTCGCGTCCCAGCTCACTCCCCAACTGACCACCGTGCACGTGCCGTACGAGGAGATGGGCCGCGTCGCGCTGCGCGCGGTGGCGGACCGGCGCGAGGGCGGCGCGGGGCGCCGCAAGAGCGCCGACGGCGACCACCTGGTGCTGGGCACGCATGTCGTGGTCCGCAACTCGGTGCGGCCGCCGGGTCGGCACGGATAACGCGCAGAGGTCGTTACGTAACCGTTTTCCGAGGTCTTTGCAGCTCGTTCGAGGTCTCGTCAACGTGGCCGCCGTGGCCCTGCGCCGATGCGTCCGGCACCGCACTGACCTGCGGGTATGCGAGGCCCTGCAGGAGCGGACGGCGCGTGTTCGGAGATAACCCGGCGGACAATCCGCCGTAACAAATTGCCGCGCACCTCTTGCTAAGAGTCGAGCTCCCCGCCTACCGTCCCAGCAACCGCTTACTACAGCTTCTGCTTCCGCTTGGCCGAACCCCCCGCAACCGCGAGCCGACGGTTTCCGGCCGCCGTTCCTGGCCAGCACACCGAGCCGCTGCCGTCCTCTCGTTCTGAGAACGCCTATTCCGAAGGATCACGGTCAGATGAACTTCACCAGCCCCCGGAGAAGGTTCGCCTCCGCCGCTGTCGCGGGCATCGCGCTGACAGGTCTCCTCTCCGCCTGCGGCGGATCCGGCTCGGGTGACGACGCCGCGTCGAAGTCCGGCCCGGTCACCCTCCCCTTCTGGGGCTGGGCCAACGGCCAGGAGGCGGTCGTCAAGGCGTTCAACGCCTCGCACAAGGACATCCAGCTGAAGTACACCAAGGTCACCGACCAGCTGACCATGCAGAAGCAGCTGACCAACGCGGTGAAGGCCGGCAACGCCCCCTGCCTGGTGCAGAACACCGCCGAGTACGTGACGAGCTGGGTCTCGCAGGGCGCGCTCGCCGACATCACGCAGTACGTCGAGGGCGAGAAGGACAAGTTCAACACCGGCGCCTGGGCGAGCGCGCAGGTACAGGGCAAGCTCTACGGCGTGCCGACCAGCTCGGCGCCCCAGTTCACGATCTACCGCACGGACATTTTCAAGAAGTACGGCCTGAAGCCCCCGGCCACCTGGGACGACTTCATCGCCGCCGGCAAGGAGCTGAAGAAGCACGGCATCAAGATCACCAACTACGCCGGTGAGGACCCGAGCACCCTGGAGGTGCTCGCCATGCAGGGCGGCGCGCACTGGTACTCGATCGACGGCGACGCCTGGAAGGTGAACTTCCAGGACGAGGGCACCCTCAAGGCCGCGAAGGTGATCCAGGAGATCATCGACAACGACCTGAACGCCAAGCTGTCCTTCGCCGACTACGCGGCCGTGCAGCGCAGCTACGACACCGGCGCCACCGCCACCCGGCAGATCTCCACCTGGCAGATGGCCGGCATGGTGCAGAACTTCACCAAGTCCTTCGGCGACTGGGCCCTGGCCCCGTGGCCGACGTACAAGGGGGAAGCGCCCAAGACCCCGGCCGGTACGAACCTGACCGGCAGCGTGACCCTGGTGACCGAGCAGTGCAAGAACCAGGAGCAGGCCGCGCAGGCCGCGCTGTGGATGTCGACGAACCGTGACGCGGTCAAGACGATGGCGAGCCCGGAGACGGGCAACGGCGTGATGCCGGCGCTGGCCGACAGCAAGACCTACGTCGGTGAGTCGATCTCGCAGAAGCTGCTCGGCAAGAACTACGAGCCGGCGCAGAAGGTCGTGACGGACAGCCTGGACACCGTCACCACCGACTGGACCTTCGGGCCCAACTGGACCGCTATGTTCACCGAGCTCCAGGCGGGCTGGGCCAAGGTCGTCAGCAAGGAGCAGAAGGTCACCGACCTGCTCGCGCACATGCAGCAGTGGACGGTCAAGGACCTGAAGTCCCGCGGTATCAGCGTCAAGGGCTGAGGCATTCTCGATGATTCGCTCCATGCGCTGGAAGGGTGCCGCGTTCACGGTGCCCTTCCAGCTCGGCTTCGTCTTCCTGTATCTGCTCCCGATCGGTTACGCCGTCCACGAGTCGCTGTTCACGGAGAAGCAGTCAGGGCTCGGCCTCGGCGGCACCACGACGGAGTTCGTCGGGCTCGACAACTACACCCAGGGGCTGACGGACTCGGCGTTCATGAACTCCATCCTGCGGGTGGTGCTCTTCGCCTGTGTGCAGATCCCGTTCATGCTGCTGATCAGCCTGCTGCTGGCGCTGTTCCTGGACGCGCTCACCTCCAGGGTGGCGAGCCGGTTCCGGATCCTGCTGCTGGTGCCGTACATGATCCCGGGCGTGGTCGCGGCGATCGTGTGGGTCAACCTCTACAGCCCGGACGTCGGCCCGCTCACCCCGATCGGCAAGGCCCTCGGCTTCGACTGGAACTTCTTCGCGCCGTCGATGGTGTGGCCGTCCATCGGCAATCTGCTGACCTGGCACGGCATCGGCTACAACATGGTGATCATCTACTCGGCGCTCCAGGGCGTGCCCCGCGAGCTGTTCGAGGCGGCCCGGCTGGACGGCGCCTCCGAGCTGCGGATCGCGCGCAGCATCAAGATTCCGTACGTGCGCGGGGCGCTGGTCCTGACGGGGCTGCTGTCGATCATCCAGATGCTCCAGATCTTCAACGAGCCGGCGCTGTTCCGGAACATCACCCCGCAGACGGTCAGCGACAGCTTCACCCCGATCATGATCATCTACAACCAGGCGTTCAACGCGGGCAACTACAACTACGCCGCCGCCCTGTCCGTGCTGCTCGCCCTGATCCTGGGCGTGGCCTCCTTCCTCTTCTACCGGCTCACCTCGAAGGAGGCCGACTGATGGTGCTGACCGAGCACACCACCGAGCGGCCCCCCGTCCGCAGCGTCCGGCGCCTGAACCGCCCGGACGCGGCCTCCCGCGGGCGGGGCGGTCAGCGCTTCCTGCTGGTCGGGCTGATCCTGGCCAGCGTCTACAGCCTGTTCCCGGTGTGGTGGCTGATCGTCGCCGCGACCAAGGACCGCACGGCGCTGTACCAGAGCAACGGCCTGTGGTTCTCCGGCTGGCACCTGTGGGACAACCTGCAGCAGGTGTTCACCTACCAGGACGGCATCTTCCTGCGGTGGACGGCCAACTCGTTCCTGTACGCCGGGGTCGGCTCGCTCGGCGGCACTCTGATCGCGCTCGCAACCGGTTACGGACTGGCCCGGTTCGACTTCCCCGGCCGCAATGTGATCTTCGCGTGTGTCGTGGGCTCGTTCCTGATCCCGATCGCCCTGCTCACGCTCCCGCTGTACCTGCTGTTCTCGGCGATCGGCATGGTGGACACCCCGTGGGCGATGCTGATCCCCTGCCTGATCAACCCGTTCAGCGTGTATCTGGCCAAGGTGTACACCGAGGCCACGGTCCCCTACGAGCTGCTGGAGGCGGCCCGGATCGACGGCGCCGGCGAGCTGCGGATCTTCTTCAGCATCGTGCTGCGGATGATGACGACGGGCGGCGCGACGGTGTTCCTGCTGGCCTTCGTCAACACCTGGAACGCCTTCTTCCTCCCGCTGACCGTACTGCGCGGCAAGGAGAACTGGACGCTCAACCTGGGCCTGTACAACTGGACCGGCACCCGCCTGGAATCCGGCATCGACCTGACGGGCCTGGTGCTGACCGGCGCGCTGCTGTCCATCGTCCCGATGGCGATCATGATGGTCGCGATGCGCCGCTACTGGCGGTCGGGCGTGACGCTCGGCGCCCTCAAGTGATCTCCTCCGTCTCTCCTCCCGGAGCCCTCACGTGACCGTCCTGCACAACCCCGTCCTGCGCGGCTTCGCCCCCGACCCGTCCCTGATCCGGGTCGGCGACTGGTACTACGTGGCGACCAGCTCCTTCGAGTGGTTCCCGACGATCCCGGTCCACCGCTCCCGCGACCTGGCCCACTGGGAGTACGCGGGGCACGTCCGGGGCGCGGCGCCCGGCGGCTCGCTGGCCGGGGTGCCCGACTCCGGGGGCATCTGGGCGCCGTCGCTGAGCTGGGACGGGGAACGGTTCTGGGTGACGTACACCGTCGTGCGCTCGGTCGGCACGCCGTACTTCGACCTGGACACGTACGTCTCGACGGCCACCGACGTGAGCGGCGAATGGAGCGTGCCGCGCCGGGTCGCGAGCCACGGCTTCGACCCGGCCCTGTTCCACGAGGACGGCAGGTTGTGGCTGCTGAACCTCCAGAACGACCACCGGCCGGGCGGCCGGCGGTTCGCCGGGATCGTCGTCACGGAGCTGGACCGGGACGCGCTCGCACCCGTCGGACGGACACATCTGCTGCTCCAGCACGATCGGCTCATCGAGGGACCGAAGGTGGTCCGCCGCGCCGGCTGGTACTACCTGGTGCTCGCGGAGGGCGGCACGGGCTGGGAGCACGGCGTGCGGGTGGCCCGCAGCCGGGAGCTGACCGGGCCGTACGAACTCGACGAACGGCCCTTGCTGACCACCCGGGACGACCCGGACGTGCCGTTGCAGAAGGCCGGGCACGGCGAGCTGGTCGAGACGCAGGACGGGCAGTGGCTTCTCAGCCATCTGACGGCCCGTCCGCTGCACACGCCGCAGGGCCGCCGCTGCCCGCTCGGCCGGGAGACCGCGATCCAGGCGGTGACCTGGGACGCGGAGGGCTGGCCCCGGCTGCGGCAGGGCGGCTGGCACCCGGCGGTGGACGTCGACGTACCGACGCGGCCGCACCCGCTGCCTGCGGCCGCCCCGGCCGAGGACCTGTCCTGGCCGTGGAGCACCCTGCGCGAGCCGCCTGACCCGTCTTGGGCCGACACGACGGCCCGGCCCGGCTGGATCCGGCTGCGCGGCCGGCACGGGCCGGAGTCCCGCTGGGCGAGCAGCCTGCTGGCCCAGCGCATCACCGAGCACCGCGCGGAGGCCGAGGTCACCGTCGAGGCACGGCCGGTCACCTTCACGCAGGCCGCCGGGCTGGTGCTCTGGTACAACCCCGAGGCGTACCTCAGCCTCGACCTGACCTGGGCGGAGCCCGAGGGCGAGCCGCAGTGCGGACAGCAGTGGCGGGGCACGCCCGGCGCGGGTGGCCGCACGGTGCTCAGTCTCGTGGAGCGCGACGAGGAGGGCACGCGGCAGGTGGCCGTCGTGGAGGTGCCCGGGGAGGCGGAGGTGCCAGGGGAGGCGGCCGTGACGCTGGGGGTGACGATCGAGGGAGCCGAGGCACGCTTCTGGCATCTGCGGGACGGGGCGCGCACGGAGATCGGACCGGCCCTGGACTTCAGCCGGCTGTCCGACGACCACGGTTCCCGGCTGCGCTTCACCGGTGCGATGGCGGGCATCCACGCCCGGGACCTCGTCGACGCGGCGTTCACGGCGGACTTCACCGGGTTCCGGCTGACCTGCTCCAGCTGACCTTTCCGGCCTCCCCGCACACCCGCCTGAGTCGATGTTCGGGGTTTCGAAAGTTTTGACCGGCGAGAACCCGTGAATTCACTTGTCTTCCCGCCGTCCTGCGCCGCACCTAGAGTAGGAAGCGCTTTCTGTCGGCTCGGACTCCGGACCGCGGTGAGCAGCGCTGGTCGAAACTTTCCACGGCCCTCGGGCGGGCCGGAGAGGTGGGGTTCCCGATGGTCCGTACGGCGAGTGCGAGCGTGGCGGCAGGTCCGACGCTGGCGGTCGTGGCGCGTGAGGCGGGGGTGTCGGTGCCGACCGCGTCGAAGGTGGTCAACGGCCGCGAGGACGTGGCGCCCGAGACCCGCCGCCGCGTCACCGAGGCGCTCGACCGGCTCGGCTATGTGCGCAGACCCCGGTTCGACGCGACGAAGGCACCCCGGCTGGTCGACCTGGTCGTCCACTCGCTGGAGAGTTCCTGGTCGGGCGCGGTGCTGCACGGGGTGGAGGAGGCGGCGCACGACGCGGGCCTGGAGGTCGTGGTGTCGGCGGCCCTGACCCGCACCCGGGCCGGGCGCCCGGAGCGCGGCTGGCTGGACAAGCTGGTCGCCCGGGGCTCCTCCGGGGTCCTGTTCAACCTGGCCGAGCTGAGCGACTCCCAGTACGCCTGGCTGGAGCAGCACCGCATCCCGTTCGTGATGATCGACCCGGTCCAGGAACCGCCGGAGGGCGTGGCGTCGGTGGGCGCGGCGAACTGGCAGGGCGGTCTGACGGCCACGGAGCATCTGCTGTCCCTGGGGCACGAGCGCATCGCCGTCATCGCCGGTCACCGGCGCACGATGTGCAGCAGCGCCCGGGTCGCCGGTCACCGCTCGGCGCTCGCGTCGGCCGGGGTCCGCCACCGCGCCGAGTACGTCCGGCACGCCGGCTTCGACGAGAACATGGCCCGCCGCCGCATGCTGGAACTGCTGGACCTGCCCGAGCCGCCGACGGCCGTCTTCGTCTGCTCGGACCGGATGGCGCTCGGGGTGTACGAGGCCCTGGCCGAGCGGGGGTTGAGGGTCCCGGACGACATCAGCGTGGTGGGCTTCGACGACCTGCCCGAGGCGCGCTGGGCCTCACCCGCGCTGACCACGGTCCGCCAGCCGCTGTCGGAGATGGCCGCGACGGCCCTGCGGTCACTGCTGCGCCTGATGGACGGCCACCACCCGGAGAGCACGCGGACGGAGTTGTCGACGCGGTTGGTGGAACGGGCGAGTACGGCGGCGCCGCGGGTGTAGCGCGGGAGCGTTGACCTGTGCCCGGTGGGGCCGTTGCGTGGATGCGTGCCCCCTTGCCGCAGGGCCCGTACCGATCACTCCGCTGATCTGGAGTTTTTGCGCCGGTTGGCATTGAAGCGCGCTTTCTTCTGACGGTTCCCGCACGTGTTCATGTCACACCATTTGCGGGTGCGGCTTTGACTGGTGTCGAAGAAGGCGGCTCGGCAGGTCGGTGATGCGCACAAGGCCAGTTTTCCGTCTCGTTCGCCCGCGATGATGCTGATCGCGTCGGCGGCGATCACGCTGAGGGCATCTTCCACGCAGGAAGCCGAGCTGAGCCGCCAAAGCCGCTCACCCTCGGGCGTCAGGATCGCCGCGGCCCGACCCTGAGCGCTGCAGTCATTGATGACTTGGACAGCAGAGGCAGGGAGAGCGTCCTGGAGCGCGGCCGCTGTCGCGGCGGCGTGGATCGACTCCCTCAGTTCCCGGGCGAGTTCGAGCTGGGCGGGGGTGCAGGAGTCCACGGCGAGGCCGTTCAGCGCCAGCCAGTCGACGAGTCGGTGCGGCGTGGGAATGCGCTCCACAGCGTCACCATGACGCTCCGACAGGGTCCCCGTGAAGCTGGTCGCCAGCACGTTGCCGAGGCGGAAGTCAGGGAACTCGATACGCATGGAACCACCTTAGCTGGTTGCGGCGTGACTCCGGGACATGCTAGAACCGGCATAGCCGGTTCACTGAAGGTCGTAGCCGGTTCCGCGATGGCCAGGAGGCCTCATGCCCAGCCCGACCGGCGACGTACAAGCATTTCAAGCCCACGCGACCGACGCCGATCTCGACGATCTGCGCGCGCGACTGGCAGCGGCGCGGCTACCGGAGCCCGAGACGGTCCATGGCGCCGCGCCCGGTTCTCGCCGTTGGGAACAGGGCGTTCCGCTCGCCGACCTCGTAGATGTCGTGAACTATTGGCGCACCGGGTACGACTGGCGGTCGTTCGAAGAGCGCCTCGACCGGATCGGACAGTTCCGCACGGCCATTGACGATCTGGGAATCCACTTCCTGCACCGCCGATCCGCGCGCGCGGACGCCACTCCTGTGATCCTGACGCACGGCTGGCCGGGCAGCATTGCCGAATTCGTCGATGTGGTGGACGAGTTGGCGGATCCGAAAGACGCGGACGCGCCGGCGTTCCACGTCGTGGTCCCGTCTCTGCCGGGCTTCGGCTACAGCGACAAGCCGGCCACCACCGGGTGGGGAACCGAAAAGATCGCGGCCGCATGGGTGGAGCTGATGGGAAGGCTCGGCTACGGCACGTTCCTGGCCCACGGCGGTGATTGGGGAGGCAACATCACCACGGTCCTCGGCGGCAGGTTCCCGGCGCACGTGCTCGGCATCCACACGACGTTCGCGGAGGGACCGCCCGGGTTGACGACGGACGGACTGACGGCGGCCGAGCGCACGTGGGCCGAGGAGACCCGCGCATTCTACGAGGGGCCCCGCGGGGCGTACGCGAAGCAGCAGGCGACCCGACCGCAGACCATCGGCTACTCGCTCGTCGACTCACCGGTAGGGCTTCTTGCCTGGATCCTCGACAAGTTCGCCGAGTGGTCGGACACCGTGGACAGCCCGTTCGAGACGATTTCCATCGACCGCGTCCTTGACGACGTCACCCTGTACTGGCTGACGCGGACCGGCGCATCGGCAGCCCGTATCTACTACGAAAGCCACAATTCGCTGGACCCCGAACTCCGGGTCGACGTCCCGTCGGCCATCACCATGTATCCCCGCGACATCGAGAAGTGTCCGCGCCTTTGGGCGCAGGAGCGGTACCGGCGAATCGTCCGATGGGGGTCGCCCGAAAACGGGGGACATTTCCCGTCCCTGGAGGTGCCCGAGTATTTCGTCAAGGACCTGCGAGAGGGCCTCGCGGCGGTGCTGGCCGCTACTCGGTGAACGCGGCTGGGTGCCGGTAGCCGCACCACGGTACGCCGACCGGCCGTCACGTAGTACACCCCGGCGCACCGCGCGCAGAGTGACGGTCGCCCGGCCGGCAGCCGCACACCCCTTGCGCGCGCCGCGCGCCCGTCACGGTGGGGAACTGGCCGGAACCGGTCGGCGT
>NZ_NGFN01000135.1 GCF_002148965.1 Streptomyces swartbergensis | reverse complement strand
TTCCGTACCTCACCGAGGAGGCGGTGGGTGTCGCCCGCCGGTACGGGCTCGGCGAGGTGCGCTGGTACACGGTGTTCGGCGGCGAGCACACCCGCGCGGTCCTCGACCGGTACCGCGCGGGGCTCCCGCCGGGCCGGTCCGTGGACGAGGCGGCGGACGAGCTGTCGCGTGCCACACTCACCGACCTCTCAGGACGCGCGCCGCACCAGATCGTCACGTGCGAGCTGGACGGGCACGCGCTCGTCCTCACCGGCACGGACTCCTCCGCCCTCACCGGGACCGCCGCCGCCCACGCGGCGCTCGCCGTACTGAACGGCGAACTCCCGCCCGGGCAGCTCCACTTCGCCGAACTGCCCGACCCCGCCCGGCTCGCCCGGCGGATGGCCGAGGCCCCCGCCGTGACCGGGCTGCGGCCGCTGGACGGGCCGCTCGCCGAACTCCCCCTGGAAGAAGGAATTTTGTGACTGTGACGCGAGTCGTCGTCTGCGGTACCGGTTTCGGCCGGGTGTACCTCAGTGCCTTCCGAAGTGCCTTCGGGGAGCCGGAGGCGGATTTCCCGTTCCGGCTGACCGGCGTCCTCGGCCGGGGCAGCGCCCGCTCCAAGGCATGCGCCGAACGCTACGGCGTCCCCCTGCTCACCGACCCCGACGACGTGCCCGACCTCGCGGACCTGGCCTGCGTGGTGGTGCCCAACGGGGTCGGCGGCGGAGAGGGCGCGGCGCTCGCCCAGCGGCTGATGGCGCGCGGGGTGCACGTGCTGCACGAGCATCCCATCCACCAGGTGGAGCTGGCCGCGTGCCTGCGCGCCGCGCGGCGGCACGGCGTGCAGTACCGGCTCAACACGTTCTATCCGCACCTGGACCCGGTGCGCCGCTTCCTCGCCGCGGCCCGCCATCTGGCCGAGCGGCAGGAGGTGCTGTACGCGGAGGGCGCGTGCGCCGTCCACGTGTCGTACGACCTGATCGACATCCTCGGCCAGGCACTCGGCGGCCTGCGCCCCTGGCAGCTCGGCGATCCCGTGTCCGGCGGCGGGCCGTTCCGGACCCTGGAAGGGCGGCTGGCCGGAGTCCCCGTCACCCTGCGCGTGCTCAACCAGCTCGACCCTGAGGACCCCGACAACCACACCCACCTGCTGCACCGGGCCACGCTCGGTTTCACCGGCGGCACGCTGATCCTGGCCGGGACGCACGGACCGGTGCTGTGGAGCCCGGCGCTGCCCGCTCCGCGCGGGGACGACGGCGAACTGGACTTCGACGCCGAGGCCGACCGTCTGGTGCACCTGCCGAGCGTCCAGCCGGTCGGGCCCGCCGAGGCGCCCACCCACCGGGAGGTGTACGCCGAGGTGTGGCCGGAGGGCGTGCGGCGCGCGCTGCGGGCCGTGGCGAACGCGGCCGGGGCGGGCGAGGACCCGATGCGCGCGGGCCAGTACCACCTCACGCTGAGCTCCGTCTGGCAGGACCTCACGGCCCGGCTCGGCTACCCGGATCTCGTACGCCGCCCCGCACCCGAGCCGGTCACCGCGCCTGACCTGGCCGCGGCGGTGCACGAGCGGGAGGGGCTGTGACCAGCGCGGTGGCGTCCTTCAATCCGCTCGATCTCACCCACACCGACGATCCGTATCCGCGGCTCGCCGCGCTGCGCCGCGACCGGCCGGTCTCCTCTCCGCTGCCGGGCTGGCACGTCGTGGTCCGGGACGCGGATGTGCGGGCGGTGCTGGCGGACCCGCAGGCGTGGTCCAGCCGCCGCAACAACACGTCCGTGCGGGGCGACGAACGGGAGCTGGCCCTGTCGCAGTTGGATCCCCCCGCGCACACGCGGCTGCGTCGCCTGCTCTCCCCCGCCTTCGCCCGGACCGTCGTGGCGGACCTGGAACCGGTCGTGCGGGACCGCGCCGAGGCGCTGGCCGACCGTGTCGAGGACGGCTCGGACCTCGTCACCGCGTTCACCGCGCCGCTTCCGCGTGAGGTCCTGGCCGCCTTCTGCGGGGTGACCGATGCCGACGCGCCGGACTACGACCGCTGGGCCGCCGCCTTCACCGACCTGCTGGGCCACCGGGCGCACCCCGACTGGCCCGCGTTCGAAYGCTGGGCGTTGCGGGCCGCCGACGGACCTGGCCTGACCGGCGTGCTGGGGCGCCTGGACCGTACGGAGGCCGTGACCTTCCTGCACTTCCTGATCGTGGCCGGAGTGCCCAACCTCCGTCATGCGCTGGGGAATCTGGTGCTGCGGCTGCTGCGCGAGGACCACTGGCGGTCCGACGGCCTGCCGGAGGCGATCGAGGAGTCCCTGCGTCTCGATCCGCCCGCGCTGTGGCAGATGCGCACGGCGACCCGCGACACCTCCGTGGCCGGCACGTCCGTACGGGCCGGGCAACGTGTGGTCGCCGTCGTCGCCTCCGCCAACCGCGACGCGGCGCGCTGGGGCGAGGACGCCGACACGTTCCGGCCCGGCCGTCCGGGGCTGCGCGCCCATCTCGCCTTCGGCAAGGGGCCGCACGCCTGCCTCGGCGCCTCGCTCACCCGGCTGCAACTGCGCGTCGCCGCCGAGGTGCTGATCGGGCGTCACCCCCGGCTACGGCTCGCGCCGGGTTTCCGTTTCCGCCGTGCCGGCGACTTCATGAGCCGCGGTCCCGCCACGCTTCCCGTTCTGTGTGGGGTGTCTTCCGCATGACCACCTTTTCTTCGATTGCCTCCTGGCTGCGCCGCCCGCTCCCCCGCCCCGCGGCGCGGACCTCGCTCGTGTGCTTCCCGCACGCGGGCGGGGCAGCCGCCTTCTACACCCCTTGGGCCCGGCTGCTGCCGCCCCACGTGGAACTCGTGGCCGTGCAGTACCCGGGCCGGCAGGACCGGGTCGGCGAGCCCCCGGTCAGGACGATGGACGAACTCGCCGACGCCGTCGCCGAGGCACTGCGGGCCGACCCTGCCGGTCGTGAGCTGGTGCTGTTCGGGCACAGCATGGGCGCCTCGGTCGCCTGGGAGACGGCACTCCGGCTGGAGGGCTCGGGCCACGGTCCCCGGCATGTCGTCGTCTCCGGCCGCCCGGGGCCGGCCCGTCAGCGCCCGGGTACCGTGCATCTACGCGACGACGACGGACTCGCCGCCGAACTGCGCCGCCTCGGCGGCACTCACGCCGACCTGCTCGACGACCCCGAGGTGCGGTCCCTGCTGCTGCCCGCCGTACGGGCCGACTACCGCCTCATCGAGACCTACCGCCCGGACACCGCGGCCCGGCTGCGCTGCCCCCTCACCGCCGTCACCGGGGACCGCGACGAGGAGGCGACGGAGGCGGAGGTGGCCGTGTGGCGCAGCGCGACCGACGCCGCGTTCACCCCTCAGGTGCTGCCCGGCGGGCACTTTTACCTGGTCGCGCAGGCGGAGCGGGTCGTCGCTAGCGTCCTCGCGGCGTGCGGCGCGCCGGCGCCCGCCGCCCATCCCGTACTTCCCTGACCGTCGAGTGGAGTGACATGACCACCCTTCCCCAAGCCGCCCCCGCCCGTGTCGACCTTGCCGCGCTCGCCGACCTGGTGACCCCGTGGGCCATCAGGGTCGCGGCGACGCTGCGGCTGGCCGACCACATCGCCGCGGGCCACACCGCACTGCCCGACCTCGCCCGGGCCGCGGGCGCCGACCCGGACGCCCTGCGCCGCATGCTGCGCGTCCTCACCGGTCGCGGTGTCTTCGCCGAGCCGGAGGAGGACGTCTACGCCCTGACCCCCGCGGCCGAACTCCTCAGGGACAGCGGGGCGTTCGGCCTGCGGGCCTGGTACGACCTGGACGGCATGGGCGGGCGCATGGACCTGGCGTTCGGGCGCCTGCTGGACACCGTGCGCAGCGGGGAGCCCGCGTATCCTCTGGTGCACGGCCGGTCACTGTGGCAGGACACCCTGGAGAATCCCGAACTCGCCCGTTCCTACGCCGACTTGATGGCGGCACACACCAGGTTCGCGGCACCGGAGGTCGTCGCGGCCCACGCCTGGCCCGAGCGCGGGCACGTGGTCGACGTCGGCGGCGGCTCCGGGTCCCTGCTCACCCGGCTGCTGACGGCGCGCCCCGGGCTGCGCGGCACGCTGCTCGACCTGCCGGAGGCAGCCGAGGAGGCGGGCCGGGCGCTGGCCGCCGCCGGGCTCGGCGAGCGCGCCTGCGTGCATCCCGGCAGCTTCTTCGACCCGCTGCCGGCCGGGGCCGACCTGTACCTGCTCACCTGGGTGCTGCACGACTGGAACGACGACGACGCGCTGCGCATCCTGCGCCGCTGCGCCGAGGCGGCGGCCGACGGAGGCACGGGCAGCGGTGAGATCCTCGTCGTCGAGAACCTGGTCACCGACGGCCGCCGCGCCGACGTGGCCGCCGCGATGGACCTCAGACTCCTGGTCCTCTTCGGCGGCCGGGAACGCACCCCCCGGCAGCTGGACGACCTGATATCCCGCGCCGGGCTGCGGGTCACCGGCCGTCGCGTCACCGGGACCGGCATCCACCTGGTGAGCTGCGCGCACGCCGGGTGACGGACGGGGACACGGAGATACGGAGATACGGTGCCGGGCGGCACGGTGGGGAACCGTGCCGCCCGTTGCCGCGTGTGCCCGTGTTTCTAGGAACGCGCCGCCAGACGCCACCCGCTCGCCTGCTCCAGCTCGCCCCAGAACGCCGCGTACCGGCCGCCGAGCGCGAGCAGTTCCTCGTGCCTGCCCTGCTCCACGATCCGCCCGCCCTCCAGGAATGCGATCAGGTCGGCGCCGCGGATGGTGTCGAGACGGTGGGCGACGACGAGGACCGTGCGGTCCGCGGTGAGTGCGCCGAGGGCCTGCTGGATCGCGGCCTCGTTCTCGGCGTCGAGCGCCGAGGTCGCCTCGTCGAGCAGGACGACCGGGGCCCGCTTGAGCAGGGCCCGGGCGAGGGAGACCCGCTGCCGCTCGCCGCCGGACAGGGCGGCGCCGCCCTCGCCGACGCGGGCGGCCCAGCCGTCCGGCAGCCTCTCGGTGATCTCGTCGACGCGGGCGATCCGCCCGGCCGCGCGCACCTCCTCGTCGGTGGCGTCCTCGCGTCCCGCGCGGATGTTCTCCTCGATCGTGCCCGCGAAGAGGTACACGTCCTGGAAGACCATGGCGAGCCGCGACATCAGCTGCTCCGTCGTCAGGTCGCGGACGTCCGTGCCGCCGACGCGGACCGCGCCCCCGGTGACGTCCCAGAAGCGGGCGATCAGGCGGGTCACCGTGGTCTTGCCGGAGCCGGAGGGGCCGACCAGCGCGACAGTGTGTCCGGCCGGGACGCGCAGGTCGAGCCCGTCGAGGACGGTGCGTCCGTCGCCGTAGCCGAAGGAGACGCCGTCGAGTTCGATGCCGGAGGTGTCCGGGAGCGGTGCCATGGGCGGCGGCTGCGGCAGCGGATCGGCGGCGAGCACCTCGTCCAGGCGCTCCAGGGTGCCTCGGGCCATCCGCAGGGATCCGCCCAACTCGGCTGCTGCGCCCATGGGTTCGACGAAGCGCACGGCGAGTACCAGTACCGCGATCAGCTCGCCCGCGCCGACCGACCCGCCGAGCGCGAGGACCGTGCCGAGCAGCAGGACGCAGGTGAAGCAGAGCTGTACGGCGAGCGCGAAGCCGGCGACGCCGGGCACGACGACGCGGACGGCGGCGCGTGCCTTCGCGTGCTGTTCGCGCAGGGCGGCGTCCAGGAGCTCGTGATCCTCGGCGGTCCGTCCGAAAGCGCGCAGCGCGGGCTGGTGGCGGGCGAACTCCACGAGCCGGTCGGCGGTCTCGGCAGCCGCGGCATGCGACTGCCGGTCGACGCGGGCCATCAGCCGTCCGGACCAGCGGTACGCGGCGGCCGCGACGGGCGCCGCCGCCAGCATGGCCAGGGCCAGCCGCCAGTCGAAGGCGAAGGTGGCCAGCACGACGACGGCGGGGGTGACGAAGGCGGCGCACAGGGGGCGCAGCAGGTTGGCCGCCGCGTTCATCACCTGGACCACGCCCTGGCCCGCCAACTGCCCCAGTGCGCCGGGGCGTTCGCCGTCGAACCAGCCAAGGGGCAGCGTGACCACATGGTCGGCGATGCGGTGGTGCAGCGTACGCCCGAGGTCGGCGCTGAAGCGGTTGCCGCGCACGGTCGCGCCGAAGGCGACGGCTCCGTAGGCGACCGTCGCGACGGCGAGGGCGGCGACCCACGGCCAGGCCGCCCCCGGGTCGTCGCCGAGGAGCCGGGTCAGCAACGGCACCAGGAGCGTGTACGCCACTCCCTGGAGGGCCGCGGCGACGGCCGCCCAGAGGAGCACTCGGCGCAGGCCTTCCGTCTGTTCCCGTCCCAGTACGCGTGTCAGCAGCGCGTTCATCGCGCGGCTCCCTTCTGCTGGAGGGCCCACATGCGTGCGTAGTGGCCGGCCAGGGCCAGCAGTTCGGCGTGGGTTCCCTGTTCGGCGATGCGTCCGCCGTCGAGGACGACGATGTGGTCGGCGTCCCGTACGGTCGCGAGCCGGTGGGCGATGACCAGCAGCGTGCGGCCCGCCGCGAGGGCGGACAGGGCCTGCTGGACGGCTGCCTCCGACTCGGGGTCGGCGAAGGAGGTCGCCTCGTCGAGGACGAGGACGGGCGCGTCGGCGAGCAGCGCCCGGGCCACGGAGAGACGCTGGGACTCGCCGCCGGAGAGCATCGCGTCCTCGCCGACCACCGAGTCGTAGCCGCGTGGCAGAGAGGTGATCCGCTCGTGGATGTGCGCGGCCCGCGCGGCCCGCTCCACGGCCGGGTCGTCGGCGTCCGGGCGGCCGAGCCGGATGTTGTCGCGGACGCTGGTGCGCAGCAGGTGGGGTTCCTGGAAGACGAAGGAGACCTGGCGGTACAGGTCGGCCGAGGCGATGTCCCGGACGTCCGTGCCGCCGATCCGTACCGTGCCGGCGGTCGGGTCCCAGAAGCGGGGCACGAGCCGGGCGAGGGTGGACTTGCCCGAGCCGGAGGCACCGACCAGGGCGGTGACGGTGCCGGGGCGCAGGGTCAGGTCGATGCCGCTCAGGACGTCCGTGGCACCGTCGTAGCTGAAGCCGACGCCGGTCAGTTCGACCCGGCCGTCCGGTCCCGGCGGTGTCGGCTCGGATGGATCGGGCAGGACGGGGACGGCCAGCAGCGCGTGGATCTCACGGGCGCTCTGCAGACCGCCCTGGACGGCGTGCCCGGACTGGGCGAGCCCCATGACGGACCCGGTGAGGGCCGGTCCCAGCAGCACGAACGGCACGAGGTCGAGCGCGTCGGCCCAGCCCTGCGTGACGAAGAGGGTGCCGGCGGCCGTGGCGACGAGAAGGGCGGCCGGTCCGGAGAGCGCGAGCGCGGCCGACGTACTGGCCCGCGTCGTACTCATGATCCAGTCGCGGAAGAAGACGGAGAAGCTGTCGGCGGCGGCGTCGTAGGCGCGGTGAGCGTGGGAGGTGCGGCCGTAGGCCTTGATCACCTTGATGCCGTGGACGAGTTCGACGACTGCCGCGTTGACGCCGCCCATCGCGCCGAAGAACCGTGCCGTCACCTCCTCGCCCCCGGACATGGCCTGTTTGAAGAACCAGACGCCGAGCAGGAGCGGGAGCAGCGCGACGAGGGTGAGCCGCCAGTCCACGGTCAGCAGGTAGGCCAGCGCGGTCAGCGGCGCCACGATCGCGGCGGTCACCTCCAGCGCGGTGTGCGCGACCAGGTGGTGCAGCGTGGAGATGTTGTCGCCCGCCGCCTTCTTCACCTCGCCCGAGCTGTTCTCGGTGAACCAGCCCAGCGGCAGCCGCCCCAGGTGCCGGGCTATGCGTCGGCGCAGCCCGAGCTGGAGGTCGGCGTCGGCGTGGTGGGTGAGGACGCCGGCGGTCGCGTACAGCACGAGCCGGGCCACCAGGGCGGCCACGGCGGTCCAGGCCGCGGCCCAGGCGCGGCTCTCGTCCGGGCCGCCGGACGCCAGCAGGGCGCGGGCCAGTTCGGCGACGGCGATGAACGGGATCATCGAGCAGACCGCGGCGGCCGCCTGGGCCACGATCGCGGCTGTGAGCCGCCCTCGTGCGGGGGCGAGGAGATCGCCGAGCCCCGGCGCCTTCGCGGCAGGGGCCTCGGGCGGGACAAGGGCGTCGGAGGGGCTGTCAGGGGTGCCCTCTCGCGGGTCCGCGAGGGCCGCGCCGGTCATGAGTGATCCTCTCGGGTCAGGGGGGTGGTGCGCAGGACGGCGAAGTCGGGGGCGAGCCGGGTGCACACGAGTCCGGCGACCGCGGCTTCCTCGGCCACCGTCGCGATGCCGACTCCGGACCAGGGCAGCGGCACGGTGTGTTCGCGGACAACCGTCTCCCCGTCGCGTACGCGGTAGGTGAGGGTCCAGCCGTCGTCGGCGCCCTCGCTCCACGACTCGTACTCCAGGTCGCCGACACGGCGGGTCGCCAGCCGCAGCGGGGCCCGGGTCGGGGGCGCGGTGCGGTCGAGGACGTCGACGACGGCCGGGGCTCCGGGCGCCAGGCGCTCACTCAGCAACCGCCACAACAAGGCGCGTTCGACGGGAGCGAGATGGCCGACGACACCGAGAGCGACGGCCGCGCACAGCCTTCTCGGCAGCCGTACGTCGCGGAGGGTGCCGGCGGTGACGGTGACGCGGCCGGCGAGTGCGGGACGGCAGGCGAGCCGGGTGGACAGCGCGATGCGCATCCCGGCGGAGGGCTCCACCGCCAGCAGCTGCGCATCGGGGACGGCGTCGGCGGCGGCCTCGGTCGACAGACCGGTGCCCGCGCCGATGTCGAGCAAGGGTCCGTGCCCCGGGTCGACGCCGTCCAGGGCCCCGCGCAGCAGCGGGCCGAGCCGCGCCCAGGTGGGGGCGGCGAGCAGGTCGTAGAACTCGGCGGCGGCGCCGTAGAGGTCGCTCGCCGAGTCAGCATCGTTGGCGGTGTGAGGATCGCTGGTCGTCTCAGGCAGGGACATCGGCCGGCTCCTTCGCGGTCAGCTGGTCCTTGTCGCGGATGAGCGTCCACGAGGCGAGGGCGGCGAGCAGGCTGATCACGGCCGCCGCCACGCAGATCGTCGCGAGGCCGCCGGTGAGTGCCGAACGGGCCGCGTCCAGGACCGGTTCGCGGGCGGTGGCGGGCAGGGCGCGTTCGAGTGGACCGAACTGCCCGGCGGCCACGGCGTCGCGGACCTGCTGCCGCATCCCTTCCGGGACGTGCAGCGCGGCGAGCCGCGCGTCGTCCAGGTCGGTGTCGATGCGGGTGCTGAACACCGCGCCGAAGGCGGCCACTCCGGCGGCCGTGCCGAGCGGGAAGAAGGTGTTGGTCATCCCGGACGCCATCCCGGCCCGCTCGGGAGGCACGACCCCGACGGCGATGCCCATCAGCGGCGGGAAGGCGATCGCCCCGCCGATGCCGAGGAGCACCAGGCCGGGCAGCATCACCAGCCAGGAGTCGTCGGGGCCGACCCGGGCCATGGACAGCAGCCCGACCGCGGTGACGCCCGTGCCGAGCGCCATGACACCGCGCGTCGGCATCAGCTTGAGGAACAACCCGCTGAAGGGGGCGACCAGCATGATGAAGGCGGTCATCGCCAGCAGCCGCAGCCCGGTGCCGAGCGGGCTGTACCCGAGCATGCCCGACAGCCACAGGATCAGGTACGGCAGGACGCCGAAGGTGACGACCCGGCAGACGAAGCTGAGCACGATCGCGCCGGTGAACGACGGCACCCGCAGCAGCCGTACGTCGAACAGGGCCGCTTCCCGGGACCGTATCTCCCAGCCCACGAACCCGGCGACGAGCACCGCACCGCCCACCAGCGGCAGCAGGGCGGACGCCGATGTCCAGCCGTCCTCGGGACCGGTCACCAGGCCGTAGTTGAGGCCGAGCAGCGCCCCGGCGGCGAGCAGCAGCCCGAGGACGTCGAACCGGCCCTCAGGGCGCGGCAGTTCGCCGGTGCGGTCCTGTGGGACGCGCAGCACGGTGCCGACGAGGATGAGGACACCGACCGGCAGGTTGAGGTAGAAGATCCACCGCCAGTCGAGACCTTCCACGACGGCGCCGCCGACCAACGGGCCGAGAGCCGCCGCGACACCGCCCGCCGCGGAGAACATCCCGATGGCCGACTGGCGGCGCCGGCCCGCGTACGCCCCTGCTATGAGGGCCAGCGCGGTGGACATCACCATCGCCCCGCCCAGGCCCTGCACGGCGCGGCAGGCGATCAGCGTGCCGACGCCCGGTGCGGCGCCGCAGCCCGCCGACGCGGCGGTGAAGAGCGCGACACCGGTCAGGAACATCCGGCGCCGCCCGCTGCGGTCGGACAGCGACCCGGCCGGCAGCAGGAGCGCGGCGAAGGCCAGCGTGTAGGCGTTCACCACCCACTGCAGGCCCGTCAGTCCGGCGTCGAGATCAGCGGCGATTTCGGGCAGGGCGACGTTGACGACGGTGATGTCGAGCGTCATCAGTACGGCGGCCAGTGACGTGGTGGCGAGCAGCCAGCCGCTGCCGGGCGCCGGGCCGGTCTCGGCCGACGGCTCCTGAGGTACGTCCTGGGTCATGGGCAAACCCCTTGAGACATGGAAAGCAGACGTGGGTATACGGCGTATACACGCGGGCGGACGGCAGCGGCGTACCGCATGCGGTCCGTTCAGACTCCGGCTCAGTCCGGGAGCAGACCCCGCAGGAGAGCCTGGAGGCCGGGCACGAACGCGTCCTGGGCCACCGCCTGGCGCGGCGGCCGGGACAGCATCCGGGACAGCCGGGGATGGTCGTTCATGCGGACTCGGGTCATCAGCTCATGCCGGGCGGGGCGGCCCTCGGGCCGCAGCGCGGGCAGGTACGACAGGTGGCCGAAGGTGTACCACCACAGCGCCCAGTAGGCGTCGGCCGCCTGCTCGTCGGTGAGCCCGGCCTCCTCCAGCAGGGCGAGCACATGCTCGACGAACCGCGAGGCACGCGGCCCGAACAGCTCGCCGGCCTTGAGGACTTCGGTCACCCACGGCTCGGCCGTCAGATGGTCGTGCAGCGCGCGGAAGGCGAGGACCAGCCGGTCCGAGGGCGACCCGTCGCCGTCCGGGAGCACCAGTTGCTCGGCCACGTCGTCCAGCATCGCGACCAGCAGCTCGCGTTTGTCGCCCACGTGCCGGTACAACGCCATGGCCGTCACGCCGAGTTCCGCGGCGACCCGGCGCAGGGTGACCGCCGACAGCCCCTGGTCGCGGGCCACCCGCCTCCCGGCGGCCACGACGGTCGCCCGGTTCAGCGGGGCACGGCGCTTCCCGGCCCCCGAAGGCGTTCCGTCGCTGTCGGTCGTCGTGCTCGGCATACCGCCACCCTAGGGGGTGTTCTGAAGGTCCCGTGCGGTGCCCGCGGTGTTCGGTGCGTGGCCTCGGCGTGCCGGCCGAAGGCCCTCGATGGGGGTCCCCCCGCTCGAGCGAAGCTGAGAGTGGGGGAGGAGCTACTTGGGTCTTTGGCCGGTGCGGCGAGGGTGCGTGCCGGGCGCCGTGGGTGCTGTGCGGGACCTTCAGAACACCCCCTGTCACCGTGCCACGTCCTCTCCGGCCACCCGCGCCCGGTACGGCATCGCCGCCACCAGCGCCCGGGTCACCTCGTGTTCGGGCCGTCTCAGCACCCGGGACGCCGGGCCCGTCTCGCGGATCCGGCCGTCGTGCAGGACCGCCACCCGTCCGCCGAGCCGGGCGGCGACCGACAGGTCGTGCGTCACCATGACGACGGCGAGCCCCAGCCCCGTCCGCAGGCGGGCGATCAGCTCGGTGACCGCGGCCGCCACGGACGGATCCAGGGCGTTGGTCACCTCGTCGCACAGCAGCACCTCGGGGTCCGCCGCCAGCGCCCGCGCCAGGGCCACCCGCTGCCGCTGACCGCCCGACAGCGCCCCGGGGAGCCGCCCGCCCAGCTCCGGGTCGAGGCCCACCTGCGCCAGCAGTCGCTCCACTTCGGCCGATTGCCGCACCGCCGGTATGTCGGCGCGGAACGCGAGCGGGCGGCCCACGATCGCGGCCACGGTGTGGCGCGGGTTGAGCGAGGCGTACGGATCCTGGGGTACGAGCTGCACTCGGCGACGCTGCCGGGGATCACGGTCGCGCACGTCCCGGGCGAGGGCCTCGCCGTGCAGGCGTATCTCGCCCCTCGTGGGGGCATCGAGACCGGCGAGGCAGCGCAGCAGGGTCGTCTTGCCGCAGCCGGAGGGACCGACCACGGACAGGCAGTCTCCCGGGTCGAGGGCGAGTGACACGCCGTCGAGTACCGGTTCCTCGCGTACGAGGGAGAGTTCCGACGCGCGCAGGAGCGCACCTTCGCCCGTCGGCTCCTCATGGTCTGCCGCCGGGGCGGGAACGCCGGGCCGGGCCGYCGCGACCAACGCCCGTCCAGGCTCGCTGACCGGGTCGGTCAATACGCCCTTTGGCGGCCCGAGTTCGACGATTCGCCCACCGCTCATGACGGCCACCCGGTCGGCCACACCGGCGACCGAGCCCAGGTCGTGCGAGACGAGCAGGACGGCCGCGCCCGTGTCGCGCCGCAGCCGGGTCAGATCGRCGAGGAACGCGGCAGCGGTGACGGTGTCGAGGGCACTGGTCGGTTCGTCGAGCACCAGCAGCCGGGGTTCGACGGACAGTGCCACCGCCAGCGCGACCCTCTGACGCTGGCCGCCCGACAACTGGTGCGGCCTGCGGTGGACGACCTCGTGCGGCCGGTCGAGTCCCGCGAGACGCAGCGCCCGCTCGGCCCGTTCCGCCCACTGCTCCTTCGGTATCCGTCGGGCCCGCAGCACCTCGGTGATCTGGGCGCCGACGCGCAGGTGGGGCGCCAGTGCGGTGCGCGGGTCCTGGGCCACGTATCCGCACAGCGCGGCGCGCACCCGCCGCAGCCGCCGCTCGTCCAGCCGCAGCAGGCTGCTCCCGTCGAGCCGTACCTCGCCGCCCGCCGGTCGCAGCCCCGGCCCGACCTGCCCCAGGGCGGCCAGGACGAGGGTCGTCTTGCCGCTGCCGGACTCCCCCACCACGGCGAGGAGTTCACCGGGAGCGAGGTCGAGGTCGACGTCCTCCAGGACGCGGTGCCCGCCGTCGCTGTCGACACACAGCCCGCGCAGGGAGAGCAGGGCACCCGGGACCCCGGGCGTCTGCGGGCCCGCCGGCGCCGGCTCCCGCCGTCGCCGGGCGGCCGTCCGCTCAGGCCCGGGGAAGGCCGCGTCCAGCAGCAGGTTCACGGAGAGCAGCAGGACGAGCAGCAGGACGGCCGGGACGAGGACGGCGAGCGGCTGGAGGGTGAGGCCGTCGCGGTTCTCCAGAACCATCAACCCCCAGTCGGCGGAAGGCGGTTGGGCGCCGTATCCGAGGAAGGCGGCGGTGGCGACGACCGTCACCGCCCCCAGGAACCTGACGCCCGCGTCGGCGGCCAGCACGGGCAGCAGGTTGGGCAGCACCTCGCGCCCCAGCACACTCACGGTTCGCTCGCCCCGGGCGACGGCGACCTCCACGTAGTCCTGGGCGAGGATGCGCAGCGTGGCCGCCCGGACCACGCGGACGCTCTCGGGCAGCAGCACGAGCCCCGACGCCAGCGCCACGCCCGCCGTGCCGCGCCCGGTGGCCACGACCACCACGCTCAGCAGCAGGAAGGCGGGCAGCCCGAGCAACACGTCGGCGAGGCGCAGGATCAGCGTGTCGGTCCAGCCCCTGCGCCAGGCGGCGAGCATGCCGAGCAGCGCGCCCAGGAGACAGACGGCGCCCGTGACCGCGAGGGAGGTCAGCAGCAGGGAACGGCCGCCGGACAGCACCCGGCTGAGCACGTCGGAACCCAGCCGGTCGGTTCCCAGGGGTACGTCGGCGCTGCCGGGCGCGTAGGGGATGTCCACGGCGTCCGTCACGGCGTGCGGTGCGAACAGCGGTCCGAGCAGCGCGACCGCGCCGACCAGCAGCAGGACGGCCAGGGCGAGCCGACCGCGTCGCCGCCGCCGTGGTGACCTGTCGGCCCGGGGGGTCTCGGTGGCCGGCGGCCGTTCGGAGATGAGGGTCATCGCGTGTGCCCCCGCACGGGTTCGAGAAGGTGTACGGCGACATCGGCGGCGAGGTTCGCGGCCACCGCGACGGCCGCGCCGAGCAAAGCCACCGCCTGCACCACCGGGACGTCCCGGCCGGCCGTGGCGTCCACCAGGAGAGCGGCGAGCCCGGGGTAGCCGAACAGCGACTCCGCGACCAGCGCGCCGCCCAGCAGGTAGGCGACGGAGCGGGCGAGCACCGGGACGGCGGGGCCGAGCCCGGCGGGCAGCACGTACCGCACGGCGACCCGAAGTTCGGGCACCCCGTTCAGGCGCGCCGCGACCACCGCCGGGGACCGGGCGGCCTCGGCGACCCCGGCCCGCACCAGCCGCAGATTCTGCGCCAGGCACACCGACACCAGCGTGAGCACCGGCAGGACCAGCATGGACGGCTCGTCCAGCGGGCCCTGACCGGCTCCCAGCAGGGACACGGCGGGCAGCCAGCCGAGCCCGGCCGCGAACACCGCCATCAGCACGGCCCCCGTGACGAACTCCGGGACCGCCGCCAGCCCCAGGGCGGTGCCGGAGACGATCCGGTCGCCGCGCCGCCCGGCCCGCAGCCCCGCCCACAGACCGAGCCCGACGGCCAGCGGCACCAGGACGGCCAGGGCGGCGAGTCCCAGGACGAGTGAGTTGCCGAACCGGTCGGCGATCAGCTCGCCCACCGGACGCCCGTTCGCGTAGCTGGCGCCGAAGTCGCCGCGGACGGCGTGCCCGAGCCAGTCGAGGTAGCGCAGCGGTGCGGGCCGGTCCAGGCCCAGCCGCGCGCGCAACGCCTCGACGGCACCGGCCGGCGCCTGGGGTCCGAGCCGGGCGGTGGCCGCGTCGCCGGGGGCGGCCTCGGTGGCGGCGAACACCAGGACGGTCACGACGAGGAGCACGAGCAGCGCCCCCGCCGTGCGTCTCAGCGCCCACCGCACGAGCCCTGACCGCGACGGCTTCGGTACCGGCGGCTTGGGCAGGGGCTCCGGCACCGGCTTCGGCTGCGGCTTCATGCGAGGAAGGCGTCCCGCAGGCTGGGATAGTCGGCGTAGCCGCGCGCTTTCACGCCGTGCGCCTTCGCCGCCGCGCCGGACACCGTCGGCACCCGTGCGAACAGCGCGTCGCCGCCGTGCTCGTGCAGATACTCCTGTACGTCCGCCACCCGCCCCCGCCGCTGGTCCTCCCGCGTGGCACGGTTCATGGCGGCGATCAGCGGATCGAGGGTCCGCGCCCCCTTGGTACCGGTCAGCGGGTAGGCGGCCGTGGAGCCGTAGTAGGTCCGGATCATCAGCGGCAGCGGGTTGGGGTGGTAGGCGGAGGTCTGGATCGGGGTGCTGAGGATCGTCTTGAAGTCACTGTAGTAGTCGGCGGCGGGGACCTTGTCGAGCGTCGCCTTGATCCCGGCCTTCGCGAGCATCGGCACCATCGCGGTGGCGCTCTCCTCGGTGCCGTAGTCGTAGTCCGACGTGCGGATGCGCACCGCGAGCCCGTCCTGCCCGGCATCCTTGAGGAGCTTGGCCGCCTGCTCCGGGTCGTACGCCGTCTGCGCGATGCCCGTGTCGAAGTACGGCTGGTGTGCGCCCACGAGGTCGTTGCCGACCTCGCCCTGACCGAGCGTCACGGTGCGGACGAGGGACTCGCGGTCGAGGGCGAGCTTCACGGCGCGCACCACGCGCGCGTCCGTGAACGGCTTCAGCCCGAGGTTCATGGGCAGGTTGAGGTCGACCCACAGGTCCTTGGGCGGCGTCTCGATGCGCAGTGCGCTGTTGCCGCGTTCGGTGCGCACGGCGGTGAGAGCGAGCCCGCCGGCGTAGTGGAACTGGCCCGACTTCAGTCCGCTGAGCCGGGCCGCCGCGTCGGTGACGGAGACCAGTTCCAGCTCGTCGAGGTAGGGGCCGCCGTTGTCGCGGTCCCAGTAGTCCTCCCGGGGCATCAGCACGCTGCTGCGTCCCGCCTGCCACCGCTTCAGCACGTACGGCCCGGTGCCCGGAGCCTTGGTGAGGTCCTTGGTGCCGTCGGGGAAGACGAACATGGAGTGCGCGAGAGCGAGGTCGAAGAAGCCGTCGGCCATGGTGAGCGGCAGCTCGACGGTGCGCGTGTCGCGGGCGCGGGCGTTCTTGAGGTCGAGGTGGGTGATGAACCCGCTCTGCGGGCTCCGCTTCCCGACGAGTGTGCGCAGACTGAACAGCACGTCGTGGGCGGTGAGTTGACGCCCGTCGCTGAAGGTGACGCCCTTCCTGACCCGTACGGTCCACGTGGTGGCGTCGGAGTCGGGTTCGACGCCCTCCGCCAGCCGCCACACCGGCTTGCCGCCCTCCAGTTCACCGAGGGTGTCCCAGACGACCCGGGCCCGCACGTAGTCGATGCCGACGCCCGCGGCGAGCGTGGGGTCGGTGGACTCCGTGCTCCCCCCGATGAACGCCGCCCGCAGTTTCCCGCCCCTGCGCGGAGCGACGGACGCCTCAGCCCCGGCGGGATCCTCGCTGTCGCCTCCGCAGGCCGCCAGCGCCCCGCCGGCAGCGACCGCCGCCGCCCCTCCCACGACACCGCGCAGCGCGGCACGCCGAGTTATCACTGCGTCTTCCCCTCACGTGGCCATGCACGGACGCCGGGCGGTGGGGCGCCCGGGGTATACAACGTAGACAATCTATCCGGTACGACAATCGTTTTCAATAAGGCTGGCTTCGTCGTTGCACGCAGAAAGGTCCGCCTCTCCCGCCCATGGGGACGCCTTGTATAGTCGACAAACGACCAAAGGAGGACGCCAGGATGGCCCCCAAGTTCGAGTGGCTGGAGCAGCGGACGACGACACCGGACGGTGTCTACCGCGTGCTGCGCGCGGCCATCCTCGACGGCACCGTCCCTCCTGGTGGACAGCTGCGTGAGGCGCACATCGCCGCAGACCTCGGGATCAGCCGGTCCCCGCTGCGCGAGGCGCTGACCAGGCTGGAAGAAGATGGCCTGGTCGTACGGATCCCCTTCCGCGGGGCGTTCGTCGTAGAGGTCAGCGCTCGCGAGGTCGCCGAGATCGCCTCGGTCCGCCTGCGGGTCGAGCCGTACGCCGCCGAGCTGTCAGCCGAAGCCCTGCGCGGTGCCGAGCGACCGCAGTTGATGCAGACCATCGAGGATCTCCACCGGGCCACCGAGAAGAACGACATCCCGGCGAGCATCGACGCGCACCTTCGCTTCCACAGGCTCTTCTACGAGCTCTCGGAGCACAGCGTCCTGCAGAGCCTCTGGAACGGCTGGGAGACCAAGCTGCGCCTCTACCTCAGCCTCGACCACCGCACTTACAGCGACCCGCACGATCTGGCCATCGAGCACGAGAGGCTGGCGAGGGTTGCCCTGGAAGGCGACAGCGACGCGTTCCGCCAGGAACTGGCTGCCCATTTCCAGTCGGCGCTGCAAGCCCAGCCGGCAGACGGACGTTCGTAGACGGTTCCGGCGGCACACACCTACCGCGCCGGGCCGTGACCGGCACACCCGCCTCACGGCAGGCCCGTGGCGCCGCGACCACGTCGTCGGCGGTATGGGGAAGGGCCACGGCCCGTGACAGCACACGGCAGTGGGAGGCACCGGCGCCGTAGGCGTACCCCGTAGCTCCCGGGCCGTGTCATCCCCTCAGCATCCGTGCCACACCTACTTCATGAGGTCCTTGAACTTGTAGTAGCCGCCCGCGAAGGGCAGGAACCAGGGCGGTCCGAAGTGTCCGGGTATCCGCTTGAAGGGCAGATCGCGCCAGGGGTTGGCGGCCGGGGTCCCGTTCATGTACTCAGCCATCTGCTTGCCCATGTGCGTGGCCATCTGAACGCCGTGGCCGGAGTAGCCGAGGGAGTAGAACAGCCCGTCCTGCTCGCCGGCGTGCACCATCCGGTCCATGCTCATGTCGACCCGGCCGCCCCAGCAGTAGTCGACGCGCGCGTTCGTGAGCTGCGGGAAGACCTCGGTCATCGCCTTGTGCAGGATGCGGCCGCTCTTCGCGTCCGACTGCTGGCTGGACATGGCGAAGCGGGCGCGGCCACCGAACAGCAACCGGTCATCCGGAGTGATCCGGAAGTAGTTCAGCAGGTTCATGGACGACGATGCCATCCGCCGGTTCGGCAGCAGCATGTCGCAGAGATCCCTGCCCAGCGGTTCGGTCACGATGATGAAGCTGCCCACGGGCGCGATCCTGACCTGCTGCCAGCGGAACGGCCGGCCGGTGTGGCCGCTGGTCGCGACCAGCACCTGGTCGGCCCGGACGGTCCCGCGCGCGGTGACCAGCTCGTGCCGCGTGCCCTGCAGCCTGCGGATCTTCTCGACGGGTGCCTTCTCGTGGATGGTGACGCCGATCCCCGCGGCGGCCTCGGCGAGTCCCTTGGTGAACTTGCCGACGTGCAGCCCCGCGCTCCTGGCCTCGACCATCGCGCCGTGGTAGCGGTCGGAGCCGATCTCGGTGTGGATCTCGCTCCTGGGGATCAGACGGGTCTCGAGTCCGAGCCGGCCGGACATGATCTCGTGGGTCTTGCGCAGACCGTCGAGGTGGGCCGGCTTGGAGGCCAGGTTCAGCTTGCCCGTGCGGGCGAAGTCGCAGTCGATGTTCTCTTCCTTGACGAGGGTTTCGAGGGTGTCGACCGCGTCGTGGTAGGCCATCAGGTACGCCTTCGCGGTGTCGAAGCCGTAGCGGGCGACCGCGTCACGCAAGCCGATCGACAAGCCCGTGGTGGCCATGCCGCCGTTGCGGCCCGACGCACCGAAGCCGACCGTGTCCTTCTCGAAGACGTGCACGTTCGCGCCCTTGCGCGCCAGGTGCAGTGCCGCCGAGAGGCCGGTCAGGCCGGCCCCGATGATCGCCACATCGACGTGCCCGCCGATGTCGGTCCGGGACCGGTCCGGACCCTGGGGAGCGGTGTCGAGCCAGTAGGGGGTGAACTTCATGTCGCTGCTCTCTCCTGACAGTGCTGTCAGCCGCTCTGGACGCACGTGAGTCGGGCTGGGTCGGGCCCTTTCCGAGGTCCGCCGTGACCTTCTTTTGGTCCGGCGGAGCAAGCCCTGAAAGGAGGTTCGAGGCCCGTTGACAGGTGTCGACCATACCCATATGGTCGACAATCGACAAGCGACAATCTGGTGACTGTCTCGTAGATGACAACTGGAGGAACCATGAGATTCGAGAGCAAGCCGAAGTTCGTCACGTTCGACATGAACGGGACGCTGATCCACTTCCGTATCAATGAGGTGATCCGCCGGGTCCTGGGTGACCGGCTCCCGGCCGAGATCGCCGACGACTTCCTGCGGACCGGCAACCAGTACCGGATCGACGAGTGCATGGGCGAGTACAAGCCGTTCCACCAGATCGTCGCCCACTCGCTGGAACGGACCATGCGCCGGTTCGGCCTTCAGTACCGGGAGAGCGACGGCCCGGCGGTGTACGAGGAGATCCCCACCTGGGGCCCCTACCCCGGCGTCACCGAGGCCCTGCGGCGCCTGGCCGAGGAGTACCCGCTGGTCATCGTGACGAACTCCGACGACGTGCATGCCAAGCGCCTCGTGGAAAACCTCCAGGCCCCGTTCGAGGTCGTGATCACCGCCGAGGAGATGGGCGTCTACAAGCCACGGCTCCGCGCCTTCGAATACACGCTGGACAAGCTCGGCGTGACACCGGACGAAATCGTGCACGTCTCGGCGAGCCCCAAGTACGACCTGCGCTCCGCGGCCAACATAGGCATCAAGAACAAGGTGTACATGGACCGCGGCTTCGAGCACGACGAGCACTGGCTCGGCTACCAGCGGATCACCGACATCGCCGACCTCCCCGTCCTTCTCGGCCTGCCCCGCCCTTGAGGGAAACCCGCCCTTGAGGGAAAGGCGGCCACAGCATCACCCACCACGTCGCAGGCGACCTGTCCTGGGCCTTGGACGTGGAACGGAGGGACGCAAAGGTGTGGACGCGTCCGGCGTGACGCCCTCGCCACCACCCCAGCCTTCCCTACGCCGAGACGCCGGCCGGCCACCGTGCTCGCGCGGGCGGCGGCGATACCCGCCGGAGCGTCGAGCCGGCGATCTCCGCAGCATGCACACCTTGACTCGGTCTCAGCCCACTGTCATCCTCTTGCCACTTTTAGCGTGAAGCTTCATGACATCGCGCTAGACGAGATTGATAGCGGCCCGAGGTCCTCGTCCGGACAGTGATCGTCGTCCTTCAGGTTCGAGATCACCACCACCGCCCCCGGACGCAGTCTCCCGAATATGTACGGGCTCGCCGTCACCCCCGGTGTGGAGCCCGCCGCCCTCGCGCAGCCGCAGGGCGGACCGGCAGCGACCCCACGACCGCTGGCATCCCCTCAGCCCCAGCACAGTCGGTCCCACGCGCCCCTAGATGAGGAGTATTGCCATGAGTGATCCCCAGATCGGCCGGAGAGTGCTCCTGCGCGGAGCAGGCGGTCTGGCCGCCCTCACCGCCCTGCCCTCCCTCGCCGCCTGCGGCACCGGCACCAGCCGGGCCTCGTCCGGCGGCGGCAAGCGCGGCGGCAAGACGGTGRTCGTCCGCGACAGCGGCGGTTCCTACGGCGCGGCCCTGCAGAAGGCGATCTACACGCCGTTCACSCAGGAGACCGGCATAGCCGTCAAGGTGCTCAACCTGGACGATGCCCCGCTGCTGGCCCAGATCAAGCAGGGCCGCCCGCAGTGCGACCTCATCAACAACTCGATGATGGCGCACYACAAGTACGYCAAGCAGGACGCCCTGGAGACGCTGGACCTGGACCGGATCAAGAGCGTGAAGAGCGCGAAGATCCCTGAGAACCAGGTCACCGGCCATGCCATCGGTCACAGCTTCTACGGTCAGTGCATCGCGTATCGCACGGATGCCTTCGGCGGCAGGAAGCCCGAGTCGTGGGCGGACTTCTGGGACACCAAGGCCTTCACGGGTGGCCGTGCGATGGTCAGCCCGGACGGTGACCTGCCGGAGCTGGAGTTCGCGCTGCTGGCCGACGGCGTTCCGATGGACAAGCTGTACCCGCTCGATGTCGAGCGTGCCTTCAAGGTGCTGACCCGGCTGCGGGGCGACATCAAGAAGTTCTGGGACAGTGGCCCGCTCCCCGGTGTGCTCCTGAGCCGCCAGGAGGTGACGATGTCCACCGTCTGGGACGGCCGGATCGCCGATCTGCAGAAGCAGGGCGTCCCTGTCGCGCGGCAGCTCAACGGCATGCGCCGCCAGTTCTCGGGCTATGCCATCGCCAAGGGCGCGGCCAACGTGGACGGCGCCTACCAGCTGATGGACTTCGCGTTGCGTGCCGAGATCCAGGCCGCCCTGGCCAAGGCCTTTCCCTCGAACCCGTCTTCCCCGGTGGCCTACGCCAAGCTCACCAAGGCCGAGCGCAACGCGCTCGCGGGTGCGCCGCAGTACTACGACAAGGGCTTCGACGCGAACCTCGACTGGTGGATCAAGAACGAAGCCACCGTCACCAAGCGCTGGCTGGAGTGGGCTCGTGGCTGAATTCGGAGTAGTCACACCGTCCGTCGAGGTGGCCGGTGGCAAGATGCCC
>NZ_NGFN01000134.1 GCF_002148965.1 Streptomyces swartbergensis | reverse complement strand
GTCGAGGGCAGGAACCGCCGTTCCCTGCGCCGGAGTACGTAACTGGACGGTCTCGTGAACGGCCTTCTGCACGGCGAAACGTTCCAGTACGTCGCAGGCCTGCCGTCGGGCGAGCAGCCGGCCGTCCAGCGGCTCGTGCCAGGAGGCGGCGTGGGGGTCCCCGGCGACCGCGGCGGCCTCGGTCAGTTGCCGAGGGGTGGGACGGCCGGCGGGATCCTTGGAGAGGCAGGCGGACAACAGCGCGGCCAGTCCGGCGTCCCGGGCCGCGAGTCCGGCCATGATCTCGGGCTTGGGCTCCTCGAACGCGACACGGTGCATCACGTCGACGCCCGTCCCGTCACCGAAAGGGGCGCGTCCCGTGGCCGCGTAGATCAGGCTTCCCGCGAGTGAGAAGACGTCGGAGGCGGTGTCGCAGTGGCCCTCGCGCAGATACTCGGGCGCCATGAACGCGGGCGTGCCGACCCGGTGCCCGGTCGAGGTGATCGCGCTGCTGTCGGTGGCCTGGGCGATACCGAAGTCGATGATGTGCGCGCCCTGCTGGGAAAGGATCACGTTGGACGGCTTGAGATCCCGGTGCACGACACCGGCGACGGCCAGCGCAGCCAGAGCCTGCCCGAGATCGCCGACCAGCCGCCACACCCCGGCGACGTCGAGCGGGCCGCACTCGCGGACGGCGTCGGCGAGGTTGAGGCCGGGCAGATACTGCGTCGCCATCCACAGTAAGGAGTCGTCGAATCCGGTGCCGAGCAGCTGCGGCGCCCGCGCTGTACGCACCCGGACGTGCAGGGCGGCCTCCCGCTCGAAACGCCGTCGGAAGCGGGAGTCCTCGGCGTACTCGGGGCGGATCACCTTGACGGCGGCGAGGCCGGGGGCGTTGTCGGCGGGGCGGCCGAGGTAGACGCGGCCCATGCCGCCCGTGCCGAGCCGTCCGAGCGGTACGTACGGTCCGATGCGCCCCGGATCCGGCGGCTGGAGCGGTGTCGCCCCAGCCTGCCGCAGAGCGGCGTCACCGGACGCCGGGGTGTATGACGGCACGGGCTGCCGCTGGTCTGTCATCGATCCCCCGAGTGCTGCTTCTTCCCAACGCGCTGCTGAGTCCCACCAATTGACGTGAGGCTATCGCGTGGGGCGGGGGAGTGACCCGATGACCGGGCGCTGATTCGCTTGGCCGTCGTCTTGATGGTCATGTCGGGTGGAACCTGAAACATCCCAGGTATGCCGCTTCACGGGGTGCGGAGGAGTTCGCACCACACGGTCTGACCGGCGGGTGTCAGCCACACACCCCAGCATCGTGCGACCGCGTCCAGCAGCAGGAGGCCGCGGCCGGTCTCGTCGTTTTCGCCCGGGCGGCGTGCGACGAGCCAGGCGTGCGGGTCGGGGTCGGTGACCTCCAGTCGGATACGGCCGTCCGGGGCGTGGAACAGGCGGACGGTCACCGAGGCGCCCTCGCCGACGTGGTTGATCACGTTGGTGAGCAACTCGCTGACGCAGAGCTGGACTTCGGGGCAGGGCACGCCCAGGTGCTCGCGTACGGCGTGACGTACCTCGGGTACGGCCTTGGGGAGCGCGAGCAGTTCGAGGACGAGGGGTTCGGTCACTGGCCGGCCGCCTTGTTCAGGGCGGCGATGAGAGCGCGGGCGGTGGCCTGGTTGCAGTTRCCGAGTGCGATGAGAGGCCGGGTGGGGAGCGTGCCGGCGAAGGTCGGCAGGTCGACGCCGAGGGAGGGGAGCGTGATGCCGTTCGCCTCCAGGGCGGTGCGGAGGTCTTCGACGCAGGCATCGGTTTCGTGGTGGGGCTGGGGGTGGGGGTGCATGAGGGACGCCTCCGTGTGCGGTCTGTGATGAATCGCTCACAGACTGGCGTCGAGTTGCGTACCGTGAAAAGGGGTTTCGGCTGTGCRCGAGCAAGTGAGAAACGGCGGTGGTGGGTTGTGCCCGCGAAGAAGGACCCTGACGCGTCGACGAGCGTTCCCTGCTTCTACGGCGCCGAGTTGCGCTACCGGAGGGAGCAAGCGGGACTGACGCTGGAGCAGTTGGTGGAAGGGAGCTTCCGGGGGATCTCGTTCCTCAGCCAGATCGAGCGGGGGGAGCGGGGAATGCCGATGGACTTCGCCCGGCATGTGGACGAGCGGCTCGGGACGGACGGGTTTTTCCAGCGGCGGTGTGAAGACGCGGCCAGGGCACGGCGGGTGGGGCATCCGCTGTACTACGCGGACGTGCCGGACATGGAGAAGCAGGCAGAGACGTTGGAGGAGTGGGCGCCCAGCGTCATTCCCGGGCTCCTGCAGACCGAGCCGTACATGCGGGTTCTCATGCAACACGGGGAGCCGACGGCGTCGAGGGAGCTGATCGAGCAGCGTGTCCGCGCGCGACTGGTGCGCGCTGAGCTGTGGAACCGCGAGGACCGGCCTGCCTACTGGGGCATCCTCCGCGAGTCGCTCATCCGGGATGCGCTGCTTCCGCCGGAGCAGATGGCCGAGCAGCTGGAGCACATCCTCGACGTGATCCGTGCCTCGGACAGCGTTTTGCAGGTCGTCCCGCAAACGACAGTGGCGCACCCCCTCATGTACGGGATGGCCAAGATCATGAGCTTCCCTGACGCGCCGCCGCTGGTGTGGACGGAAAGCAACTTCGACGGGCAGATGGCCGACTTTCCGGCCCTCGTGAAGGAGTACCGCAGGTCGTACGATCTGCTCAGGGCCGTCGCACTCCCACCCGAGGCATCCCTAGCCTTGATCGAAGAAGCAGCGAGGAATTACAGACATGAAGCGCAGCAAGGGCATTGACCTGAGCTCCGTCGCCTGGCGCAAGAGCAGTTACAGCAATGGTCAAGGCGCGGACTGCGTCGAAGTCGCCGACAACCTCCCCGGCATCACCCCCGTCCGCGACTCCAAGAACCCGCACGGCCCAGCCCTGGTGTTTCCCGCCCGCGCCTGGGACGTCTTCATCCGGTCCCTCTGAGTCGCCGCCCAGGCCAAGAACGTCCAGCGCTGGCCGGCGAAGTACTGGGGCGGCAGCGGCGGGATCGACGGGCAGCAGCCGGTCAGTCGGAGGCCGCCGCCATGCAGCCCCCGTAGAGGAGGAAGAGCAGGGCCCAGACGGGCAGCGAGGCGAGGTCGCCGTAGCCCCACACCCGGGACTCGCGGATCACGTCCAGGCTCTCCGCGTGGAGGGGGTCCTCCGGGTCGTAGACGACGGTGAACTGCTCGCCCACCTGGGGGATGCGCTCGTGTGTCCGGACGACGACCCAGATCTCGCCCTTCTGCTCCGGGTAGGTCCGGATGCCGCAGCGGACCCGCATCGGCTCGCTTTCCGCCTCGGGGTTGAGGTGCCCTCGGCAGATCCCGGTCGCGGTCCGGCCGTGCTTTTTCAGCCGGCGCTCGCGCTGTGCCTTGGGGAACGCGACCAGCACGGAGACGGCGGCGCCGATGACGCAGAACAACGCCCAGTAGCGCAGCACGGCATCCCCCCGTTCGGCACGCGCCCTCTCATGTCACCCTTAGCAGGCCCCGGCGGCTCCGGCAACGGCTCGGCCTCAGCCGTCCACCTCGTACTGGCCGACCTCCAGGAAGTGCCGCAGGGCCTCGGGCGTGCCGTCCTCCAGGGCCGCCTCCGCCGCCGCGCGCCGCGCGTCGCTGATGTCCGGGTCGGCCAGGATGCGGAAGACGGCGACGCGGTCGTCCTCGGCCTGGGCGAGGCGGTAGCCGGTTTCGAGGAAGGCGCGCAGGGCTTCCGGGGTGTTGGTGTCGAGGGCCTCGTTCGCCTCTCGGATGACCGCCTTGTCGCCGTTCTGCCTGGCGAGGAAGAGGATGGTACGACGATGACGCTGTACATGGAGTCGTCCCCCTCCTCCCAACCGGTATCGGGACGACGGGGGCACCTCAGACCGCTCAGGGTGGGTTGCGGTCCGGGGGCGTGTACTCCTTGAGGTAGTGGGCGATGCGGTCGGCGTAGGCGCGGACGTCCGGGGGGACGCCGCCCGCCGCGTTCACCGTGCGGTACGACCTCCGGTAGGCCGTGGCGATCAGGACCCGCCGGTCGCCCGGCAGGTCCTCGTGCAGGCGCGGCGCGATCCAGCACAGGTAGCGGCCCATCGCCGGGATGGACTCGGCCGGCGGGAAGGGGGGTTGGGGGACGGTCTCCCCGGGGGTACCGTCCTCGTTCATCCACCAGCGCAGCACGCGCGGGGTCCAGCGGGCGATGCCGTACTCGTCGTTGGCGGGGTCCGCGAGGTCCGGGTCGAAGTCGCTCTCCACCTTCAGCATGGCTGCGATCAGGACGGGGGTGACGTCCTTCTGGTCGCAGTCGTGCGCCGTCTCGACGATCAGCAGCCGGTAGGCGGGCGGGATGCCCCGGTCGGTGCGGAGTTCGGAGGCGCCGTACGCGGCGGCGGAGACGTTCGCGGACGCGCCGGAGCCGCTGCCGCCGCTGCCCCGGGCGCCGTCGGCCCAGACGCTGATGCCGTAGGCGAGGGCGGCGAGGGCGGTCGCCGCGGCGGTCGTGATCGCGGCGAGGGACGTGCGGCGCAGGTGGCGGGCCGGGCGCAGCCGGGGCAGGCGGAAGGCGCGGTGGCCTGCGCCCGCTGCGGCTTCGACGCGGCGCAGCAGCGTCTCGCCGGAGACGCGGTCCTGGTGGGTGCGGGTCAGGCAGGCGGAGATGATCCGCCGCCAGTCGTCGGGAAGTTCGGGTGACAGCCGCAGCTCGTCGGTGCCCCGGGCGTAGGTGGCGGCCGCGTCGCGGCGGGCCGCCGGGGTCGCGCCGGGCAGCGGGAAGGAGTCGGTGAGGACGAGGTGCGCGAGGACGCCGAAGGCCCATACGTCGGCGGACGGGCGGATCCGGCGGCCCCGTTCCCCGATCTCCGTCCACAGGAGCTCGGGCGGGGTGTAGTCGGGGGTGGAGAACGCCGGGGTGTAGGCGTGGGTGCCCTCCAGTTCGGCAGCCATGTTGAAGTCGGCGAGGCGGACCGAACCGTCGTCCATCAGCAGCACGTTGGCCGGTTTCAGGTCGCCGTGCACCCAGCCGGCGCCGTGCAGCTGGGCCAGGCCCTCGCAGATCTGCGCGAGCAGCGCGGGACCGGCCTCGGGCCGGGGCGTCGCGGCGAGCAGGGCGGACAGGGAGCCCTTGGCCCGCTCCAGGACCAGGACGGTGGCGCCGTCCAGCTCCGGGCGGTCCGGGTCGTCGACCGTCAGCGTCTCGTACATCCGCACCAGCCGCGGATGTTTCAGCCGCCGGTACAGCTCGATCTCCCGCTCGATCAGCTCGCGCAGATGGGTCAGCCGACGGGGCGTGGCCGTGCCCGTGGGCAGGAACTTCAGGGCGGCCGTCCGGGGCAGTTCCGTGCTCTCCCCGGTGCGCCGAGCCGCGTACACACTGCCGAAGGCGCCGGTCGCGAGGGGCTCACGCACCTCCCAGACGCCGACCCGGTAGCCCTTCGGCACCGCAACGGCGTACGGCTCGGTCACGGGGTCACCCGGCCCGGCGGGCCGGCCAGGACGCCCAGGTCGTCCTCGCGGACCAGGTCGAAGCGGAGCGCCAGGGAGACCAGGGACTCCTTCTTGCCGTTGAGCCGCGGGCCGGTGTCCGCGCTCTCCGGGCCCGGCTTGAGCCGCAGCTTCACGGCGAGGTAGTCGATGTTCCACTGCACCGACGTGCGGGACGCGGCCGGCCAGGTTGGGCGCAGCCGGTCAGCGACCTGGTCGACGGTGGGCAGCGGCGCGTGCGGCGTGCCGCGCAGGCGCGGTTCGCACAGGGCGGCCAGGACCGCGAAGTACCGCTTGGTGCGGTCGACTGAGAATGCCGGCGCGGTCGTCGCACCGTCGAGACCGCCCGAGCCGCTCAGGTAGTCGTGGCGCGGCGCCCACACCTGAAGCGGCAGCAGGTCCCCGGCCGCGGGCAGCACGATCCGCGAGAACTCGAAGGGGATCGGCGCGTCCAGCCGCCCCGGCGCGACCTTGACGTGCTCGCCCGCGCCCTCGGGGTTCTCCACGACATAGGTCTGTGCGCGGCTGAAGTTGCTCAGTACCCAGAAGGCGCCCTGCGCGGTGATCTCACCGGCCCGGCGGGACACCCCGTCGTGGGCGATGTGGAGGCCGTTGTCGGGCGCGGACCGGCCGAAGGTGAGGCGTTCGCCGGGCGCGAGTCTGATCTGGCTGCGGTCTCGCTCGTCCTCCGTGGTCGGCGGAGGTACCACGATGATGCTGTACAAGGTGCTCTCCCCGTGCCTGAACAGCTACCACCGTCAGACTAGGGCGACGCACCAGGGCCGTGCCCCCCTCGTACGGGTGAGACACGGCCCTTGGACGTGATTGGCGCGAACTGGCTTGCTCGCCGCGGTCCCTTCAGTAACGGGGGCGGTTGAACCAGGCCTTGCCGTTCGCGTTGCCGACGAACACCGCGACCAGGATGGCCAGGACGGTGTGCACCAGGCCCACGAGGATGAACGGGTAGATGCCGAGGACGGCGGTGATGATGGCGAAGACCAGGATGGTGACGCGGGCGCCGTTGCCGCCGTTCTTGAACTTCGTCGCCAGGACGGCCGCGAACACCAGCCAGGCCAGGCCGAACACCACGTAGCCCCAGATCACGCCGGTCGACTGGCCGACCAGGTCCTGGAAGGCGGTGTTCTCCTTGAGGGACTCGTCGTCCTTCGCGGCGTTGAGGGCCACGGCGGCGAAGGCGAAGAACGCCACGCCGAGGACCTGGAGACCGACGATGACCCACATCATCACCTTGGCCGCGTTCACCGAGCCCGGCATCGTCGTCGGCGCGGCGGGCCCGCCGTAGGGGGACACCGGAGGGGCCTGCGGGTAGCCGTAACCGGGCGCCTGCCCCTGCTGCTGCGGGTAGCCGTAGCCCGGCTGCTGCTGCGGCTGCTGCGGCTGTCCCTGGGGAGCGCCGTAGGGGTTGTTCGGGTCGCCGTAGCTCATGGGGGCTTTCCTCCGTTGGTCCGAGTGCGGGGACGACGCGTGGCATCCGCACGGAGGAGAGTTCTTCAGTATTGCGACCGTCCCCCCGTTGAGCTGCCCGCGGCACTTGTCAGGTCATCGTTCTGCACCACTGACGGGCTTGTCCAGCCGCATTCCCGATGTGTTGTGCAAGTGCAACATCGCTGATCATGGGCGGATACGGGAGGACGGGCCCCGCGGTGCCCGGATTGCGGCCGGATTGGAACCGCGGGCGGGTCATCCGCGAGGATGGGGTCATGACCGCCCAGATTCTCGATGGCAAGGCCACCGCAGCCGCGATCAAGTCCGATCTGACCGCCCGCGTGGCGGCGCTGAAGGAGAAGGGCGTCACGCCCGGCCTCGGCACGATCCTCGTCGGGGACGATCCCGGCAGCCAGAAGTACGTCGCCGGCAAGCACCGTGACTGCGCGCAGGTCGGCATCGCCTCCATCCAGCGCGAGCTGCCGGCCACGGCGACGCAGGAGGAGATCGAGGCGGCCGTCCGCGAGCTGAACGAGGACCCGGCGTGCACGGGTTACATCGTGCAACTGCCGCTGCCCAAGGGCATCGACGAGAACCGCATCCTGGAACTGATGGATCCGGACAAGGACGCGGACGGCCTGCACCCGATGAACCTCGGCCGTCTGGTCCTGAACGAGCCGGCCCCGCTGCCCTGCACCCCCAACGGCGTGCTGACCCTGCTGCGCCGCTACGGCGTGGAGATCAAGGGCGCGGAGGTCGTGGTGGTCGGCCGGGGTGTGACCATCGGCCGGCCGATGCCGCTGCTGCTGACCCGGCGCAGCGAGAACGCGACCGTGACCCAGTGCCACACCGGCACGCGTGACCTGTCGGCGCACCTCAAGCGCGCGGACATCATCGTCGCCGCGGCCGGTTCCGCCCATCTGATCCGCGCCGAGGACGTCAAGCCGGGCGCGGCCGTCCTCGACGTCGGCGTCTCCCGCAGCGCCGAGGGCAAGATCGTGGGCGACGTGCACCCCGACGTGGCCGAGGTCGCCGGCTGGATCTCCCCGAACCCCGGCGGAGTCGGCCCGATGACCCGCGCCCAGCTGCTCGTCAACGTGGTCGAGGCGGCGGAGCGCAGTGTCGGCTGAACAGGACGCGGGGAGCGCGGGCAGCGCCTCGGGCACCGGGAACACGGAGGGTGCGTCGGCCGTCCGGAGCGCGCGGAACGGCGCGGGCGCGGAGGGTGCTCCGGCCGGCCGGGGCGCGCGGAACGCCCGGGATGCCCCGGCCGCCGTTCCGAGCGCTGCCGGAGCGTCGAGCGGCCGGAGTGAGCGGAGCGGCGCGGGCGCGGAGGGCGCCCCGGACGCCCCGGCCGGCCGGAGCGCGCAGGACGGGCAGGGCGAGCGGGACGCGCCGGGCGCGCGCGACGGTGATGCCGGCCCGGGGGTGCGGGAGGAGGGCGGCGAGCTCACCGTGCGGGACCCCGTCAGCGCGCCCGATGCCGAGGGGCGGCCGCGGCGGGTCACCCGGCGGTTTCCGTTGTTCACCAAGGACACCGCGCGGCCCGAGGGCGGTGGCCGGGCCGCTTCCGGGGACGCGTTCGCGCCGGCGCGGCAGTGGCCTGTCCTCGCCGTGCTGGGGCTGGTCGGACTCGGGCTGGTGGTGACCGCGTTCGGTCAGTTCCGGCTCGGGACGCTGCTGATCGGCATCGCCCTGCTGGGCGGTGGCGCGATGCGGTGGCTGCTGCCGGACGTCGGCATGCTCGCCGTCCGCTCCCGGTTCACGGACATCGTCACGTACGGCGTCATGGGCCTGGCGATCGTCCTGCTGGCGATGATGGCGCAGCCGAATCCCTGGCTCCAGATCCCGTTCCTTAAGGACACGCTGCACTTCACGGTCACCAGCGAGTGACCGGACGGCGGCCCGTCCTCTCCCCCGAGGAAGGACGGGCCGCCGCCACGGCCAACCCTCCTGCACGGCGAAGAGCCTGTTCAACGGCTGTCAGCGCGCTGTGGCACGGAAGTGACGGTTCCGGTACTGGTTCCGGTACTTCCTCCGGCAGATTCGGCACGAACTGGTGCAACCACGGGGTTGGCATGGACAATCGGGACGGTCCAGGGTGTATCGCGCGCGGCTTCTGTGCTTCTGTGCGCCCCCGCTCAGGGAACTGAGATCCTGAGTGGACGCATCCCTGTGGGTAGCCAGAACGGGGACTCGGCCAAGGCCGCCGACGCGCGGGGCGAACAGCGCGGGAAATAACAGCACGTACCGGGGGGAAGAGGTGGGACGCAATGCCTCGTTGGAGGGCCTTGCCGGATGAGCTCGATCCACAGATCAGGGAGTTCACCAGCCAGCTGCGCAGACTCGTGGACCGCAGTGGTCTGAGCATCGCGTCGGTGGCGGACCGCACGGGCTACAGCAAGACGTCGTGGGAGCGTTATCTGAACGGCCGGCTGCTCGCGCCCAAGGGCGCGATCGTGGCGCTGGCCGAGGTCACCGGGACCAACCCGGTGCACCTCACCACCATGTGGGAGCTCGCCGAGCGTGCCTGGAGCCGCTCGGAGATGCGGCACGACATGACGATGGAGGCCATACGGATCTCCCAGGCGCGCGCCGCGCTCGGGGAGTTCGGCGGGCAGGACTTCGGGAGCCCCTCGGCCGGTTCCAAGGGCGACGGCAAGTCGGCCTCCGCGGGCGGCGGCCGGCCGGCCCGCAGAAGTGGCAGCGCCACGGTCACGCCGGGGATCGCGGGCCCGGCAGGCGTGGCTCCGACCGTGCCGCCGCAGCCGACGGCCCCCGAGGTGCAGGACTCCACCGGCAGCGGTGTACGGGAGGACGGCGGCGGCCGGAGCGGTTCGACCGGGGTCAACTCGTGGGGAGTGGCCGGGTACCAGGGCCCGGCCCAGGGCCACGGGCGTACCGCCGGCGCGGGAACCGGCTCCACGCCCGCTTCGGGTCCCGGAACCGTCCGGACACCGGCCGCCGGGGCGGGCTCGTACGGCGCACCGCCGCAGGACGCCGTCCCGGCGGGTGCCGGTGGTGCGGTCGGTGCCGGTGGCACCGGCGGCTCTCGTGGTTCCGACGGTCCCCGTGGTTCTGGCGGCAAGCGGCGGACCGCGACGTTCCTCGCGGGTGTCGTGGGCGTGCTCGTGGTGATCGCCGGCGCGTTCTACCTCACCGGTGGCGGTGGCGACGACGAGGCCAAGGGGGGCACCAAGTCGCCCACGCCGACCGCCAGCACCAACCCGGATCTGCCGCCCGGCGTGAAGTGCAGCGGCGACAGCTGCACCGGCAAGGACGCGGAGAGCATGGGGTGCAGTGGTGACCTGGTGACCACGGCCCAGACCGCGACCGTCGGCACGACCGTCGTCGAGGTCCGCTACAGCGACACCTGCAAGGCGGCCTGGGGCCGCATCACCCAGGCGGCGCAGGGCGACGAGGTCCAGGTCAGCGCGGGCAAGGCGAAGCAGACCGGGAACATCACCGTCGCCGGCGACACCATCGCGTACACCCCGATGGTGTCCGTGAAGAACGCCGCCGCAGCCAAGGCCTGCGCCACGCTCGCGTCCGGCCGGCAGGGCTGCACGGAGTAGGGGGACCGCCTGGCGCCTCGCGGGACGCGTGACGTCCGGCGGGCGCCCGGCTTTCGGGTTCGCGCCCGTGGGGAGTCCATCGCGCCTCGCCGCGGCGCCCGGCTCGGGCTGACCCCGGTGTCAGGTGCTCACCGCCTGGGCCCCCGGCAGCGGAACCGGTCGGGGGAACGAATTTCGGAGAGGGAGGATTGCCCGGCGGAATCGCGGGCACGCGAACCGTACCCCCACGGGAGTCCGGCTTGGTCGGTTCCCCCCAGGCGGCCGCCTTCGTCCTCCTCTCCCGGACGGGCGGCCGCCTTTTTGTGCGGGTGCGGGGTGAGTTGTGGGGTGGGCCACACCGACCCGGCCGTCCGGGATCCCGGATGCGCGATAGCCTGACCGCTGGATGGATCTCTTGACGCCAAGAGATCGATCAAACGTCCGGGGCAGGGACGCCCCACCGCCAGCTGTCATACGGAGAACGCCATGACCCGCACTCCCGTGAACGTCACCGTCACCGGCGCGGCCGGCCAGATCGGTTACGCCCTGCTCTTCCGCATCGCCTCCGGTCAGCTGCTCGGCGCGGACGTGCCGGTGAAGCTGCGCCTGCTGGAGATCACGCCCGCCCTGAAGGCGGCCGAGGGCACGGCCATGGAGCTGGACGACTGCGCGTTCCCGCTCCTGAAGGGCATCGACATCACGGACGACCCGAACGTCGCCTTCGACGGCGCCAACGTGGGCCTGCTCGTCGGCGCCCGCCCCCGCACCAAGGGCATGGAGCGCGGCGACCTGCTGGAGGCCAACGGCGGCATCTTCAAGCCGCAGGGCAAGGCGATCAACGACCACGCCGCGGACGACGTGCGGGTCCTCGTCGTCGGCAACCCGGCCAACACGAACGCGCTCATCGCGCAGGCCGCCGCGCCCGACGTACCCGCCGAGCGGTTCACCGCGATGACCCGTCTGGACCACAACCGCGCCCTGACCCAGCTCGCGAAGAAGACCGGCTCCACGGTCTCCGACATCAAGCGGCTCACCATCTGGGGCAACCACTCCGCCACCCAGTACCCGGACATCTTCCACGCCACGGTCGCCGGCAAGAACGCCGCCGAGGTCGTGAACGACGAGAAGTGGCTGGCCGAGGACTTCATTCCGACCGTCGCCAAGCGCGGCGCCGCCATCATCGAGGCCCGTGGCGCCTCGTCGGCCGCCTCCGCCGCCAACGCCGCCATCGACCACGTCTACTCCTGGGTCAACGGCACCCCCGAGGGCGACTGGGTCTCCATGGGCATCCCGTCGGACGGCTCCTACGGCGTCCCGGAGGGCCTGATCTCCTCCTTCCCGGTCACCTGCAAGGACGGCAAGTACGAGATCGTCCAGGGTCTGGAGATCAACGAGTTCTCCCGCGCCCGGATCGACGCCTCCGTCAAGGAGCTCGAGGAGGAGCGCGAGGCGGTCCGCGGCCTCGGCCTCATCTGAGTCGCCGGACTCTCCGACCCATCCGACCGGAGTCTCTCCGCGTTCCCGTGCAGGCCCCGTACCGGTTCCGACCGGTACGGGGCCTGCGGGCTTTCCGGACCCGGTCCTCGTGGCGTCGCTGACATCGCCATGCCTGATCGGTGCCCGCTTTCACCCTGATTGCCCGCATCTCCAGTGACACAGCGCACTTTCGGCCACCGATCGCGCATGCATCCGGGCGACCAGGGCAGGCGCACTCGGTCTTTAGTGACACATCTGTGACACAGGGGCGCTGATCAGGAACGGAAGGCGAAAGCGATCATGGCGGAAAGCAACGAACTCCAGGCGCGCAGCACCATCCACGCGGGAGGGGAATGGCGTGCGGCCGTCTCCGGCGCCACGCGCGAGATCCTCGACCCCGCGGACGCCCTGCCGTTCGCCGTGGTCGCGGAGGGTGACGAGAAGGACACCGATCTGGCGATCGCCGCCGCCCGGCGCGCCTTCGACGAGGGGGAGTGGCCGCGCACACCCGTCGCCGAGCGGGCCGCGCTGCTGCGCCGCGTCGCCGACCTGCTCGTGCGCGACCGCGAGCAGCTCGGGCTGCTGGAGAGCCGTGACGCCGGCAAGACCGTCGAGGAAGGCCGCGTCGACATCGACTGCGTCGCCGACGCCTTCCGGTACTTCGCCGACCTGGTCGCGGCCGAGAGCCCGGGCCGGGTCGTGGACGCGGGCTCGTCCGACATCCACAGCGTCGTCGTGCACGAGCCCATCGGTGTCTGCTCGATGATCACGCCCTGGAACTACCCGCTGCTCCAGGCCAGTTGGAAGATCGCCCCGGCCCTGGCCGCCGGCAACACCTTCATCGTCAAGCCGAGCGAGATCACCCCGATGACGACCATCGCGCTGATCGAGCTGCTCGTCGAGGCCGGACTGCCCGCCGGAGTCGCCAACATCGTCACCGGGCCGGGTCATACGGTCGGCGCCCGCCTCTCCGAGCACCCCGACGTCGACCTCGTCTCCTTCACCGGCGGCCTGATCAGCGGCACCAAGGTGGCCCAGGCCGCCGCGCCCACCGTCAAGAAGGTCGCCCTCGAACTCGGCGGCAAGAACCCCAACGTCGTCTTCGCCGATGCCTGCGCCACCGACGAGGGCTTCGACACCGCCGTCGACCAGGCCCTCAACGCCGCCTTCATCCACAGCGGCCAGGTCTGCTCGGCCGGCGCCCGCCTCATCATCGAGGAGTCCGTGCGCGATCGGTTCGTCACCGAACTCGCTCGCAGGGCCGAGAAGATCCGGCTCGGCCGCGGCACCGAGGACGGCGTCGAGTGCGGCCCGCTGGTCTCCGAGCAGCAGCGCGCCAAGGTCGAGATGTACGTCGAGTCCGCCCTCAAGGAGGGCGCCGTACTGCGCTCCGGCGGCAAGCGCCCCGAGCCCTCCCCGCAGCGCCCGGAGAACGGCTACTTCTACGAGCCCACCGTCCTCGACCACTGCCACCGCGAGATGCGCGTCGTGCGGGAGGAGGTCTTCGGGCCGGTCCTCACCGTCGAGACCTTCGGCACCGAGGACGAGGCCGTCGCCCTCGCCAACGACACCGAGTACGGGCTCGCGGGCGGCGTCTGGACCGCCGACGCCGGTCGCGCCCGGCGCGTCGCCGGCCGGCTGCGGCACGGCACGATCTGGATCAACGACTTCCACCCCTACCTGCCGCAGGCGGAATGGGGCGGCTTCGGCAAGAGCGGTGTGGGCCGCGAACTCGGCCCGGCCGGTCTCGCCGAGTACCGCGAGACCAAGCACGTCTACCAGAACCTCGCGCCGAAGCCGGTGCGCTGGTTCGCGGGCTGACCCGCACTCCCGACGGCACCCGGACTCCCGACGGCACCCGGACCCCCGACCGCACCCGGACTCCCGACGGCATCCTCCGCACCTCGTTCCCCGGATCCCCGACTCCCCACAGACCTCAGTCCCCCCTGGAGTACCACGCCCATGCCCGATAACACCCACGAATTCGACTACGTCGTCATAGGCGGCGGAACCGCCGGTTCCGTCATCGCCTCCCGCCTGACCGAGAACCCCGACGTCTCCGTCGCCGTCATCGAGGGCGGCCCCAGCGACGTCGGCCGCGACGACGTGCTGACCCTGCGCCGCTGGATGGGCCTGCTGGGCGGCGAACTCGACTACGACTACCCCACCACCGAGCAGCCACGCGGAAACTCGCACATCCGGCACAGCCGGGCCCGGGTCCTGGGCGGCTGCTCCTCGCACAACACGCTGATCGCGTTCAAGCCGCTGCCCGCCGACTGGGACGAGTGGGAGGCCGCCGGCGCCAAGGGCTGGGGCGCGGTGCAGATGGAGGCGTACTTCGCGCGTCTGCTCAACAACATCGTCCCCGTCGACGAGAAGGACCGGAACGCCATCGCGCGCGACTTCGTCGACGCCGCCCAGGCGGCGCTGGACGTGCCGCGCGTGGAGGGCTTCAACCAGAAGCCGTTCACCGAGGGCGTCGGCTTCTTCGACCTCGCCTACCACCCCGAGAACAACAAGCGGTCCTCGGCGTCGGTGGCGTATCTGCACCCGGTGATGGACGAGCGCCCCAACCTGACGATCCTGCTGGAGACCTGGGCGTACAAGCTGGAGCTGAACGGCAACCGCGCCGAGGGCGTGCACGTGCGCACCAAGGACGGCGAGGAGATCCTCGTCAAGGCACGCAACGAGGTCCTGCTGTGCGCCGGCGCCGTCGACTCGCCCCGGCTGCTGATGCACTCCGGCATCGGCCCGAAGGCCGACCTGGAGAAGCTCGGCATCCCCGTCACGCACGACCTTCCGGGCGTCGGCGAGAACCTGCTCGACCACCCCGAGTCGGTCATCGTGTGGGAGACCAACGGACCCATCCCGGAGAACTCCGCGATGGACTCCGACGCGGGCCTGTTCGTGCGCCGCGACCCCGAACTGCCGCACCCCGACCTGATGTTCCACTTCTACCAGATCCCGTTCACGGACAACCCGGAGCGACTGGGCTACCAGCGGCCGGAGTTCGGCGTCTCGATGACCCCGAACATCCCCAAGCCGAAGAGCCGCGGCCGGCTCTACCTGACCAGCGCCGACCCCGAGGTCAAGCCCGCCCTGGACTTCCGCTACTTCACCGACGAGGACGACTACGACGGCCGCACCCTCGTCGACGGCATCAAGATCGCCCGCGAGATCGCCAGGACCGAACCGCTGGCCGGCTGGCTCAAGCGCGAGGTGGCCCCCGGCCCGGACGTCACCGGCGACGAGGAGCTCGGCGAGTACGCCCGCAAGGTCGCGCACACCGTCTACCACCCCGCGGGCACCTGCAAGATGGGCGCCGCCGACGACCGGACGGCCGTCGTCGATCCCGAGCTGCGCATCCGCGGCCTGGAAGGCATCCGCATCGCCGATGCCTCCGTGTTCCCCACGATGACCACCGTCAACCCGATGATCGGCGTGCTCATGGTCGGGGAGAAGGCCGCCGAGCTGATCGGTGGTGGTTCCCGGTGACCGCGACCCTCGAACCCCCCACGGAGCAGACCATGGACACCACGACGCCCGTCTTCTCGGTGGAGGGCCTGTGGAAGGTGTTCGGCCCCAAGGCCGACCGCGTTCCCGCCGACCCCGAGCTCACCGCCCTCGACCCCGCCGAGCTGCGCGCCCGCACCGGCTGCACGGCCGCCGTCCGGGACGTCAGCTTCGACGTGCGCAAGGGCGAGGTCTTCGTCGTCATGGGCCTGTCCGGCTCCGGCAAGTCCACGCTGGTGCGCTGTCTGACCCGGCTGATCGAGCCGACCGCCGGCACCATCGCCATCGACGGTGAGGACGTCCGCGCCATGGACCGCTCCCGGCTGCGCGAACTGCGCCGCCACCGCGCCGCCATGGTCTTCCAGCACTTCGGCCTGCTGCCGCACCGCACGGTCCTCGACAACGTCGCCTACGGCCTGGAGATCCAGGGCATGGGCAAGGCCGAGCGGCGTGAGCGGGCCGCCGAGGTCGTCGCCAAGGTCGGCCTGGAGGGCATGGAGCACCGCCGCCCCGGCCAGCTCTCCGGCGGCCAGCGCCAGCGCGTCGGCCTCGCCCGCGCACTCGCCGTCGACCCCGAGGTCCTGCTGTTCGACGAGCCGTTCAGCGCGCTCGACCCGATGATCCGGCGCGACATGCAGGACGAGGTCGTCCGGCTGCACCAGGAAGAGGGCCGCACGATGGTCTTCATCACCCACGACCTCAACGAGGCCCTCAAGCTGGGCGACCGCATCGCCCTGATGCGCGACGGCCGGGTCGTGCAGCTCGGCACGCCCGAGGAGATCGTGGGCTCGCCCGCCGACGACTACGTCCGCGAGTTCGTCCGGGACGTCCCGCGCGAGCAGGTCATGACCGTCCGCACGGCCATGCGCCGCCCCTCGGCGGACCAGGACGGCAGCGGACCGGCGGTCCGGCCCGAGGCCACGGTCTCCGAGGCCATCGAGGCGGTCGCCCGCGCCGGCGCACCGGCCCGTGTCATGGACGAGGGCCGCTGCGTGGGCGTGATCGACTCCGACACCCTGCTCGGCGTCGTCGCCGGCACGGACCAGCCCGCCCCGCCGGGGACCGAGCAGCCCAAGGAGGCGGTGTGATGGCGACCATCACCGCCTCCCCGCCCCGTATCGGCCTGCCCGGGCTCCTCAAGCGCCCGGCCGTCCGCAAGCTGCTGCTGCTCGCCCTGGCCGCCGCGATCCTCGTGCCGCTGGCCGACGCCCGCTGGGCGAGCGGCGCCTGGCCCGGCGCGCTGACCGTCGACTTCTCCGAGCCGCTCGCCAAGGCCAGCGACTGGATCATCGACAATCGCGACAGCCACCCGCTGTTCCTGTACTTCTTCGGCCACATCAGCAACGTCGTCGTCATCGCCGTACGGGCCGTCTACCTCACCCTGCTGGCCATCGGCTGGGCGGGCGTCACGGCCCTGGGCGCGCTGGTCGCCTGGCGCGTCGCGGGCATCCGGCTCGCGCTCGGCACGGCCGTCGCGTTTCTCGCCTGCGGCCTGCTCGGCATGTGGGTGCCGACCATGCAGACGCTCGCCCTGATGGTTGTCGCGGTCCTCGCGTCGGTCGTGGTGGGCTTGCTGCTCGGGCTCGCCTCCGGGCTGTCCGACCGGATGGACCGCGTCCTGCGCCCGGTCCTGGACACCATGCAGGTGCTGCCCGCCTTCGCCTACCTGCTGCCGGTCGTGCTGGTCTTCGGCATCGGCGTCCCGGCGGCCGTCCTGGCCACCGTCATCTACGCCGCCCCGCCCATGGCCCGCCTGACCTCGCTCGGCCTGCGCGGCGCCGACAAGGAGGTGCTGGAGGCCGTCGAGTCGCTCGGCTCCACCGCACGGCAGCGGCTGCTGACCGCCCGGCTCCCGCTGGCCCGCAAGGAACTCCTGCTCGGCGTCAACCAGACGATCATGATGGCGCTGTCCATGGCCGTCATCGCGGCCGTCATCGGCGCGGGCGGTCTCGGTGACCGCGTCTACCAGGCACTGGCCTCGGTCGACGTGGGTGCCGCGCTCGCCGCGGGTATCCCGATCGTGCTGCTGGCCGTCGTCCTGGACCGCGTCACGGGCGCGGCGGGGGAGCGGCTCGGCGCCGAACCGGAGCCCCGCAGCGGCCTCGGCTGGCTCTTCGCCCTCGTCGGCGTGGTCGCCGTGGCGGTCGCCGGGCGCCTCGCGGGCCGGCTCGACTGGCCCGACGCCTGGGCCGTCAACATCGCCGAGCCCGTCAACCGCGCCGTCGACTGGATGACCGCGCACCTCTACTCGGGCGTCCCCGTCATCGGCGGCACCGCCGACTGGGCCGGCCACTTCACCACCTGGGTCCTCGACCCGGTGCGCGACGGCCTCCAGTGGCTGCCCTGGTGGTCGGTCCTGCTGATCGTCGCCGCCCTGGCCTGGGTGATCGGCACCTGGCGCACCGCGCTCACCGCCGTCCTCGCCATGGCCGCGATCGGCGTCCTCGGCGTCTGGAAGCCGTCGCTGGACACACTGTCGCAGGTCCTCGCGGCCGTCGCCGTCACGCTCGTCATCGGCTTCGCCACCGGCATCGCCGCGGCCCGCAGCGACCGCCTGGAGCGGCTGCTGCGCCCGGTCCTGGACGTCTTCCAGACGATGCCGCAGTTCGTGTACCTGATCCCGGTCGTCGCCCTGTTCGGCGTCGGCCGCGCCCCGGCCGTCGCCGCCGCGATCGTGTACGCCCTCCCGGCCGTCGTCCGCATCACCACCCAGGGCCTGCGCCAGGTCGACCCGGCCGCGCTGGAGGCCTCCGGCTCGCTCGGCGCGACCAGCTGGCAGCAGCTCAAGCAGGTCCAGCTCCCGCTGGCCCGCCCGGCCCTGCTGCTCGCCGTCAACCAGGGCCTCGTCCTGGTCCTCGCCGTCGTCGTCATCGGCGGCCTGGTCGGCGGTGGCGCGCTCGGCTACGACGTCGTCTTCGGCCTCGCCCAGGGCGACCTGGCGACCGGTCTGGTGGCCGGCGCGGCGATCGTCTGCCTCGGCCTGATGCTCGACCGGGTGACCCAGCCCACCGAACGCCGTGCGAAGAAGGGAGCGTGACATGCGAGTCCGTACCACTGCCGCGGTCGCCGCGGTGAGCTCCCTGGCGCTGCTCACCGGCTGCGGCGCCGCCGACATGACCAAGCAGGCCTCGCCCTACGCCAACGCGCAGGGCGCCAAGACCGTGACCCTGTCCGTGCAGTCCTGGGTGGGCGCCCAGGCCAACGTGGCCGTCGCCCAGTACCTCCTGGAGCACGAGCTGGGCTACCGCGTCGACACCGTCCAGGTCGACGAGGTGCCCGCCTGGGACGCCCTCAGCCAGGGCCGCGTCGACGCGATCCTGGAGGACTGGGGCCACCCCGACCAGGAGCAGCGGTACGTCAAGGACAAGAAGACGATCGCCCCCGGCGGCGAACTCGGCGTCACCGGCCACATCGGCTGGTTCGTCCCGACGTACCTCGCCAAGCAGCACCCGGACATCACGAACTGGAAGAACCTCAACAAGTACTCCCACCTGTTCCGCACCCCGGAGAGCGGCGACAAGGGCCAGCTGATGGACGGTTCGCCGTCCTACGTCACCAACGACAAGGCGCTGGTGAAGAACCTGAAGCTGGACTACCAGGTGGTGTTCGCGGGCTCCGAGGCGGCGCAGATCACGCAGATGAGGCAGTTCGCCAAGGAGAAGAAGCCCTTCCTCACCTACTGGTACACGCCCCAGTGGCTCTTCAAGAAGGTCCCCATGACCGAGGTGAAGCTGCCGCCGTACAAGGAGGGCTGCGACGCCGACCCGGAGAAGGTCGCCTGCGCCTATCCGCACACGCCGCTGCAGAAGTACCTGAACTCGGGCTTCGCGAAGAACGGCGGCAAGGCGGCGGCCTTCCTGAAGAAGTTCAAGTGGACGACCGAGGACCAGAACGAGGTCTCCCTGATGATCGCCGACAAGAAGATGACGCCGGAGGACGCGGCGAAGAAGTGGGTGGACAGCCACCGGTCCACGTGGAAGAAGTGGCTGTCCTGAGCGTCCCTACGGTCGCAGGCCGGCGGCGATCTCCCGCAGGGCCCGGGCGGCCCGCCGCTGGAGCCCCGGCCCGAAGGTGATCCGGGTGGCCCCTCGCGCGCCGAGTTCGGCGGGCGTGGGGCCGCCCTCGGTCGGGGCCCCCGCGTTGATCGGCCCCTGGATGCCGGCCCGCAGCAGCGGCAGAACGTCCGGCGGGGCACCGATCGGGTACACGCAGTCGGCCCCCGCGGCGACGTACAACGCGGCCCGCTCGATGGCCCGTTCGGGATCGGCGACCCCGCAGGCGAAGGTGTCCACGCGCGCGTTGACGAAGAGCCGGTCCGCCGCGGCCGACCGTACCTCGGCCAGCCAGTCGGCATGCTCGCGCGGATCCTTGAGCACCCCGCCCTCGGAGTCCTCCAGGTTGCAGCCCACCGCCCCCGTCTCCAGCAGCCGCTCCACGAGCTCCTTCGGGGCGAGCCCGTACCCTCCCTCCACGTCCGCCGAGACGGGCACGTCGACGGCCCGGACGATCCGGGCGACCGCCGCGAACATCTCGTCGGCCGGGACCTGCCCGTCCTCGTAGCCGAGGGAGGCGGCGACCCCGGCACTGGGCGTGGCGAGCGCCGGGAACCCGGCCTCGGCGAACACCCGGGCACTGGCCGCGTCCCAGGGGCCGGGCAGGACCAGGGGATCGCCGGGCGCCCGGTGGTGGTGCAGGGCGCGGAACACGTCGGCCTTGCTCATGGCGTGTGACCCCCTGGCGGAATCCGGCGGCTGACCATCACCCGGTTCCAGTTGTTGATGGCGACGACCAGGCCGATCAGATGGGCGAGTTCGGCCTCGTCGAAGTGTTTCGCGGCCTGCTCGTACACCTCGTCCGGCACAAAACCGGCGGTCAGCACCGTCACCGCCTCCGTCAGCGCCAGCGCGGCCCGCTCCCGCTCGTCGAAGACGTCCCCGGCCTCCTCCCAGGCCGCCAGCAGGTCGAGCTGCTTCTGGCTCACCCCGTACTCGCGGGCGATCGCGAGATGCATGTCGAGGCAGAACGCGCAGTGGTTGAGCTGCGAGGCGCGGATCACGACGAGCTCGGCCAGGGCCGGGTCGCCGAGGCCCTGCTTGGCGACCTTGCTGAGCGCGGACAGTGCCCGGCCGACCGCCGGGTCGAGCAGCCGGGTCCGGGTCGTCACTTGTACTGCCCCGGCTGGTAGTGCCCCGGCGCCATACGGCACGTCACCCCGAACCGGTTCCAGGCGTTGATCGCCGTGATCGCGGCGATCAGCTGCGCCAGCTCGGCCTCGTCGAAGTGCTTCGCGGCCTGCTCGTAGACCTCGTCCGGCACGAAACCGTCCGTCAGGACCGTCACGGCCTCGGTCAGCTCCAGGGCCGCGAGTTCCTTCGCGGTGTAGAAGTGCCGCGACTCGTCCCACGCGCTGAGCTGGAGGATCCGCTCGACGCTCTCACCCGTCGCGAGGGCGTCCTTGGTGTGCATGTCGATGCAGAAGGCGCAGTGGTTGATCTGGGAGGCGCGGATCTTCACCAGCTCGTACAGCTTGTGGTCGAGGCCCTGCCGGGCGGCGATCTCCAGCCGGACCATCGCCTTGTAGACCTCGGGCGCGTGCTTGGCCCAGTCCAGGCGGGCGGGCTGCTCGGGGGCGTACTCCACGGTCGTCGTGATCGTCGTGTCAGGGGTGTGCGTCGTCATGCCCTCGACCCTAGGAAGGAACCAGCCCAGGGGTATGGTCCATTTCCATGGCGGAACAGTGGGCCACTTTGGGCGTCGACCTGCACCTGGAGCCGACCGGCCCGGGCCTGCGCCGGGGGCTGACCGACGCCCTGCGCGAGGCGGTGCGCTCCGGCCGGCTGGCCCCCGGCACCCGGCTGCCCTCCTCCCGCGCGCTCGCCGCCGACCTGGGCATCGCCCGCAACACGGTCGCCGACGCCTACGCCGACCTGGTCGCCGAGGGCTGGCTCACCGCCCGGCAGGGGTCGGGGACCCGGGTCGCCGACCGGGCGGTGGTCCCGCCGACGGGCACGGCACCCCACCCCCGGGAACGCAC
>NZ_NGFN01000133.1 GCF_002148965.1 Streptomyces swartbergensis | reverse complement strand
GATGAGGTCGACGGCGGGATCGCCCACCCCCACCGTGCCGTAGTCGATCACGGCGGTCAGCCGTCCGCTGCTGACCAGCAGATTCCCGGCCATCAGATCGCCGTGCGCCCAGACCGGCGGCCCTGCGTACTCCGGCGCGCGCAGGGCCTGCTCCCACAGGTCCGTCACCGCAGCGGTGTCGATCCGCCCCGCCAGCTGCGCGAGGGCCTCACGCATGAACCGGTCCCGGGCCGCCAGAGGCACGCCCCGGTACCCGATCGGGCCCTTGGCCGCGTCGATCCGGCGCAGGGCGGTGACGTACGTCCCCAGGTCCTCGGCGAGCAGGCGGGGTTCCTCGAGCATGCCGGGCACCGGGTTGCGGCCGTCCAGCCAGCTGTACACCGCCCAGGGCCACGGGAAGTCCTCGCCGGGCTCACCCCGCCCCAGGGGTTCGGGAGCGGCGGCGGGCAGCCCGGGTGCCAGCCGGGGCAGCCAGCGCAGTTCGTGCGTGATGCCCTCGACGGCACGGGGATGCCGCGGAAGCCGTACGACCTTGTCCGCACCGAGGCGGAACATGGCGTTCTCCGTCCCGGAGGACTCCAGGCGCCGCAGGGGCAGCCCTGCCCAGCGCGGGAACCGTCCCGCGATCAGCCGGCCGACGAGCGAGACGTCGATGTCCACTTCGTCCTCATGCATTCGCACCGCGCACATGCCGCCATTCGAGCGGTCAACTCGCCGACTGTCGAATGGTTTTCGTGATCTCCCGGGCGATACGCAGGATGCCGGGGGAGCGGACCGGGCAGGGCTTCGGCGTGGACGTCGTGGGCGCCAGGCAGAAGTGCAGGTAGTCGTCGTCCCGGTGCAGGGCCGTCCGGTCGCGTGACGGCTGAGTGCAGTAGTCGGGATGGGCACGCTCGTAGTCGGTGCACGGGAGGTGCTGCGTCCAGGTGTAGCGGTCCGCGTCCGGACTCACCGTTTTCCCGGCGTCGGCGACGATGCCGCCCGTCGTGGCGGCCAGCCGCTCGTACAGTCCGTTCACCCGGCGCACCCGGTCCGGCGTGATCGGATCCGGGCCCTGGAGCACCCACACGATCCGAGGCCGGTGGGACCCGCCGGCTGTCGCGATCTGCTCGACGAGGCTGCGCGCGTCGGCCTCGTACCGCTTGAAGTACCGCTCCCGCGCACCGTCGTACGTGATCCCGTCCATGCACCACGTGAAGTCCCAGGCGTTGCCCCAGAACTGCAGCACCACGAAGTCCGGGCGCAGCGACCGCACCAGGGCGGCCGCCTTGTCCCGGGCCGGTACGAGGGACCGCTCGGCCGTGCCCTCCAGGTAGTCGCACAGGGTGGTGCCCGAGTACGGGGCGCTCGTGTACTTCGCGCGCAGGTCCCGGCGCAGCTCCTGGCCGAGGACCTTCTGGTTCTCCATGGCGAGCGAGTCGCCGAGGTACAGCACCGTGGGCGCCTTCACGGGGGCCCGGACGCTGGGGGAGGAGGCCGGGGCACGCTGGTGCGTGGTCGCGGACACCTCCGGGGCGGACGGCGGGGAAGTCTCGGGCCCGGACGACGGATCGCCGCACGCACCGAGCAGCAACCCCGCCACCAGCACACCCACGATCCACGGTCTGCGCATACGGCAACTCCCGCCCCGGGCCGGTGAAACGGCTCCCCAGGCAAGCACAACCGGACCCCTGGGGGAAGACACGCGTCGGCCACGGAACGCGGTACGCGGCCGACGACGTGACGGCGGGTCAGACCCGCCGGACGGGGCATGCCGGACCGGGTATGCCCCCGGCTCACTTCACGACAAGTCATTCACCAGCACCGCCGCCCCGTCGAACCGCCCGGCCTTGAGATCCGCGAGCGCCTCCACGGCCCGCGACAGCGGATACGGATGGGTGGTCGCGCGTACGCCGTACCTCGCCGCGAGGGTCAGGAACTCGCGGCCGTCCTCGCGCGTGCTGGAGGCGACGCTTCGCACCTGCTTCTCGTAGAACAGCTCGGTCTCGTAGTGCAGGGGAGGTGTGTCGGTGAGGTGGATGCCCGCGATGGCCAGGACACCGCCGCGGTCCAGGGCGCGCAGCGCGACCGGTACCAGCTCGCCCACAGGGGCGAACAGGATCGCGCTGTCCAGCGGCTCCGGCGGCCGCGCGTACGCGTCCTGCGCGGAGGCCGCGCCCAGCTCCAGCGCCAGCCGCCGGGCGGCCGCCCCGCGCGTCATGACGTGCACGGTGGCGCCCTCGGCGAGCGCCACCTGCGCGCACAGATGAGCGCTGCCCCCGAAGCCGTACAGCCCGAGCCGCCCCCCGGGCGGCAGCCCGGCCCGCCGCAGCGCCCGGTGGCCGATGATGCCCGCGCACAGCAGGGGAGCCAGGGCCACGTCCGGCACGCCTTCCGGCAGCCGGTGGGCGAACGCCGCCGGTACCGTCGTGTACTGCGCGTAGCCGCCGTCGGCGCACCAGCCCGTGTACGTGGAGCCGGGGCACAGGTTCTCCGCGCCGCGCGCGCAGTACGCGCAGCTGCCGTCGGTGCGGCGCAGCCAGGCCACACCGACCCGGTCGCCCACCGCGAAGCCGCGCGCCGCCGCGCCCGCCCCGGCCACCACGCCGACGACCTCGTGACCGGGCGTGACGCCCGCCCGGCGCACGGGCAGGTCGCCCTCGACGACGTGCAGGTCGGTGCGGCACACACCGCAGGCGCGCACACGCACCAGCAGCTCGTCGTCCGCGGGCACCGGCACCGGTTTCCCGACCAGCCGCAGGGACCCCTCCTCGACCGGGCCCGGCCGTACCACCGACCACGCGCGCATCGTCCCGTCCGCCATGGCGCCGCTCCCCGTCCTGCCGAAGGCCCACGCCCAGTCTGCGACGGAACCGCCTGTTCGGCGCGCGGGCCGGCCCGCGGGTGATTAGCGTGAGGAAACGGACTATCCACCCATTCGGAGAGGGCCGCAGCCATGGCCGTGCAACCTGAAGGAAGCCCGTGCTGGGCCGACGCGATGTTCAGCGACCTGGAAGGGGCCAAGAGCTTCTACGGAGACGTCCTCGGCTGGACCTTCGCCGAGGCGTCGACGGAGTTCGGCAACTACACCCAGGCCTATGCGAACGGCAAGGCGGTCGCCGCCGTCGTCCCGCCCATGCCCGGCCAGGAGGGCCAGTCGCAGTGGTGCCTGTACTTCGCGGCCCGGGACGCCGCCGCCACCGCCGCCCGGATCCGTGACAACGGCRGCGAGGTGCTCATGGAGCCGATGCAGGTCGGCGACTTCGGCACCATGTGCCTGGCCCGCGACCCCAGCGGTGTCGTGTTCGGCGTCTGGCAGGCGGGCACCCATGAGGGCTTCGACACGATGGCCGAACCGGGCGCCTACACGTGGGCGGAGGTCTTCACCCGCGAGCCCGAGAAGTCCGACGCGTTCTTCCCCGCCGTCTTCTCCTACACGCAGAAGCAGATGGAGGACGAGGAGATGGACTTCCGGATCTACGACCTCGGCGACCGCAGCGTGCTGGGCCGGATGAAGATGACGGACGACTTCCCGCCCGAGGTGCCGCCGTACATCAACGTCTACTTCGCCGTCGAGAACTGCGACGACGCCGTCGCGAAGGCCACCAAGCTCGGCGGCGTCCTGCGCTTCGGGCCCATGGACACCCCGTTCGGCCGGTTCGCGTCCCTCAGCGATCCGCAGGGCGCCAACTTCTCGGTCATCGACATCACCAGGACCGAGGGCGAGATGCCGAAGATGACCGACGTGAGCTGAGACCTCCGGCCGGACGGCGCACGCGGCCATGGCATGATCGGGGCCATGCGTGAACGTGTTGTGGCCGCGTGTGACGGGGCTTCGAAGGGAAATCCCGGGCCCGCGGGCTGGGCCTGGGTCGTCGCCGACGCTTCCGAGAGCCCGGTGCGCTGGGAGGCGGGGCCGCTCGGCAAGGCCACCAACAACGTCGCGGAACTCACCGCGCTGGAGCGCCTGCTGACGGCCACCGACCCGGACGTGCCGCTCGAGATCCGGATGGACTCGCAGTACGCGATGAAGGCCGTCACCACCTGGCTGCCCGGCTGGAAGCGCAACGGCTGGAAGACGTCCGGCGGAAAGCCGGTCGCCAACCAGGACCTCGTCGTGCGCATCGACGAGCTCCTGGACGGCCGCTCGGTCGAGTTCCGCTACGTGCCCGCCCACCAGGTCGACGGCGACCGGCTCAACGACTTCGCCGACCGGGCCGCCAGCCAGGCCGCCACCGCACAGGAGCCCGCGGGCAGCGACCTCGGCTCTCCCGAGCCGCCGCCCGCCCCGGACACCCCGGCCAAGGCCCCGCGCGCCCGGTCGCGCGGCGGCACGGCCCGCACCGCGAAGGCCTCCTCGAAGGCCTCCTCGCGCACCATCAAGGCCAAGTTCCCCGGCCGCTGCCAGTGCGGCCGCTCCTACGCGGCCGGTGAGTCCATCGCCAAGAACGACCGCGGCTGGGGCCACCCGGAGTGCCGCACGACCGAGACCGTCTGACCGACTCCCGGGCCGGCAAGGGTGGACGGCTCTTCTGGGAGGGTTCGGCATCAGGCGAGAGGACCGTCGGGCGCCCTGGCCAGTCGCTGGGACAGCGCGATGCGGCCCGTCGGGCAGCTGCACGGCGAGCACCTTCCGTGACATCCGTACGACCGCCGACGGCCATGCGAGAGGCGCATCATCAGCACACTGGTGGGCCGTGAACACACCCCACCTCGTTGCTCTCGTCCGATCCAAAGCCATCCTCGAACGCGGTCAACTCGTCGAGCGCACCGGTGCAGTCGTGGCCTGGCCGATCGTGAAGGTGGCACCGGGGGTGGCGTATTCGACGGGACCTCCGAACCTGGCCGAGGCGCGTGCCACCGCCTGCTGCGGTGTGACGAAGCGGCCGACATGCGTGACGATCAGCCGGCCTGCCAGGGCCGCGCGGGCGGTGTCGCCGGCATCCTCGGGCGTGTGGTGCACCTGGTCACCCTCGGGCGGGGCCTGCGCGCTCTCGGCCTCGCAGAGCAGCACGTCGCATCCCTCGGCCAGCTGTGTGAGGCTCGGGCATGGCGCGGTGTCCCCGGAGTACACCAGCGACGTGCCGACCGTCTCGATGCGCACGGCGAACGCCGGGATGCCGTGCGCCACCGCCCGGCTGGTCAGCCGCAGCGAGCCGATGGTCACCTGATGCCCGTCGTGCAACTCGGTGACGGCGAAGGCGGATTCGATCGGGCTGCGGGCCGATGTGTTGGTGAGGAACCCGGCCAGCCGGTCGGCGATTCCCGGTGGGCCATAGAGGGGGATCGGCGCTGTCAGACGGATGTCTGCGTACAGGGCGCCGTAGTACGCGGTGAGCAGATCCGCACTGTGATCGGCGTGCAGGTGGGAGATCCAGATCGCATCGAGCTCGTCCAGCCGCACGTGCCGCTGGAGCGGGCCGAGCGTGCCGCTCCCCGCATCCACCCAGATCCGGGTGTCGCCGCTCGACACCAGATAGCCCGAACACGGGTTGTCCACGCTCGGGTACGGCGTCGCACACCCGAGGACCGTAAGGCGAAGAAACTCATCACTCATCCCGGGATCTTAGAACGCACGATCCACAGGCTTTGAGAATTTCTCACGAGTTCGCGATGTACGAGGCTGCCCTGCTCAGGCGGCAGGTGAATGAGCCCTTTTCCAACCTCGGATGGCCAGGGCGGGCGTGGTGGCTGGGCGGAAGTCCGGTGGACACCGCAGCGTGCGTTGACCGAGGGGACGGCCGTGTCAGAGCCCAGTGGCATCCGCGTAGCCGACTATGACCCGAGCTGCCCCGGCAGGCCGCCACCGCCATCGATGCTCTCCGGACAGCGACACCTGGGGCGCCGCCGACGGCCGGTACCGCCGAGATCGGGGCGGCTGTGCATCTGCCGGCCACCGCCGCCATCGAGGAGGGCCGGGACCTGTCCTCGATGACGGCATCCTGGCCGACACCGCCTACCGTCTGCTGCCCGCCAGATGGCCCGGCTGCCTCACTTCAGGTGTCGGTCCAGGAACCGGCACCCGTCCTCCAGCTCGAACCACGGGGTGCCGGTGTGCCCTCCCGGATTGGCGTGCAGCGTCTTCTCCTTGCTGCCGAAAGCGTCGAACAGGTCCAGGGCCCGTTGCCGGGGGTTCCCCTCGTCGTCCCACTGCAGCAGGAACAACAGCGGAATGGTGAACTGCCGGGCCTCCTCGCGCTGGGCACGGGGCACGTAACCTCCGGCGAAGAAGCCGGCGGCCGCGATGCGCGGCTCGACCACCGCCAGCCGAATGCCGAGGGCGGTCCACCCCCCGGAGTACCCGACCGGGCCGCCGATCTCGGGCAGTTCAAGGAGGGCGTCCAGAGTGGTCTGCCATTCCGGGACCGCGTTGTCGACCAGCGGGCCGATGAATGACTCGAAGATCTCGTCGACCGGCTCGCCGGCCTGCATCGCCCGCCGGAGGTCGGCACGGGCCTGCTCGTCGGCGGCGGAACGGGGACGGTCACCGCACCCGGCGGCGTCGATGGTGGCCACCGCGTAGCCGCGCGCCGCGGTGTATCGGGCCCGGGCCACCAGCCGGGGTTCCGCCTTGGGCAGGCCGTTGTTGTGGGCCATCAGGACCAGCGGGGCCGGTGCGGATCCGGGCGTCCACAGGGTGCCGGGGATCTCGCCGAGGATGAATTCGCGCTCGAGGACGCCGTCGTCGAGGCGCTGTTGAGAAGTGAATTGCATGGTCGTGCCCTTCGGGAGTGCTCAGAGACGGCGCTCCCGGACGACCTATCGCCCGACCGTGACCCCGGAGGGGAGCACCCATGTCGATACTGCGTTCACGGGTACCACCTCCTCGTTCTCTCGCACGGCCTCCGGGAGGTTACAACGGTCGCCGTGATCCGCCAACGGGTTTTTGCGGCGGCTCCGTGGCCGGATGCCGCCTCACCACACAGCAGACCGCAGCCGTGGCCTGGAGCCTGGCCCCTGATCCACGCTGAGCGAACGGCGCTGGCCGCTGATCTCGCAGACCTGACGGACGAGCAGAGGACAACGTCGTCGCTGTGCACCGAGCTGTGCACCGAATTGCCGGTGCGCGAGGTGCTGGCGCACCTCACCGCGGCAGCGAGCCTCAACTCCCTGCGCTGGCTGGCCTGGGCGAGACCATCGTGCACGGAGAAGACATCCGGCGTCCGCTGGGCATCAGTCGTGATTACCCGATCGAAGTGGTCACGCTGGTGGCCGAGTACTACCGGAGCTCGGACCTCGCGGTCGTTGCCAAGGGACGTATCGGCGGCCTGACACTCGCTGCGGATGACGGCCCTTTCACGACCGGTCCTGGGCCACTCGTCTCCGGTACCACCTTGGCCCTGGTGATGGCGATGACCGGGCGCTCGCCGTACTGCGACGACCTCGAAGGCGATGGCGTGGAGCTCCTCCGCAGACGCTGCGGGATGCGGTGACCGCGCTGAGGAGGAGGGGCATGGCAGAAACGTACGACCCGTGGCTGGACCACAGCCGTGAACCGGCTGCAGTCGTCGGTGTTTCCGCCGCGTGGTCGTGAACATGACTGGGGGTCGAGCCCCGTTCCGGACCCGGGCCAAACGCCGCGCGCTCGTACACGGCACGCCACCGCTTCGCGGGGGAGCTTGTCATTTCCAGCGGACGGCAAAGGCAAAGGCAAGGAGAGTTCTCTCCTTGCCATGCTTAACGTATAGCGCACCGGGGGGCTTGCGGCAAGACCCGGGTCGTCGCGGAGAATCCTCCGCCGAGGCCACAACCTGCGGAATGTGGGGGAGGGGCACGACGTGCGTGTGTCCGGTCGGCGCAAGGGCGAAGTGGTGACATCGAACCGGCGGTGGGGCTGGCGGCGGCCGAGTACGGCGGCCACAGAGGGAGCGCAATGATTGAGCAGTACGTGTGGGATCTTCAGGAGATTCACGGGGGTCAGGTCGCCGTCGTCGGCGGCAAGGGCGCGCACTTGGGCGAGCTGTCGCGGATCGAAGGCATCAGCGTGCCGGGTGGCTTTTGCGTGACGACGGACGCCTTCCGGCGGATCATGGCGGAAGCGCCGTCGATCGACGATCGGCTCGATCAGCTGTCGCGCGTGAACCCGGACGACCGGGAGGCGATCCGCACGCTCAGTGCGCAGATCCGCCGGACCATCGAAGGGATCGCCATCCCGGACGATCTCGCGACGGCGATCACCCGTGCGCTCGCCCAGCACGGCGAACAAGCCGCCTACGCCGTCCGGTCCAGCGCGACGGCAGAGGACCTGCCGACGGCCTCCTTCGCCGGCCAGCAGGACACGTACCTGAACGTAGTGGGGCCGACGGCGATCCTCCAGCACGTCAGCCGGTGCTGGGCCTCGCTGTTCACCGAGCGGGCCGTCACCTACCGCCGGCGCAGCGGCATCGACCACCGTACGGTCCACATGGCCGTGGTCGTGCAGCGGATGGTCTTCCCGCATGCGGCCGGCATCCTGTTCACGGCCGACCCCGTCACGGGCAACCGGAAGGTCGCCACCGTGGACGCCGGCTTCGGTCTCGGCGAGGCCCTGGTCTCCGGCCTGGTGAACCCGGACGTCTTCAAGGTGCGAGAAGGCGAAGTCGTCGCCAAGGCGATCGCCGCCAAGCAGCGTGCCGTTCACGTCCTGCCGGGCGGCGGTACGCAGGAAGTGGCGATCGACTCGCAGCGGCAGGAGGAGCCGGCGCTGACGGATCCGCAGGTCGTGCGGCTCGTGCGGCTCGGGCGGCGGATCGAAGCGCACTTCGGCCGCCCGCAGGACATCGAATGGTGCCTGGTCGACGATGACTTCCGGATCGTTCAGAGCCGGCCGATCACGACGCTGTTCCCCATCCCCGAGACCGGTGACCAGGAGAACCACGTCTACGTCTCCGTCGGTCATCAGCAGATGATGACCGACCCCATGAGGCCCCTGGGGCTCTCCATGTGGCAGCTGACGGCCATGGTGCCGATGCACGAGGCCGGCGGAAGACTGTTCGTCGACGTCACCCGGCGCCTGGCCTCGCCCGCGAGCCGCGCCGGCCTCTTGGACGTCATGGGGCGAGGCGATCCGCTGGTCACGGACGCGCTGCAGACGGTCCTCGACCGCGGCGATTTCGTCCCGACACTGCCCGACGAGGGGCCCGGCGGGCCGCCTGCCGGCGGCGCGTCCGCCCCGATCGAAACCGATCCGGCCATCGTCACCGAGCTGATCGAGCGCAGCGAGGTGTCCATCGCCGCACTGGAGCGCGACATCCGGACGAAGACCGGACCGGCGCTGTTCGGCTTCCTGCTGGAGGCCTTCGAGGAGCACAAGCGACTCCTCGGTGATCCGCTGAGCATGCAGGTGATCATGGCGGGGATGGAGGCCACGTGGTGGCTCAACGACAAGCTGCAGGAGTGGCTGGGGGAGAAGAACGCGGCTGACACGCTCACGCTGTCCGCCCCCAACAACGTCACGTCGGAGATGGGACTGGCGTTGCTCGACGTCGCGGACGTGATCCGGCCGCACCCGGAGGTGGTGGCGTTCCTGCAGGGCGTGGGCGTCGAGGAGGAGGGCTTCCTGGACGACCTGGCGAAGCTCGCGGGCGGGACCGAGGCGCGCGACGCCATCGAGACCTACCTCGACCGGTACGGCGTGCGCTGCGTCGGCGAGATCGACATCACGAGGCCACGTTGGCGCGAGCGCCCGACCACGCTGGTGCCCGTGATCCTCGACAACGTCAGGAACTTCGAGCCGGGAGCCGCCGAGCGGCGCTTCGAACAAGGGCGGCAGAAGGCGCAGAAGAAGGAACAGGAGGTGCTGTCACGCTTGCGGGCCCTGCCGGACGGGGACCGGAAAGCCGACGAGGCCAAGCGGATGATCGACCGGGTCAGAACCTTCATCGGGTACCGGGAGTACCCGAAGTACGGCATCGTCAGCCGCTACTTCGTCTACAAGCAAGCCTTGCTGGCGGAGGCCGAGCGCCTCGTGCAGGCAGGCGTGCTTGCTGAGAAGGAGGACATCTTCTACCTCACGTTCCAGGAACTCCACGACGTCGTGCGCTCGCACCAGGTGGATGACCGGCTCATCCAGCAGCGCAAGGACGCGTTCCGGTCGTACCACGCGCTCATACCGCCCCGGGTCCTCACATCGGACGGCGAGGCGGTCACGGGGGCGTACCGGCGCGACGACGTGCCGGACGGCGCCCTGGTCGGCCTACCGGTATCCGCCGGGACCATCGAGGGCAGAGCGCGCGTCATCCTCGACCTGGCGGAGGCCGATCTCGAAGCGGGCGACATCCTGGTCACGACCTTCACGGACCCCAGCTGGTCGCCCCTGTTCGTCGGTATCACGGGCCTGGTGACGGAGGTGGGCGGCCTGATGACGCATGGCGCGGTCATCGCCCGGGAGTACGGCTTGCCGGCCGTCGTGGGCGTGGAGCAGGCCACCCGGCTGATCCGGGACGGGCAGCGGATCCGCGTGCACGGAACCGAGGGGTACGTCGAGATCCTGCCTTGACCGACCACACCGGGAACACGTCGTCCCACAGCGCGGTGCGGTCAAGTACCAGCCTGCCCGTGGCCGCTCCTGCCTCGATCCGGCGGTGAACTTCGACCACTCGCTCCGGCGCCAGAACTTCGACATGGTTCCTCAGCTCGTTCTTTCAGAACACCGCCTCAGCCGCCATCGACGACGAAAGCGGATCACCACACTCCCTGCCGACCGATCTTCTCGTCCCGGAGGCTGTAGTCGAGGGCCTTGAGCAGGGCCTTCCACCGTTGCAGTACGGCTTCGTTGTCGTCGGCCGGGGTGAGGTCGGCCGCAGCGGTGTGCAGCCAGTCGGGACGTCGTACTAGCAGCACGTCGGGCCTGCGGCGACCGCGACCCCGGCACACCAGCTCGACTGCAGCTGCCCACCCTCACCCAGCTGCGTGCCCGGCCGCGAGGTCGGCGACGCCTCGCGCGGCGTGGAGCCAGGCGCGGGTCAGGCTAGGGGAGGGCATGCGCGCACCAGATCGTCTTGCCGCTGGTGGTGTGCCGGGTGCCCCACCCGTCGGTGAGCTGGGCGACGAGCAGCAGGCCCCGGCCGCCCTCGTCGAAGGCGCGGGCCCGGCGCAGGTGCGGGGCGGTGTTGCTGGCGTCGGAGACCTCGCAGATCAGGGAAGTATCGCGGATCAGCCGCAGCCGGATCGGCGGCTCGCCGTATCTGATGGCGTTGGTGACCAGCTCGCTGACGACCAGTTCGGTGACGAATGACGCCTCCTCCAGGCCCCAGGCGTCCACCTGGTCGACGGCGAACTTCCTGGCGCCCGGCACCTGCGAGGGGTCGGGTTCGACGTCCCAGTCGGCGACGTGGTGGGGATCCAGCGCGTGCGTGCGAGCGAGCAGCAGGGCGGCGTCGTCGGTGCGGCGTTCGGGGAGCATGGCGTCCAACACCGTGTCGCACAGGGCCTCCAGTGAGGCGGCCGAGTGGTTCAGGATCCGCTGCAGTTCGGCGATCCGCTGGTCGACGTCGCGCTTGCGGCTCTGCACCAGTCCGTCGGTGTAGAGGGCGAGCAGGCTGCCCTCGGGCAGTTCGAGCTCGGTGGCCTCGAAAGGCAGCCCGCCGATCCCGAGCGGCGGTCCCGGCTGTGCGGGTACCGGTGTCCTGGTGCCGTCCGCGGAGATGATCAGGGGCAGGGGATGGCCGGCGCTCGCCAGCGTGAGGCGCCGGGAGACGGGGTCGTAGACGGTGTACAGGCAGGTGGCCCCGGACTCGCCGGTCTGCTGGAAGTGGCCGGCGGGCTGGAGGTCGCTGGCGAGGTGGAGGACCAGGTCGTCCAGGTGGGTCAGCAACTCGTCCGGCGGCAGGTCGACGTCGGCGAGGGTGCGGACCGCCGTGCGCAGCCGGCCCATGCTGGCCGAGGCGTGCAGGCCGTGGCCGACGACATCGCCGACGACCAGGGCGACCCGGGCGCCGGACAGCGGAATGACGTCGAACCAGTCACCGCCCACTTCGACGCCGGTCCCGCCGGGCAGGTAGCGGGATGCCACCTCGACCGCCTCCTGGATCGGCAGCCCCTGCGGCAGCAGGCTGCGTTGCAGGGTCAGCGCGGTCGCGCGCTCGCGCGAGTACCGGCGGGCGTTGTCGATGGCGACGGCTGCCTTGGCGGTCAGCTCCTCGGCGAGGATCAGGTCGTCGGCGGTGAACGCCTCGGGCCGTTCGGTGCGGGAGAAGGCGACGACGCCGAGCAGCGCGCCGCGCGCCCGGAGCGGCACGGTGATCCGGCCGGTCAGCCCGTCCGCGGCGATGGACCCGTCGRTCAACGGGTTGCCCGTTGGCCAGTGGGCCGGGTCGGCGGCGAGCCCGGGCCCGAAGGCCCATTCGCCGCCCTCTCCGGGCTCAGCGGCGAGCTCGACCGTGGACCTGCCGGTGGCCATGCAGCGGGCGGCGACGGAACCGGGAGGGTGGCTGACCGGCATCGGGAGCCCGGGAGCCCGGTCGGTGTCCTCCTTCGCGCTGTGCTGGGCGGCACGGCTGAGCGTGATGGTCTCGCCGGGGATGAGCGCGGACGCGGAGGGGGGTTCCTCTCCGTGCAGCACCTCGTCGAAGAGATCCACGCTGACGAGGTCGGTGAATCCCGGCACCGGGGTCATGGCCAGTTCCTGGGCGGTGCCGATCACGTCGAGTGTCCGGCCGATGCCGCCGCTGGCCTCGTTGAGGATGAGCAGGCGCTGCCGAGCCCAGTACTCGGCGCTCATGTCGAATCCCCAGTTGGCGATCGCGCGGACCCTGCCCTCGGCGTCTCGGACGGGCCATATGCTGGTGGCCCAGGCGTTGGCGTAGTTGCTGCCGCGCGGGCGGAAGACGGTGATGAGACGCGCGGGCTCGCCCGTCCTCGCCACTTCGGCGAGCTTGTCGGTGTAGGGCTTGTCGTCCCTTTCGGGAAACAGCGTGCGGTCGAATTCGGGCAGCACCTCGCGGTACTTCTTCCCGAGCACCTGCTCCTCGGAGTGCGCTATCACCCGGCCCGAGGAGGCGTTGATCCACAGGAACCGCAGCTCAGGGTCGTAAGCGCCCAGAGCGAAGGGACACTGCTCGAAGGCCCGGTCGGCGATCACCGGGCGGCGTCCCCAGCGCTGGATGGTCACCACGTGACCCAGTGCCCGCCCGTCGGGACCGAACAGGGGGTGAGCCGCCACCACGGCGTCCACCGTGAAACCGTCCCGGTGGCGCAGGGGGATGAACCCCGTGGGGTCGGGGCCGGCGCCGTAGCCCTCGGGAAAGCCGGCGGGTGGGGGATCGACCAGCAGGTCGGCCACGGGACGCCCGACTGTGTCCTGCGCCGTCCAGCCCAGCAGCAGCCGCCCTCCCTCGCTCCAGCCGCTCACCACGCCGTCCGGGTCCACAACGACTGCGGCAGTGGGGGCGTCCCTTTTGCCGGCCATTTCCACGCGTCGCGCCTCCGTCCGGACAGCCGTCCTGCCAGGGCTGTTTTCCAGCGGCTGCTTCCAGCCTAGATCCGCCCCCGCTCCACGGCGCCCCGGCCTGCTTGGTTGCCCGGGTGGTCCCGTCCTGCGCGAGCGTGGCTTGCGCCGGCGTCCCGGTGAGGGCCGCGGTGACGGTGGCCGCGCGGCGCCGTATGCACACGTGGTGCATGACCGCTCCTGCTCGGTGGTGGACGCGGGGATGCCCACGGTCCGGCCGACTGTCGACCGCATGTCCGCAAGACGATGAGCGGCGGCCTCGGTCGGGGTGTGGCGGGCGGCGCCGTGGCCCGGTCGCGAGGCAGGGCGTACCGGGCCACGGGAGTCCGGGCGTACCGGGCCACGGGAGTCCGGGATCAGTAGCCGTAGATCATCTTGTAGGCGACCTCCGGGAGGAACTGCCCGGCCGAGGAGCCGCCTCCGACGCCACAGTTGCCGTCGGACTCGCCCGGAACCTTGATCCACAGGAGCATCTCGGCGCCTCCGCCCAGCTGGGTGGGGGTGCCGATGCGGCGGCCTGAGGGGTTGCACCACTGGCCGTTGGAGCCGTTGCCGTTGCGGCTGGTGTCCACGACGAACGGCTTGGTGTAGCCGTAGCGGGAGCTCAGTTCACGGTTGACGGCGTTGCCGTAGGCGGTGTTCTCGGCGGTGGTGATGTAGTTGGAGATGTTGAGTGAGAAGCCGTGGGCCTGTCGGAGGCCGGCTTCGTGGAGGCGCCGGGCCATGGTCGCCGCGTCGGCCCAGCGCGGGTTGCCGGCGTCCATGTAGACCCAGGTGTTGGGGGCCTGGCGGTTGAACTCGGCGAGGGCGCCGGTGAGCATGCTCTCGCGTTCGTCGATCTGGGCCTGGGTCATGCAGCCGTAGTCCCCGAGGGAGTCCGGTTCCAGGATGACGACGGCCGGGCGGTTGGCGATCCCGCCGGCGAACTGGGCGATCCAGCTCCTGTAGGCGGACGGCGAGGCGGCTCCGCCCGCGGAGTGCCCGCCGCAGTAGTCGCGGTTGTAGATGTTGTAGGCGACGAGGAGGGGCAGTTTGTCGACGCGGTCCGCTGCTCCCGCGTAGGCCCCCGTGGCGGTGCCGATGGTGCCGCTCCAGGAGCCGAACCAGCGGGCCATCGGGGTGTTGGCGATGGAGGCGTTGATCGCGGCGGCTCGGCCGTCGCCGGAGTTGGCGGCGGCCCACCTCTTCGCGCTGTTGTCGGGGTCCACGTAGAACCCACTGGTCATGGTGGTCGGGTCGGCCGCGTGGGCGGACGGTGCGGCGGCGAACGCCAGCGGCAGAGCGACGAGCGCTGCGGCCAAGGCGCGGAGTCTGCGGCGCATGACTGAACCTCGATTTCCTCGCAGGGGTGCGTCGCACGCTCTGGTCCCGAGCGTGCCACCTGAGCAAGAGCGGTGTTACCGACCTGATCTTGGGAGCGCTCCCATTGGAAGCGGTCCCAACAGCACTGGAAAATCGTTGGGGTGTGTTCGGTATGGTGTTGCGGGCCAGTTGAGCTGTCAAGAGCCGATGCGCCACGCGATTCGTAGGGGCTGAACAAGCCTTGTCGCCGGAAAACTGGAAGCGCTCCCAGGAGTGGTGGTGGCAGTGCCATGGTCAGGAGTGAGACGCTTCCCGTCCGGTCGTGAGGGAAGGGCTCGTGGTTCATGGCAGAAGATGCGCCGCGTCGGCAGCCGACGCTCGCCGAGGTGGCCGAACTCGCCGGTGTCTCCCGTTCCGCGGCCTCCCGTGCCCTCAACGACGCTCCGCATGTCAGCCGTGCCAAACGGGAGGCGGTTGCGCGGGCTGTCCGGCAGCTCGGTTATGTTCCCAATCCGACCGCCCGTGCTCTGGCCACGCGTCAGACGGGAGCGGCCGCCCTGGTCGTCTCGGGAGAGGATCCGTCGATCTTCGCGGATCCGTTCTTCGCGCAGGTGATCGTGGGGGCGTCGACCGCTCTGGAGGAGGCCGATCTGCATCTGATGCTGTGCCTGGCCGCTTCCGACCGGGGCCGCAAGCGGGTGGAGGAACTCTTCCGGTCCAAGGGCGCCGACGGTGTCATGCTGATGGCGCTGCGCGAGGACGATCCGCTGGTCGGTATGGCCGAGGAGGCGGAGATGCCTGTCGTGTTCGGAGGGCGCCCGGTCGGTCCGGCTCCCCGGTGGTACGTGGACGTCGACAACGTCGGCGGGGCGCGCGAGGCGACCGAGTACCTGGTTTCGCGCGGTAGGACTCGCGTGGCCGCGATCTGCGGGCGTCTGGACACCGAGGCCGGGCGTGCCCGGTACCGCGGCTACCGGGACGCCTTGTTGGCGGCCGGCCTCGATCCGTTGCCGCCGCAGGAGGGGGACTTCACCGAACCCAGCGGAGCCGCCGCCATGGCGGTCCTGCTGGCGCACCACCCCGACGTGGACGGGGTGTTCGCTGCCAACGACAACATGGCAGCGGGGGCGCTGCGCACGTTGCGTGCGGCCGGCCGGGCCGTTCCCGCCGACATCGCTGTGGTGGGCTTCGACGACCTGACCGTTGCCCAGGTCGCCGATCCGCCCCTCACCACCGTCCATCAGCCCATAACGGCTCTCGGGCGGGAGATGGCGCGCATGCTCGTCACGGTCATCAACGGACACGACCCCACCCCGTTGATCCTGCCCACGCGCCTGGTCACCCGCTCAAGCGCCTGAGTGCCTGTTTCTGAACCCTGTATCAGCAGGTCAAAAGACCTCAGTCCGCAATGGGCGCTTCGGGAAAGCGTTCGGGGAACGGTCACGGTGACCGTTCCCCGAACGGAAACTGCGGAGGTTGGCGTGACGCGAGCGGGAGACCGGGCGAATCACCCTCCGGACATCTTGCAGAGGGCCGCGGCCGAAGCCTCTAGGAGTCCTCGTCGTCTCCGCCCCCGAGGTGGCCCAAGCCAGAACCACCGAAGGGGCTGTCGTCGATGACCCCGCCGCCAGCACCAGCGCCGATAGGGTCGGGATCCTCGGCGGCGACAGCAGACCCAGCCCCCGCAAGTACAGCGGCAGCGGTCAGGGCAACAGCAGCAGCGCGCATACGCATAGAACCTCCCTGGTCGATTGGAGTGCGTTCGCGTTATCCATACCCCTACATACGCGGCAAATAGGCCGGTTCACCCCATCGGACTCCAGGACGCTGGTTGCCCCTGTTGGAGAGGATTGAAAACAGGCACGACGGGCCTGACCTGACGAGCACGACGGCGAGGGACGGTCCCGCTGACTGCCGCTCATTCCTTCAGGCAATGTGGGCGTGGGCCCCGCACGAGCGGCGGGGCCCACACTGTCAGCAGGTGGAGTTGGTCTGGGTGAGCAGGCCCAGCCGCCAGGGGAGGAGGTTGTAGTCACCCCCCGCGCTGGGGTTCATGCCTTGGTAGAGGTACTGGAGCCGGCAGGAGGGGATGGTCAGTGTCTGGTCGTAACCGGCACGGATCATCTCACCGTGACTGATGTCCCTGGTCCAGGCTCCCGAGGGAAAGGCGACGTTGTTCGATTTGGCGAAGGGGTTGCTCTCGGATGCGGCCAGTTGCGTCCAGGAGCCGGCGAGGTTGCTTGTCGTCCAGGAGCGGAAGTAGCGCCTGCCGTCCGATCCGATGGCCTCGACCAGGAGCAGGTACTGGTTGGAGCCCTGCACCTTGTACACGTTGCTCGCTTCGAACAGGGCGAACTTGGAGTCCTGCGCCGCGATGACGGTGTTGGTGAAGCCGTTCGGGAACTGGCCGACGGTCGTCCGGGAGCGGTACAGGTGCCCGTTGTCGTCGGAGGAGAACAGGTAGCAGTTGGCGCTGTCGCAGATCACCCACATGTCGACCCAGTGGCCGTTGCCGATGTTCTGCCTGATGATGTCCGGCATCGACGAGTAGAAGTTGCGCGGTGCGCTCCACCCGTTCGGATTGCTGATGTCGGGGTTGGTGGAGTACGAGGCGTTGCCCGTCTGGTACACGAGGTACCACAGGCGTTGCGGCGCGTAGTAGAAGACCTGCGGCGCGGCCCGGTACCCCTTCCCGATGGCGCTGCGGTCCAGATAGTGGTGCGTGGCCGAGCCGGCCTGCGACCAGTCACTGAAGTTCAGGTACACCAGGTTGTATCCGGAGGAGCTCGCCGTACTGGCGAACACGTGGTACTTGCCGTTGTACTGGACGACCGTCGGATCCTTGATTCCGGCGATGTTGTGGGTGGCGTCCGACTTCGGTGAGATCAGCGGTCCGCTGGAGCTCCAGGAGAAGCGGGACGGCAGCGCGGCGGCGGACCGGGCCGAACGGGTGTCGGCCTGCTGCGTTGCGGGAGTGCCGCCCAGTGCGGTGAGCGTTGACGCGTAGGCCGGCTTCTTGTTGCCGTTGCGGTCGAACAGCAGGGGATTCTCCCCACTGCGCCAGGAGTCGCTGTCGCGGATGCCCCACACGGTGATGCCGGTGCAGCGCGCCACGTTCATACAGGCCCTGACGGTGTTCGCGTACGCGTTCGGCGGTGCCTGCGCGATGTCCAGTTCGGTGATCTGGACGTCCACGCCGAGGGCGGCGAAGCTCGACAGCGTCGTCTGGAAGCTGGCGGGCGGGCCGCCGGCGCCGAAGTGGGCCTGGAGGCCCACGCAGTCGATGGGCACGCCGCGCGCCTTGAAGTCGCGCACCATGCGGTAGACGCCCTGGGTCTTGGCGTCGCTCCAGTTCTCGATGTTGTAGTCGTTGTAGCAGAGCTTGGCCGCCGGGTCGGCCGACCGCGCGGTGCGGAACGCCTGCTCGATGAAGCCGTTGCCCAGCACGTCCCGGAAGACCGAGCCGCGCAGCTGGCCGCTGCCGCCGTCGGCGAAGGCCTCGTTGACCACGTCCCAGGAGTGGATCCGGCCCTTGTAGCGGTTCGCCACGGTGGTGATGTGGTTGTTCATCACGCTGCGCAGCGTGTTCGCGTCCCTGATGGCCTTGACCCAGTCGGGCAGCTGAGAGTGCCACACCAGCGTGTGGCCCCGCACGCGCTGACCTCGGGCCGCCGCGCGGTTGACGATCTGGTCGGCGGCGCCGAAGGTGAACTGTCCGCGGGACCGCTCGGTCGCGTCCCACTTCATCTCGTTCTCGGCTGTGACCGAGTTGAACTCGCGGTCCAGGATGCGGGTGTACGTTCCGTCGCCGAGCCGTCCGGCGGCCACGGGGGTCCCGAAGTACCGTCCGGACTGGGCCGCTTGGGCGCCCAGCGTGCTGGCCTGGACGCCGTCGGGTGCGCCGGTCGCGGTTCCGGGCGTGATCAGCGCGGCCGTGGCCAGCAGGGCTAAGACGGAGGCTCGGCGACGGCCGAGCCGTTTCAGCGGGTTCATGGTTCTCCTCGGGTTGGGGGGTTGGGTGGTGCGATCCATGCCGTCGTTCAGGGCGTGGACAGTTCGAACCGCGTGACGCGGACCGCGCCGCCGAGCGCCTGCGTGGCGTGGTTGAAGAGGGCGAATCGGTAGCCCATGAAGAACCGCCAGTCGTTGCCCATGGAGAAGGCCGGCCCGAGGCGGAAGAAGTTGATGCCGTCGGTGCTGTAGGAAAAGGTGCCGGGCCGGGACGCTCCGGGACGGATGTCCGCGCTCACGCGCAGCCGGATGCGGCCGCCGGAGACCGGGGCACTCGCGACCTCATTGCCAGTGCCGGTGGTGTTCCAGTTGCTGTCCATGGTCAGCCCGTTGACCATCGCCACCCGCGTCGCGCCGCCGTCGCGTCTGACCCCGATCCAGGCTGAGGAGTCACGCAGCAGCGCGAGCCCGGCCCGGTCGCCGTCCCGCATCGCCGAGAAGTCGAGATCGACCGTGGCCGTGGAGGTAGGGCCCTGGATGCGGTGGGTGAGCGTGTTGCGGGCCCAGTACAGGTCGTTGGTGACGGTCGCGGTCCGCAGGGTCAGTCCGTTGTCGACCGACCACTTGGTGTTGTCCGGGTTGTGGTTCCACTCCCACCTGGGTTTGAGGGTCGTGCCGTCGAAGGTGTCGACGCCGGTCATGGGGGTGACCTGGCGGGGTGGAGTGGGCACGGCCGGGCTGGGATAGGAGGTGCCCCACGCGCCGTTGACGAGTTGCACGACGGGCCAGCCGTCCGAGGTCCAGGTGACGGGTGCCAGGGCGGGCATCCGGCCGCCGGGGTACGCGTCGACGAAGGCCATGTAGTACCAGGCGCCGCTCTGCGTCTGCACCAGTCCGCCCTGGTGCGGGACGCCACCGCCGGGGATCGGCCCGCGCAGGTCGAGGAGCACCTGCCGCATCGTGTACGGACCGAAGGGGCCGCTCGACGACTTCAGGATGTACTGGCCGTTCGCGGGGCGGGTCAGGAAGATGTAGTACTGCCCGTTGATCTTGTAGAAGCGGGCCCCCTCCAGCGTGCCGACACTCGATGGGGTGCTGAACACCTGTTGCGTGCGGACCTGGGTGCGGCCGTCGCGCGAGAGCTGGGCCACGCTGATGGTGGTGTTCCCGTACGCCACGTACAGGGTGTCGTCGCTGTCGACGAGCAGCCCCGCGTCGTAGTACGGCGTGCTGATCGTCGTGTGCCTGCTCCAGGGCCCTTCGACGGCGGTGGCGGTGTAGACGTACGTCCTGGCGAAGTCGATCTGGCCGAGCCAGTAGAAGGTCCTGTTGCCCGGACGGTAGGCCAGCGACGACGCCCAGATGCCCCGGACGTAGCCACGGCCACCGTTGAGGTCGTACTTGGCACCGAAGTCGAGGGTCGGCACCGAATGACCGGCGATCTCCCAGTTCACCAGGTCGTACGAACGCAGGACGGGTGCGCCCGGCGAGTAGTGCATCGTCGAGGCCGAGGCGTAGTAGGTGCCGCCGACGCGGATGACGTCGATGTCCGCGAAGTCCTGCCAGATCACCGGGTTCGTGTACGCCGCGGCGGCCCCGAGGGGCGACTCCCGGGCGGGAGCGGCCGCGGCGGTCCGGGAGGCTCCGGCCAGAGGCAGGAAGGCACCGGTGACCAGGCCGGTGCCGACGGCCAGCGCCCGGCGGCGGCCCACGGATTGACGCGCGCATGACATATCCATGTGTCGTTCCCTCTGCGGGTGTTGCGCTTAGGTGGGGTGGAGCGACTCAGTGAGCATCCTGGATGCTAGGCGGTTGAGAACTCCCGTCAATACGTCTCGCATGATTCGTTAGTAGCGTCGAAATATTTCGGTGTTCGGGTGCGGTCTCGAAGGTGCCGGTGGAGATCTCGACCCGGCCCCTGGTGTTGACAGGCTCGGAAGCCTCCTTAATATCCGTGACGTCAACGATTCGAAAGTAGAACGAAATTTCGAACGACAGTAAGTGTCATGTGCATGATCTAACCGCTCGGCGATGCGGCATTCATCCACTGTCTGGCGCGCGACCAGGCGACTACCGACCACCCGCAGAGCCTTCCCGCCTATCCCGGAACAGGAGCCCCCGGTGCCCAGACGATCAGGCAGACGACTGCTCCACCTCCTCGCGGCAGCCGCGCTGACGGTCACCGCGTCCCTGACTGCCTCCGCGAACTCCACCGCCTCGGCCGCGCCGGGCAGCCCGGCGCTCACCCCGCCGTTGGGGTGGAACAGCTGGAACAGCTTCGGATGCGGGATCACCGAGGCGCAGGTACGCCAGGCCGCCGACGCGATGGTGTCCTCGGGCATGCGGGCCGCGGGCTACCGGTACGTGGTCGTCGACGACTGCTGGTTCGACCCCCAGCGCGACGCGGCGGGCAACCTGCGGGCCAACCCGACCAAGTTCCCCAGCGGCATGAAGGCGCTCGGGGACTACATCCACGGCAAGGGCCTGAAGTTCGGCATCTACCAGGCACCCAACGAGAAAACGTGCGCCCAGGGCGTGGGCACCTACCCCGGCTCCACCGGCAGCAAGGGACACGAGGCCCAGGACGCCGCCACGTTCGCCTCCTGGGGCGTGGACTACCTCAAGTACGACTGGTGCTCCGGCAGCGGCACTCTCAACGAGCAGATCGCGCAGTTCGCCATCATGCGCGACGCCCTGCGCGCCACCGGCCGTCCGATCGTCTACAGCATCAACCCCAACAGCTTCCACGCCCCCACCGGCGACAAGTACAACTGGGGCGAGATCGCCGACCTGTGGCGGACGACCGAGGACCTGCTCGACATCTGGCAGAACGGCAACACCAACAG
>NZ_NGFN01000132.1 GCF_002148965.1 Streptomyces swartbergensis | reverse complement strand
CGCACCCCCCGCCCGTACGGCCGCCGCCGTCCCGGAGTCGCTGCCCGAACTGATCGCCCGGGCCCGGGAGTTGGACGAGCAGGGTCACCCGGAGGGACCGGCCTGCTGGGCGCGGCTGCGCACGCTCGTCGCCGCCCGCGACTACACCCACCCCGACGACCCGGCCGTGGGCCCGCTCGTACGGCTGCGCGCGGACCTGCTGGCCGACGAGGCGAGCCGGGCCGGCGACAAGGACGAGTTCGCCGTCGCCGCCGATCTCTACGAGGAGGCAGCGGGCCTGTACGACGACGCCGGACTGCCGGGTCGGGCGGCGCTGGCCCGCGCCAGTGCCCTGCTCGCCGCCGCCGAGGTCCCGGTGCAGGGCGCCGACGCGGCCGAGGCGAAGGCCGCCGCGCTCACCGAGGCCCACGCGTCCATCGTCCGTCTGCACGAGGAGACGCCCGGCCTCGCCCCGCACCTGGAGGCCCGCCTGCTGCGGATGCGGGCGACCGCGCTCGGTCTGCGCCTGCAGACCTCGGGGAGCGAGGAGCACGTCGCACCGGTCCTCGCCGAGGTGGAGCTGCTGCACGCGTTCGCCACCCGGCACGACGTCGTCGGGCAGGTCTCCGGCGCCCTGCTGCTGCGAGCCAGCACGTACGCCCTCTCCGGCGACCTGCCCGCAGCGGTCACCGAGATCGACGCCCTCCTCCACCGGCTGAAGGCGCACGGCCCCGCCTGGCACCTGCCCCGCACGCTCGGACTGCGGGGCCGGCTCCAGCTCGGCCTCCAGGACGCGCAGACCGCGCACGCGGACCTGACCGAAAGCCTGCGGCTGGCCGCCGACTGGCCGGCCGACGCGGTCGACGCCGCCCGCCTCCACGGTGATCTGGCTCAGGCCTGCATGTACCTGGGGCGCCCCGACGAGGCACTGCGGCACCTGACGCGCTCGGCGGAGCTGGACCTTCGCCACGGCAGCCGGACCGAGGCGTTCTGCACCTACAGCAACGCGGCCCAGTTGAGCCTCGACCTCGGGCGCGTCGAGGACTGCATCGCACTGCTCGACTCCCTGCTGGCCGAACCGGACGTCACCGCCGGAGAACTGGACGACCGGCTCGTCGCCCAGCTGCGCCTGACCCGCGCCCGCGCCCTGCACGCGGGAGACGACCTCAAGGCCGCCACGGCGGAGTTCGTCGCCCTCGCGGCCGAGTCGGCCGGCTGGGACGACGACCCGGGCAGCCACGCCATGATCGCCGCGGAGACCGCCGTACTCCTCGGCGAGTCCGGCGAGTTCGGCCGGGCCCGCGAAGCCGCGGAGCAGGCACTCGCCGCCCACGCCCGGGACCCGCGCTACGAGCAGCTCAGCAACTGCCTGCGCGAACTCGCCCGGCTCCAGGGCCAGCAGCAGGGCCCCGACGGTCTGGCCGACGCGCTCGCCTTCCTCGCCGACGCCGGCCGCGTCGCCGACGAGGCCCGCGCCGCCGGGTACGAGGCCCGCGGCCGCTCCCTCGACTCGGCCCTGGCCTACGAATACGGGCGGGTCAACGCCTACGCCGGTGCGTACGAGGACGCCCTGGCCGCCCTGGAGAAGGCCCTCGCCCTGCTCGGCGAGCCGGGAGCGGAGCAGGACCACGCCGAGGAGTGGGCCGAGTGCGTCCGTCTCGCGGGTGCCGTGGAGGGCATCTACCTGGAGCGCCCCGACCCCGCCCTCACCCGCCTGGACGCGGCGGTCGCCCGCCTCACGGCGCTGGGGCACACCGACGAGACCGAGCCGCTGACGGCCTTGGCGGCCCGGCTGCGCGACGAGGAGTGATACGGCGTCCCCGGTGCCGGGCGGGCTGTCGCCTCGGCACCGGGGACGATCCGCGCACTTCTCGCGGCACCTCGAGGTGCCCGTAATGCCGTCAGACTCGGTTGAGCCGGGCAGCGATTCCGTGGCCGATCAGCAAATAGATGACCGCCGGGAGGCCGTAATTGAGGACGACGCGTAGACCCTCCGTGTCCATGGTGAAAATGTCCTGTGCCCATCCGGACAGCCAGTCCGCCATTCCGTGGACGAACTCGACGAAGGGATTCGCCTGGTTCGCGTCGAGCAGGTAGAGCACGATCCACAGACCCAGCAGTCCAGCCGCAACGTCGGCGATCGTGCAGCTGACGAGGGCTACCCGCCGCGCCGTGCCCTCGCTGCGTGCGGGGCGGCCAGGCCCCGGGGGCTGCTCGTGGGTCTGGTATCCGGAAACCGGGTCGGCACTGTTCACAAAAATTCCCATCTCACGCGTGCGATGTCACGGAAGTTCGCCCCAGGCGATGAGATTCAGCCTCGGACTGGCCCGTTTCTGCCTACTTCTGCGTCGTGCGAGCACTGCCGTGTTACACCCCGGAGAAATCCGCTTGTGGCTGTCGGCCGCGTGATCAAAGCTGACTCGCGATGATGCCCTTGACTGAGATCGATCGACTGAAGCGGACCGTGTCCGAGTCATGGGACAGCCCTGTCGCCGACCAGGTCGCCGCGCTGTGGGGTTACCCGGTCGGCACTGCCAAGTGGTGGCGCTCCAGTGCCTCGCATGTGTTTGTGCTCCCGGCCAACGGCCGACGGCGGTATCTGCGGTTCGTGCCCGGCTCCTGCCGCGGACCGGAGTCCCCGGCCGTGGTGGCTGAGCTGATGGCACGGCTCAGCGACGGCGGCTCGGCGGTGGTGCGGCCGGTCGCCGCCGAGTCCGGGGCGCTGACCATGACCGTGGCGACCGGTCTCGGTGCCATGCACGCCATGGTGGTGGAACCGGCGCCCGGTGCGGCAGTCGACGTCGGCGAACTCACCGAATCGCAAGCCCGGCACTGGGGGCAGGCACTGGCCCGTTTGCACCGCGATGCCGTCGGGCTTGGTGCCGGGCTGCCCGAGTCGTTCGGCGAACTTCCGGATATCGGTGAACTGTTCGCCGGGGACACCGAGTTGGTCGAGGCGACGGCGCGGCTCGCCGACGTGATGAGCGAGTTGCCGCGGTGCGAGGACCGCTGGGGTGTGGTGCACGGTGACTTCGAGCTGGACAACATGGCCTGGGAGGAGGGCGGCCCGATCGCCTACGACTTCGACGAGGCCGCCCTCTCCTGGTACGCCGCCGACATCGCCTTTGCCGTGCGCGACCTGACCGACCACACCGGCCGGCCGGCAGCCGGGCACCGGGCGCGGTTCGACGCCTTCCTCGCCGGCTACCGCAGCGTGCGCCCGTTCGACGATGAGGACCTGGGGCGCCTGCCGCTGTTCGCCGGCCTGCATGCCGCGGCTTCTCTGGTACGCATCACCCGCGCGCTGGGCGAACCCGCCCGGCAGGAACCGAGTTGGCTGTCCGAGCTGCGCGACGATCTGACCGACATGGCCCGCACCCACCGGCAACTCGTCATCGACATCGGCCGGGAAGTGGGCCGAGGGATCCTCTAGAGAGAAGGTCGACGGCTGCTGTTACGACGGTTGCGGCAGTTCTCGAACGAAGTCGGCGACCAGCGCCGCCACCGCTTCCGGAGCCTCCAGGTTCATGGCGTGGGTGGCGTCGAGCCGGTTGACGGTGATCGTCGGCCGGATGCGGGAGAGCGCGGCCAGTTCGTCGGAGACCTCTTGTGCGAACCGGGTGCTGAAATCGTCGAACCACTCCATACCGGGCGCCGGCGGTAGCCGTCGGCCGGCCTGTACCAACAGCAGCGGACAGTCGGCCCCTTCCAGCCAGGTGGTGACACCGAGCGCGCCGAGCTTGTGGAGTTCGTCCCGGATCTCCAGCGCCGTCGCCCGTTCCGGAAGCGTCTGCCACTTGCCGCCGGGCAAGAGGCGTGCGGCCGCGCGGGCCGCGGCCTCCGCACGGTCGGCGGGAATCCCGAGCCGGGCGGAGTCGTTGACGACCTTCTCTTCGATGTACTCGGGTGGCGCGATGGCCCCGGACGACGCCAGCAGCGCCTCACCCACCCGGTCGGCGCCGGGGTACCCGCGTCCCCACCAGAAGCCGTCGAGATTCACGGCGGCACGGGCACGGTCCGGGTTCGCCCGGGCGTACTCGACCGCGACCATTCCGCCGAGGGAATGGCCGACCAGGACGGCCTCCGGCACGGCATGCGCGTCCAGCGTGTCCGCGATGTGCCACACCACGGTGGGCATGGTCCAGGGGGAGACATCGGGAGAGCGACCGTGGCCGGGAAGGTCGACGGAGAGGACGCGGTGCCCGGCGGTGAGGAGGGTGGCGGCGGCGTCCCAGTCGGCGAGCGACCGTGAGAAGCCGTGCAGCAGAACCAGTTGAGGGCCATCGCCCCCATAGTCATGGACATGTAGGAGTGTCATCGGGCTTCACTGTAGGTGGCACACAGCATGTCGAGCACCGGATTAAAGATCTCCGGGAGCGCGAGGCCGTCGACGGTCAGAGGTCGAACTCGAGGTGCTCCACGTCGGTGAACTCGACTTCGAGGCCGTGGGCGCGGCGGCCGCTGTCACGGAAGTACACCTCGCCCAGTGCCTCGGCCGCGATGTTCCGCAGTTGCTGTTCCGTGCCGCCGGCTTCCTTGACCTCGAAGAGGCGGGCGGCGTACTGCGGAGGCAGCGCGACGGTGAGATGGCGCAGCCGGGCGTCGTCGGTGGTGCCGGGGGCGGCGGTGTAACCGAACCGGGCGCGGGTGTCGATGACGATGCCGTCGGTGGTGGCCGCCGTCTGTTTGGCCCTGGCCCGGATCTGCGGCTGCCACCGCGCTGTGACCTCGCGCTCCATGCGCCGCGCGAGGTCGGGCCGGGGCTTTTTGATCTGGTCCCTCACATACCGTTCGACGGTGCGCTGGGTGATGCCGAGCAACTCGGCCACCGGCCTGGTGCCCTTGAGCTGCCTGACCAGGTAGCGCATCTGCGCCCCCGCGCTCTTGGGGATCGGGCGTGTGAACGCCTTCCGCAGCGCGGCGTCGAGACCGTCCCCGACCGTGTCCATCGGCTCGCTCCCCTACTCTCCGTCGTCCTTGGCCGTGACCTCACCGGTCTTGATGTAGCGGGCGAGGTTGAGGACCTGTCCGTGTTTCTCCCGCACTGCTTCGGCCCACAGGGTGGTCTGGGTGCCCTCGTGCTTGACCATCCCGGGCGACACTCCGAGCCGGAAGCTGCCGGGCACGGTCTTGTCGTCGGCGTCGTACGGCAGGACGTGGAGCGGGCTGGGGCCGTCGGCGGCGTAGACCGCGCAGTCCGACAGGACCGCCACCGGGTACTGGCCGGTTACCGCTGCCAGGTTGAGCATCTTGCGGTGCATGTTGATCCGGGCCCGGGAGATGACGGCGGCGCGGATGTCGGGCCGCCATGTCGGGCGGGAGAGGGCGGGCCAGGGCTGTCCGGGCTTCCAGCCGCCGCCGCGCGCCCGCTCGCGCAGCTTGCCGATGCCGCCCTTCACCGTGGACTTGATCGCGTCCAGGACGATCGCCATCTCGGGATCGCGCTGCCGGTAGCCGTCCATCGCCTTCAGGAACTCCGGGGTGCGCAGCTTCTCCCCGACGCCCAGGTCCGCCATGGTGTCGACGTACGCGTTGCGCAGCCGCTTGTACCAGCCGTCCAGGAACCTGCCCCTGTCCTCCCTCACCCAGGCCTCGGTCGGGGCGACGTCGTAGCCGAGCTCCACCGCGTACGCCACCGTCGGAGTCGCGTACCAGGCCGGGCCCTGCGGGCGCTCGCCGGTCGGCGTGAACGGGCTGGGCAGCAGCGCGCTGTCGAGCCGGCGCCACTGCTTGCCGACCAGGACGCGGGAGAGGTCGACGTGGGAGAGGTCGACCAGCCATGCCCCGGGCAGCGTCGGGTCGAAGACGGGGTCGGTGACGTGCACGGGCGGTGTCGCCAGGCCCACGACGGCTCCGTTGGCGGCTGCGCCGAAGGCGAGGTTGACGTCGATGCCGACCAGGTACCGCCGCATGCACTCGGCGTCGGTGAGCTCGCGCGCCCAGTCGTACGCCTCCTCGAACAGCATCTCCTCCGGGCCCCGCTGGTGGAAGCGGGGCAGACCGGCGAGCAGTGGATGTCCGTCCGGGGCCTCGCACGGTGCGCAGTCGATCGGGTGCTCGCCCAGCGAGCCGGGCCGGTGTTCCTTGTGCCGTTTCCCCGTCTCGTCCGCCTCGCTCGCCCGGGTCGGCGGATTGAGGGCGGTCATCAGCTCCAGGCCGGTGACGGCCGTCGAGCCGCGCGGCGTCATCACGCGGGCCGCGTAGGTGCCCAGTACACGAGCGAGTTCCGCAGGTTGGAGCTGCGCGGCGTGGCCCCAGGTGCGGGCGTCGAGCGCGTTCCACGACGGGATGCACAGCTGCACGCACTGGCGCTGCCGGCCCTGGGCGGGGCGGTAGATCCGCGCCCACGGCCCGAAGCCCCTCTTTGTCAGCTGCCAGTCGGCCCGGTCCAGTTGCCTGAGGATCTTGTGGCCGTCCGGGAGGCGTCCGGCGAGCCGCTCGGCGTCCGACAGCTCCACCGGGAGCCCGTACCGCTCGCACGCGGTCTCGGTGAGCACGAGCAGCGGGTCGGCGTCCTTGCCGGAACCGTGCAGCCTGCCGGCCCCGAGCCGAGCCTCCTTCAGCGTCCACTCCACGAGCGCGGGGAGCGACTTGGCGGGTACGTCGAGGACCAGGCCGCCGATGCCGTAGCCGGTCACCTGGGAGCCGTCGTCGGCGTCGATGACGAGCAGCGGGCCGTTCGCGAACCGCGGGTCGGCGTCGGCCGTCGGGGGGTTCGCGGGGGCCGCCTTCTTCATGCCGGGGCGGCGCGACGTGGACGACCGCCTGGTCGTGGCCCTGGCCGCCGGACGCGGCACGGCGGCAGGACCGGTGCGGCGAGGTGCGGCGTTCCCGGGAGGAGCCTCCGGGGTCGGGTCCGKAGCTGCGGATGGCGCTGGTGCGGCGGGCGCAGGGGTGGAGGTGGCGGGGGTGGAGGTGGCAGGGGCCTCGGGAACCGAGGTGTCCTCAGGAGGGGCCGCGGCGTCGGTGGCAGGGTAGAGCCGGGCGAGCTGCTTCAGCAGGCGGGCGTACGCGTCGCGCTCCGGCGGGCGCGGTTCCGTCTTGCCGGCCTCCCAGCCGCTGACCGTCGCACGCCGCACTTGGAGAGCGGCGGCCACCTCGTCCAGCGTCAGGCCGTGGGCCTGGCGCAGCCGCTTGCGTTCCGCCGGGGGCGGCAGCGGGGAGCGGGACGCGACCAGGGCGTCGACCGCGTCGAACAGCTCGGACATGGCACCTCCTGGCTCGCCACCCTAGCGTGGAGCGCAGGTTTCGCGTACGAAGCGCGTACATACGGCGTTCGCGGCCGGGACCGGGACGTGACAGCGAGTGAGGATCACAGCGCTGCTAGACCCGCCGGTCTCTGGGTTCCGCTGGGCATGGAGCTGCCGTGCTGCCGCGCCTGACGGCACAGGCCGGTGTCGTTCATGATGCGGTCGACGGTCGCCGGGAGGGTGCTGTCGGCGCCGATGACCGTCTCGACTCCGTCGGGCAGCAGGTCGAGCGGCCGGTACCAGTCGCGCAGCTGCGTCTCGTTCACTTCGCCGGCGATCGGCTTGGTGGCGTGCCGGGCGAGGGTTTCGTCGAACGGTACGTCCAGGTAGTAGTGGTGGGTCGGGCCGCGGTGGTCGGCGCGCAGCCGGCCGAGCATGTCGCCGTAGCGGTCGGCGTGGAGGATGCCTTCGACGGCGACATGGAACCCGGCGTCCAGGGCGTAGCGCGCCACGGTGTCGATCAGGCCGATGTTCGCGGCGCCGGGCACGTCGTGTTCGCGCAGCACGACGCGGCGGAGGTTGTCCTGGGCGACCAGGGCCAGACCACGGCCGAACTTCTCGCGCAGACCGGCCGCGACGGACGATTTGCCCGAGGCGCTGTTGCCGCGCAGGACGACCAGCCGGGTTTCTTCGCTGCCCACCATCACGGCGCTCACCCTACCGACGGTCGGTGACATCGCCGTTCCGCGTTTCACCGAAACCCGGGGCTACCGTGTCCTCGTGGTCGGCAGCGCAGGACGGAAGGCAACCCGTGACTGAGCCCTTTCCCCCGGAGCCCTGGCACCTGCGGGGCGACATGTTCGCCGGGCTGTGGCTCGTGTCGCGGCAGGAGCTGCCCGATTGGCCGCTTCCTCCCGGGGTGCGACCGGTGAGGCTGGGGCGGCGGTGCGTCTTGGTGACGTTCTGGGTGGATTACCGGCCCGGTGGCACGCTGGCCTACCGGGAGCTGCTGGTGGCCTTGGCCGTGCGTGACGGGCGGGGGCCGGCCGCATGTGCTGTGGAGGTGTGGGTGGACGACGAACGCTCGCTCGCCGGCGGCCGGGTGTTGTGGGGCGTTCCCAAGGAGCGTGGGCACTTCGTCTTCGGCGGCACCGCGCCGACATCACGCGCACGCATGTCCGTGGAGCGGGGCGAGCCCGCCGGGGACACGGTGGGCCCGTCCGTGACGGGCCTCCACCGGGATCTGCTGCCCTTGCCGGGACGTCCGCCTGTACGCGGCCGGCTGTTGCAGCCCCATCCCGTGCACGGTGTGTGCGAAGTGCCGATGAGGCTGTCGGGCCGCGTCCGTCTGGGGCGAGCCCGTCTGGTTGCCGAGCCGGGCAGCCCTCTCGACTTTCTCGACGGCCGGAAAGTACTGCTGGCGGCCTCCGTGCGCGGCTTCCGTATGACCGTCGGAAGCGGCGAGGGCAGGCCGCGGTGACGGGCGCCGGCACTCCGTAGGTCACCTCGTGAGCGCCTCGCGTGCCGAGTGGCGTACGCAGGAGAGGGCTACCACGAAGGGCCAGAGCGACTGGAGAGTCGTGACCGCCCGTTCGGCCACACCGGCGACGCCGTGCAGATGCAGCTCCAACAGGAACCATGCCGCGCCCACCGCCATCACCGCGGTGGCTCCCAGGGAGGGCAGGGGCCGCAGGGCCCATGGGACGCTGTCGCCGGTTCGGACGGCCAGGAGCGGCCATGCCGCCAGGACGGTGAAGCCGACGACGGTGACCGAGCCGTGGCTCAGGGAGCCGCCGCTGCTCGGCGCCGGGACCACGGCCACCACCAGGGCGGACACTCCCCCGGCCGCCAGTGCCACCCGGCCGGGGGCCGCGGCCGCGCGCAGCCCCCAGGCGGTGAGCAGGTGGCAGGCGCCCAGGGCGATGAACGCGCCTGTCATCACCCAGTAACCGGAACCTCCGGGGGCCGCCAGGACGCTGATGGTCTGAGCGGCCGGGTCGTAGGCGGAGCCTCGCAGTGACGCCGCCACCATCCAGCCGATGATCAGCACGGCAGGGGCGCATGCCGACGACAGCAGGACCCATTTCGGGACAGATCGCATCAGGACACCGTAAAACGGATCACCTGCGCCTTACGTCCCACTACCGCCGCTCCGGGCGGGTCGGTCAGACGGTTTCGCGGCACGATGGATCCGTGCGCCGACGGCGCCTGTGGCGGTCCGGCGCTCTGCCGGCGGAAAGGTGATCGGTCATGGAGCTCACTCTGGTGGTGCTGATCATCATCGTGGGCCTGACGTTCGACTTCACCAACGGCTTCCACGACGCCGCGAACGCGATCGCCACCTCGATCTCCACCAGGGCCCTGACGCCGCGCGCGGCGCTCACCATGGCCGCGGTGATGAACTTCTGCGGTGCCTTCCTCGGGACCGAGGTCGCCCAGACCGTCGGCAGCGGCATCATCGCCGCGCCCGAGGACGACTCGGGTCTGCTGCTGGTCCTGTGCGCGCTCATCGGGGCCATCGGGTGGAACGTCTTCACCTGGTGGCGGGGGCTGCCCACCTCGTCCTCGCACGCTCTGATCGGCGGGCTGGTCGGCGCCGCGCTCGCCGCGTCCGCCACCGTGCACTGGTCGGGGATCGTGGACAAGGTCGTCCTGCCGATGCTGTTCTCCCCGCTGGTCGGTGTGGCTCTCGGCTACACGTTGCACGTGACCATCCTGTGGCTGTTCCGTCGTTCGACGCCCCGGCGGATCATGCGCCGGTTCCGTATGGCACAGACCGTCTCCGCCGCCGCGATGGGGCTGGGACACGGCTTGCAGGACGCGCAGAAGACCATGGGCGTCATCGTGCTCGCCCTGGTCACGGCGGGCTGGCAGGACGACTTCTCGGTTCCGGTGTGGGTGATCGCCGCCGTGGCGGCCGCCATGGCCACCGGCACCTACAGCGGCGGGCGCCGCATCATCACCACCCTCGGCCGGCGCATCGTCCACCTCGACCCGCCGCGCGGGTTCGCCGCCGAGACCGCCGCCGCGGCCGTCCTCTACACCACCGCGTTCCTGGTGAAGGCACCGATCTCCACCACACAGACGATCACCGCGGCCATCCTGGGCGCCGGTGCCACCCGGCGTGCCTCGGCCGTACGCTGGCAAGTGGCCCGCACGATCGTCACCGCCTGGGTGCTCACGTTCTTCGGCGCCGGGATTCCCGCCGCCGCGATCTACCTCGTTCTGCACGCCGTCACCGGTCTGTGATCCCGGCCCGGAGGCCTCACATGATCGCCTTTCCGCCGCATCCGCCGCCCCGCCAGTCCTCTGCCCGGCCTCCGGACGGCCTCCCGGCGCCTGGGCGTTTCGCGCATCTGCACCCCGACGACGGTGCCTGTCTGATGGAGAGCGCCGCCTTACTGGCCGGCGGCGGGTTCACGGACAGCCCGGCCGGTACGCATCCGGCGCTCGCGGCTCTGGCCCGCGTGGTCAACGACAGCGTCGGTGACGCCACCCGGCACGCCCTGTGGCCGCTGGCCGCCGAGCTCGCCGACGCCCGTCCCCCGGACCGGGCGTATGCGCCGCGGCTCGTCGGCACGGTCGTGGATGAGGCGCGTGTACTGCGTCCCGCTTCCCGGCGTCTGGCGCGGCACGGCCGTGCCTGCCGTCGGCGGGGCGAGAGGCTTGCTCACGTCCGCGCGGGCGGGCTGCCGGGCCGGGTCGCCGATCTGTTGTGGTGGCGTGGGCCGGGGCGGCGGCACCTGGAGCACGCGCTCCGGGTGCTGTGCGCCGCGCCCGACGCGGATCAGCGTCTTGCACAGCTGCTGCGGAAGGCGGTTGCCGAAGCCCGGGACGGACTGGCCCGGGGCGGGCGGGTGCCGACTGCGGAAGGACGCTGCAACCGGTAGGGGTGCGGGCCCGTCCTACAGGGCACCATGATCCCTACAAGCTTCCCCGGCCCCTTGGCCGCGCCGGTTCGGCAGGTGCTCGACTTCGCCTGGACGCAGACCCGGGCGTGCGCGTTCGCCATCGCGCTGCTGTCCGGCGTGGCCGTGTCCGCCCTGCTGCCCGACCTTCCCGTGGCGCGCTACGACCTGCTGGTGGTCTACGGCGTGCTGCTCACGCTGGTGTTCTGGCTGCGCGGCTGGGAGAACGGGCGGGACGTCGCCGTCATCGCGGCCTGTCATGTCATCGGGCTGGCCTTCGAGCTGGTGAAGGTGTCACTCGGTTCGTGGAGCTACCCGGAGCCGGGCGTGCTGAAGTTCGCCGGGGTTCCGCTGTACGGCGGGTTTCTGTACGCGGCTGTCGGCAGCTACGTGTGCCGGGCCTGGCACCTGTTCGATCTCGAGCTGGTGCGCTACCGACCCCGGGCGACGGCGGTGGTGGCCGCGGCCGTCTACGTCAACTTCTTCAGTCATCACTGGCTGCCCGACGCGCGCTGGGTGCTGGCGGGACTGCTGCTGGCCGTCACCGCGGGAACGTCGGTGCGTTTCACGGTGTGGGGTGTGCGCCGGCGGATGCCGCTGGCGTTGTCGTTCGTCCTGATCGGGTTCTTCCTGTGGGTGGCGGAGAACCTCGCCACCTTCGTCGGTGCCTGGCGCTACCCGTACCAGGAGCACGGCTGGGAGCCGGTGGGGGTGGAGAAGTTCGGTGCCTGGGCCTTGCTGATCAGCGTCACCTTCGTCCTGGCGGCCGTCGGGCGGCGCTCGGATCGTGAGGTGGAGCGGTCGGTGCGGTGACGGGCGTGGAGAGTGCGAGTCGTCGCCGAGCCTCCAGCCACGTATCATCCTATGGACATAAATTAGGTGATTTGCCTTCGAGGGTCGTCACCGACCGTGGCCATCCTCGCCGGAGTGATCAATGTCCCGCACCGGCACGACGGACGACGGAGACGAGCTGCTGACCAGGCTCGAGGCCCTGACGGCCCAGGCGCGTGCACAGGCCGAGATGCAGCGGTCACGGGTCGAGCTGGCCATCGCGCTGCAGCGCGGCATGCTCCCGCGCGACCTGCCCGTCGCGAGCCGGCTGCATCTCGCCGTGCGGTACGCGCCCGCGTGCCAGGGGCTCAACGTGGGCGGCGACTGGTACGACGCGTTCACGCTGGGCGACGGCCGGATCGGCGTGTCCATCGGTGACGTCCAGGGGCACAACATCGAGGCGGCCGCCTTCATGGGGCAGGTACGGGCGGGGCTGCGGGCCCTGGCCTCGGTCACCAGCGATCCGGGAGAAGTGCTGGCCAGGACCAACGATCTGCTGCTGTCCCTGGGCTCCGATCTCTTCGCCACCTGCACCTTCATGCGGCTCGACCCGTGTGCCGGCGTGCTGGAGAGCGCGCGGGCCGGGCACCTGCCCTGCGTCTGGGCCACGGCGGACGGGAAGTCCGGTGTCACCGCGGACGAGGGCGGGCCGCCCCTGGGGATCCAGACGGGGGTGCCGTATCCGGTGACCCGGTACGAGCTGACCACGGGTGGCGTGTTCGTGCTGCTCACGGACGGCGTCGTGGAGGGGCCCTCCCTGCCGCTGGAGGAGGGCCTCGACCAGGTGATGCGGCTCGCGGGCATCGCGGCGGTGGCGGGCATGGACGTGGACGCGCTCGCGGCCGCCCTGATCAAGGGTGCCGAGCGTGTGGGGCACGACGACGACGCCGCCGTGCTGGTGGTCGGCCTCGACGGACCTCAGCCATAGGGCCGCAGGGCCCCCGCTCTCGCCTCGCCGTCGCGGCGGCCTCGGTGTCTCATGGCTGCTGTGGTGGGTAGCCAGGATCTGCGTACGCCGGTCGTCGTCGCTCTGCAGACGCTGGCTGTCGCCGCCTGCTACTACGTCTCGGGGCAGCTGGGCCTGCTGCGGGAACTGGTCGTCGAGGGCTCGGTCGTCACCCCCATCTGGCCTCCCACCGGCGTCTCGGTCGCCTTCCTGCTGATCTTCGGACTGCGCTGCTGGCCGGGGATCGCCCTGGGCGCCCTCTTCGTCATCCTGTCCCTCACCTCCCTGACGCCGTCGACCCTCGGCGTCCTGGTGGGCAACACGGTCGCGCCCGTCGTGGGGTACCTGCTGCTGCGCCGGGCCGGTTTCCGTACCGATCTGGCGCGGCTGCGGGACGGTCTCGCCCTGGTGTTCCTGGGCGCGTTCACCGCCATGCTGATCAGCTCGACCGTGGGCGCCGGCCTCCTGCTCGTCACGGGCAAGCTCGACTGGGCGAGCTTCTGGGCCGTGTGGCTGGCCTGGTGGGTGGGTGACGCGATGGGCGTACTGATCGTCACCCCGGTGCTGCTCCTGCTGTCCCGCGTCCGCCTGCCGCTGCGCCTCTCGCGCTGGAAGGAGGCGTCGGGCCTGGCGCTGATCATCTGCTGTGTCGTTCCGCTGGCCGCGCACAGCCCGGTCAGCCTGCTCTTCCTCATCTACCCCCTGCTGATCTGGGCGGCTCTGCGCTTCCAGCTGGTCGGCAGCATGCTGTGCGCCCTCTTCGCGTCGATCATGGCGACGGTGTCGGCGACCGACCGGACCGGGCCGTTCGAGCGGCTGACCCGGGTGGAGGTGATGATCAAGCTCCAGGCGTTCAACGGGGCGATGGCCCTGACGGCCCTGATCCTGTCGGCCGTGATCACCGAGCAGATCAACACCCGGCGTTCGGTGGAGCGCGCGTGCCAGGAACTGGTCGAGGTCCTGGAGCACCTCACCGCGGGCGAGTCGGCGGACGGCCGGGCCCCACCGGAGAACGACGGGCCCGGGCGGCGGCAGGACGAGTGACCGTACGCCTCCCACAGGCCCAACGGGCGAGGGTTACCGAGGCGTACGGTTGACGCCATGACCGAGGTGGAGGTGCTGCAACTGCTGGTGTCGCCCGCGCACCGGCTGGCCGGACGGCCGTCGGACGGCCCCTCCCCCGGCCCGGCCGACGAGCGCGTCCCCCGGGTGGAGGTACGCCGCGGCCTCGGGCTGGTCGGCGACCGCTACTACGCCCGGCCCGCCCACCGGAACGCGGCGGTGACCCTCATGGCCGCGGAGAACCTCCCGGCGGGCGCCGACCTCCGGCACACGCGCCGCAACGTCCTGCTCAGAGGTGTCGACATCGACGCCTGTGTCGGCTCGACGATCGCCCTCGACTGCGGCACCGGGCCGGTGCTGTTCGCCGTGAACCGGCCGGCCCGCCCCTGTGCCTGGATGGACGTGACCATCGGCCCCGGCGCTCAGCGCGCCCTGCGAGGGCGGGGCGGTGTGCGGTGCACGCCGCTGAGCGACGGGGTGATCACGCTGGGCCCGGCGACGTTCCGCGTCGTGGCCGGGCCCGACGACGCCGGGCCATGAGGCGTGCGCCTGCGCCCGGCACGGGTTCAGCCGGCCGTCGGGGCCGTGCGGATGGCGGCGATGTCGAGCTGCAGGCGCACCTTCTCGCTCACCATCGCGCCTCCCTCGGCCAGCCTGCTGTTGTACGTCAGGCCCCAGTCGGAGCGGTTGATGGTGGTGGTGCCGTCGAATCCGGCCCTTTCGTATCCGAAGGGGTCGGTGACGTGCCCGATGTAGGTCAGCTCCAGTACGACCGGCCGCGATATGCCTTTGATGGTGAGGTCGCCCGACATGCGATAGAGGTCGGCGCCCGCCTGTTCCACCGCGGTGCTGGTGAAACGCATACGCGGATAGGTCGCGGCATCGAGGAAGTCACGTCCGACCAGGTGGGCGTCGCGTTGTTCCACCCCGGTGTCGACGCTGGCGGTGAACAGCGTGAGGTCGGCCCGTGACCGCGCGGGGTTGCGCGCGTCGAAGTAGAGGCGGCTCTCGTACTCCAGGAAACACCCGCGCACGGTGGTCACCATGGCATGCCGGACGGAGAAGCCGATCCTGCTGTGAGCAGGGTCGACGACCCATTCGCCGGTGAGATTCACCAGGTCGGGGTCGGGCAGGACCGCGGTGGGGGAAGCCGGCGCGCCCGCGGGGCGCTGTGGGGGGACAGACGGCGCCTGCCGCCGGGACGGCACGACGCGGTTGAACAGGTTCATGATTCATCTAGGTACTTGAGTTTGGTTATTGCCGCAAGTCCCCTTCGCGTTTACGGCTTTTGCGGACGAGCGTCTGACCATTTTGCCGCCGCTTTGCACAGAATCCACACATGCCTGTCGCGAGGTACCGACGAAATAACCATCCGAGGGTCGAGGATTTTTTATTTCGGGCATATCGGCGATTCGGCCGGTGTCACCTCGATCGCGAGGTCGTTGTCGACCGTGTAGTAGGGGCGCGAGGAGGATCCGCCCGCCGTGAGCGCCGGATAGACGAAGACGTGTTTGCGGTCCGCCACGTCGTCGAGGAGCCTGCCGATCCGGACCGGCGGCGCGTCGGCGGCGGGCCGGACGAAGGCGTCCCAGATCCGGCCCGGGCCCGCTGTGCTACCCGTCAGGTCCTCGGGGCCGGCGGTGAACGAGAAGCCTCGGCCGTCGTCGTCGATCCGGGGACGGAGGTCCCGTACGGTGTCGCTCCCCCGCAGGCGCAGCCGCACGGTGGCGCCCTCGTGGAGCTCGGCGCCGTGCAGGCGGGCCTCGACCGTCAGGGCCTGTTCCGTGACGTCGATGGCGCGGACCTCCGCGTGGGCGGTGCGCCGCCATGCCCTGAGTGCGAGGAAGCCGTCCTTCGTGACGTACGGGACTCTGACGGCGACCGGTGAGGGCCGGTCGCGGAGGTGGCCGTCGACGAGGACGCGCAGGTCTCTGAGGCCGGGGCGCAGCCGCTGCCGTTCGGCTTCCGGTTCCGGCAGCAGGTACAGGTCCCAGCGGCCTTCGTCGAGGGCCGGGTGCGGCTCCAGTACGGCGTGCAGCTGGCCGCCGGCCCGGCCGGGCTCCAGGTCGAGGAGGTGAAGGGTCGTCTCGGGGCGGCCCTTCTGGGGGCGCAGCCGGAGCAGCAGCTGAGGGCGCAAGGCCGGGCCCGGCGGGAGACGGAAGGTGACGCGGCCGTCCGGGTCGATCGCGCAGTGGGTGCGCAGGTGGGTGTCGCGGTGCATGGTCATCAGCGTCCCTTCCGTATCGCGCGCAGGGCGCCGACGGCCGCGGCGTGGGCCGCGTCGCGGGCGGCGTGGCCCCGGCCGGTCAGTGCGCCGCTGGTGCGGTGGTCCGGCAACGTGGTGGTCCGTCGGCCCGTGGTCCGGGTCGTGAGGGCCTTCTCCAGGAGGCGTTCGGCCTGAGCGACGACGGGGCCCGGGGCGAAGCGGCGCGCGTTGTCCAGGGCGGTGCGGCCCATGCGGCGGCGCCGTTCGTCGTCGCCGACGAGTTCCAGCAGGGCCGAGGCGAGGGCGTCGGCGTCTTTGACCGGCACCAGCCGGCCGTCGGCTCCGTCCTGGATGATCTCGCCGGGGCCGTAGGGGCAGTCGGTGCTGACCACGGGCAGTCCGCAGCGCATCGCTTCGACGATGGTCATGCCGAACGGCTCGAAGTCGGACGCGGCCGCGCCGATCGAGCCCTTGGCCCATTCGGCCTCCATGGGGGTGGCGGCCCCCATCAGGAACACGTTGTTCCACAGGCGGAGTCGTTCGATGAGTTCCCGCAGCCTGGGCTCCTCCTCGCCCTTGCCGTAGATGCGCAGCTGCCAGTCCGGGAAGGCGGCGGCGACCTGGGCGAACGCCTCGATGAGCAGGTCGTAGCGCTTCACCGGAACGAGCCGGCCGGCGGCGATGACGATCTTGGCGGTGCCGTCGGCGGGAGACAGCGCGGGGTCGGGGACGCTGTTCGGGAGGGCCTCGACGTGGACGCCGGGCAGCCACATCTTGCGCCGGTAGGCGGCGGCGTCCGCTTCCGTGACGGTGGTGATCACGTCGAGGCGGCGGTAGGCGCGGCGCAGTGCGGTGCGCAGCCCGGGCGGGTGGTTGTCGAGCGTGAGGTGCTCCTGGCCGACACGCAGGACGCGCTGCGGGGCCTGCCGGGCGATGTGCACGTTGAGGCCGGGCCGGGTGCCGATGACGACGTCGGTGTCGAGCGCCTCCAGCCACTCGCCGATCCGCTGGTCGGTCAGCTCGCTGTACTGGCGGTGGCGGTACTCGGCGGCCGGGAACACCTTCGCCGGTCTCTGGTGCAGTGGATGGTCCGCCTCCTTGCGCAGGTCCACCAGCGCGCGCAGGCGCACCCGGGGGTCCAGGACGAGATGGGGATGCTCCCGGTGACGTAACGCGGAGACGATCTCCACGTCGTGCCGCTCGGCGAGCGCCCCGGCGAGGTTGAACGTGGTGGTGATCGTGCCTCCGATTCCGTAGGCGTTGTGAATCAGGAAAGAGATCTTCATGGTGGCGTAGACGGCCCCAACCACCGGACAGTTGTTCGCTGTTATCACTCTGTGGCCGTGTGGAGGGCAGCCACGGACCAGCCCGTTCCGGCGTGATATCGGACATAAGTGGTCTGGGCCATACCGCTGTGCCGCCCGGATGTGAATAGCTTGATGTGTTTGCCCGCAGCAGCGTCGCGTCATCGGGTGCACCGTCGTCATCGATCTCCAGGAGACCCATGCGCCCTCGAATAGCCTCCGTTCCGCGCCTCACGTCCCTGCCGCCCCTCGCCCTGGCCGGCGGCGCGCTGGCCGTGGGCGCGGGCGGGCTGTATCTCGCCGGGCTGATGCTGACCGGCGGGGAGATCGACTCCGGTACGACGGTGCGCGGGGTGGAGATCGGCGGCCTGAGCCGTGCGGAGGCCGTGCGGAAGCTGGAGCGGCACCTGGGCGCGGCCGGGGCGCGGGAGCTGCCCGTGAAGGTCGGTGACCGCACGGGCACGGTCGATCCGCGGCGGGCCGGGCTCTCCTTCGACGTCGGGGAGACCGTCGACCGGGCGGCGCGCACCGGCGCCGACCCGGTCAGCGTGATCGCCGAGTTCTTCCGCTCGGGCGGTGACATCGAGCCGGTCGTGCGCCTCGACGAGGACAAGGCCCGGGCCGCCCTCGGCGATCTGGCGGAGGGGCTCGACCAGAAGGTCCGGGACGGTGCCGTCGCCTTCGACGACGGACGGGTGGAGCAGGTCGCACCCCGCACGGGTTACGCGCTGGACGTGAACGGCGCGGTCGGCCCGCTGCGCTCCTCCTTCCTGCGCGGCGACACCCGCTCGGTCACGCCGCTGCCCGCCCGCGAGACCCGGCCGAAGGTCACGGCCGACGAGGTACGGCGAGCGATGCGCACGTTCGCCGAGCCGGCCATGTCGGCGCCCGTCACGCTCACCGCGGGCGGCAAGCGGTTCACGGTCGGGCAGGCCGTGCTGGGCGAGCACCTGGCGATGCGGCCGGACGGCGGCGGAAGGCTGAGACCGGAGCTGGATACCAAGGGACTGCGCGACGATCCCGCCGTGGCCGGTCCCCTGGAGGACGTCACCACCACCGCCGAGAACGCCAGGCTGCGGCCGGACGGCGACAAGGCCGTGATCGCCGAGGACGCCAGGGTGGGCCAGGAGGTCACCGACAAGGCGCTGGGCAAGGCGGTGCTGCCGTTGCTCACCAGGTCGGGCGCCGACCGCAGCGGCGAGGTGGCCGTGCACCGGACCCAGCCCGAGATCACCCGCGAGAACGCCGCGGAGCTGGGGCTGACGGAGAAGATGTCCTCCTTCACCGTCCACTTCGAACCGGCGGAGTACCGCACCAAGAACATCGGCCGGGCCGTGGAACTCATCAACGGCTCCCTCGTCAGGCCGGACGAGACGTGGAGCTTCAACCGGACCGTCGGCGAACGCACCGAGGCCAACGGCTTCGTCGAAGGCATCATCATCCTCAACGACCAGTTCACGAAGGCGTCGGGCGGCGGTGTCTCGGCCGTGGCGACGACCGTGTACAACGCGCTGTTCTTCGCCGGGGTCAAGCCGGTGGAGCACGGCGCGCACTCCTTCTACATCGAGCGCTACCCGGAGGGCCGCGAGGCGACAGTCGCCTGGGGCAGCCTGGATCTGCGGTTCACCAACGACTCCGGCAAGGCGATCTACATCCAGGCCGAGTCCACGGACACGTCCGTGACGGTCTCCTTCCTCGGCACCAGGAAGTACGACGAGATCAAGTCGGTCAAGGGTCCGCGCACCGAGGTGAAGAAGCCCGAGAAGAAGGTGAGCGACGACAAGGAGTGCGTGCCGCAGACGCCGCTCGAAGGGTTCGACGTCACCGTGGAGCGCGTCTTCTACGACGACGGCCGGGAAGTGAAGCGGGAGCCGTTCCGTACGCACTACACGCCGCGTGACGAGATCGTCTGCGAGTGATCCACCCGCCGTTCGCCTTCCTGAGCAAATCTCCTTCTCGAACAGAGCGTTGACCCGCCCCAGGAGCGCCAGCACAATGAGCGCGCAGTGTGTGAGAGCGCTCTCAAGGGAGATCCATGACTGGCAGACAAGGCCCGGCACTGAGCCGGCGTTCGCTCATCGGTGCCGGAATCGGCATCAGTGCCGCGGGGCTCACCACCGTCGCCTCGGGACAGGCCCTGGCGGCCGGTTCCGCCGGCGCGCGCCCCGCATCGGCCCCGGCCCGGGGGCACGCCTTTCTCGCCGCCGCCATGGACGCCTACCCCGAGCACGGCAGCGTCCGCCTGACCCAGAGCTACACCGACCAGGCGGGCCTGTTCAGCACCGCGTTCACCTACGACAACGCGCTGGCGGTCCTGGCCCACCTCGCGGCCCGCACCGGTGAAGGCCTGACCAGGGCCAAGGCGCTGGGCGACGCCCTGCTCTACGCCCAGCTCCACGACCCGGGGTACGACGACGGCAGACTCCGGCAGGCCTACAACGTCGGGCCGTACACCTTCTACGACGGCTCGCCCCAGCCCGACGGCTTCGTACGGGCGGACGGCACCGCCAACGTCGGGACGCAGTTCGGCTTCACCGGCACGGCGGTGGGCGACATGGCCTGGGCGGGCATCGCGCTGAGCGCCCTCGCCCGCCGTACCGGCGCGCGTCGTTTCCTCACCGGAGCCGTGCGGATCGGCGAGTGGATCGAGCGGACCGGCCGTACCGACGAGCCGCTCGGCGGCTACAAGTTCGGGGTCGACGGGGCGAATCAGAAACTGCCGTTCACCTCGACCGAGCACAACACCGACCTGGTGTGTCTCTTCGGCCGGCTCGCCCGGCTCACCGGTGACCGGGTGTGGCTGGAGCGACGCGGGCGGGCCGAGGCGTTCGTGAAGCGGATGTGGGAACCGTCGGGGGGCTTCTTCTACACCGGCACCAACGACGGTGTGACGGTCAACAAGTCACCGATTCCGGAGGACACCCAAACCTGGACGCACCTCGCACTGGGCTCCCGCCGCCACTCCCGTTCGCTGGACTGGGCCGTGGCCGAGCTGGCCGTCCTGGACCACTCCGGCCGCACCAACAGCACGGTGCCCGCGGGGCAGTCCTACGAGGGCGTCACCTTCAGTTCCGCGAGCCTCCTCGCGAACGAGGACGCCCCCATCGCCGCGGGCCAGCCCAAACCCGACCGCAACGGTGTGTGGTTCGAGGGGACGGCTCATCTCGCGCTCGCTCTGCGGGACCGTGGGAAGCGTGGTGACGAGGCGCGCGCCCGCCGCCTGCTCGCGTCGACCGAGCAGGCCCAGGACCTGCTGGGCGGCGGTCAGACCGTCGGCGGCAAGGCGCTGCCCGAGCGGGCCGGGGTGGTGTCCGCGAGCAGTCCGCTGGACACCGGGTTCGGCTTCGGCTACTACCCGTACCGGCACACGGGCGCGACCGCCTGGTACCTGATGGCGGCGGCGCGCTTCAATCCGCTGCGGGCGTGACGGCGAGGCCCGGCCCGCTGGGGGTGCAGCGGGCCGGGCGGCCCTCAACTGACGCGGTGGACCGCCTGGTTGGTCAGTTCGTAGCGGGCGCCGACGATCGCCAGCGCGCCGGTGCTGATCCTGGCGGCCAGGTCGGGCTCCGCGGCCAGCCGGGAGCGGACGAGGCGGACGTTGGCGTCGACGGTGGCGTCGATCCGCGCGTCCCCTTCCACGCTGTGGTCGATGGCCGGGCTTATCTGGTCGGCGAGGTACTGGATGTGGGCGGGCAGGCGCCCGCCGGACTTCTCCGCCTCGACCGCGGCACGCACGGCGCCGCACGACTGGTGCCCGAGCACCACGACCAGCGGTATGCCCAGTTCCAGGACGCCGTAGGCGACGCTGCCGAGGACGGCCTCGTCCAGGACCTCGCCGGCGGTGCGTACCGTCATCAGGTCGCCCAGCCCCTGGTCGAAGACCAGCTCCGGAGGCACGCGTGAGTCGATGCAGCCGAGCACGACCGCGAACGGGTGCTGGGCGGTGGTCAGCGCCTTCCGGGTCGCGGGGGTTTCGTGCGGGTGGCGTTCGCGGAAGGCGCGCCAGCGGCGGTTGCCCGCGGCCAGTTCCGCGAGGGCTTCCTGCGGGGTGCTGGGCCGCGGGCCGGCGGCGGGGGCGCTT
>NZ_NGFN01000131.1 GCF_002148965.1 Streptomyces swartbergensis | reverse complement strand
TGCCTGCACCGCCCCCGCACCGACCTCTCCCCCACTGACGTCCCCCTCCTGACACCGCCGTCGCCGTGACGGCGGCGCAGCGCGGCGGCCCGGGCGTGCGGTACGCCAGCGCACGTACGAAGCCGCTGGCATGACGCAGCATCACGCTCCGCAGGGTGACACCGAGCTGCCGGCAGCGAACTGCCGTCCGAGGTGAAGAAACTGATCGCCAGCCCATGAGGAACGGTGCAGGCATCGCCGGAGCGGACAGGTCCCTGACGCCCCACACCTGCCTCCCGCTCCACCGGAGCCGCTCCCTTGCGGTTGCCGCCCTCCTCAGCTTGGACTTTTAACGTCTGGTCCGGCATGGAAGGCGCACACACCAGTCCGAGCATCCCCGCCCTGCACACCCCGGAGCAGCGTTTGCGAGTTGTTCAGAGTGGCGGAGCAGGTTACCGAACAACCAGGCAGGCGCTGGAATCGGTGCAGCGGGGCACCAGCCGGCCGGCACGGATCAGAGCACACCACGGCGCCTGGGCTCCGGCGGCGCAGGGACTCCCCGCCGTACCGTTTTCCGACCGACCGAAGGGCGACGACGTGAACCGTATCCGCCGACAAGCCACCACTCTGGTGACCACCGCCGGTATGCGCCGGCGGGCCGCGACGACTGCCGTGACGCTGACCATGGCGGGCGCACTCGGATTCGGCGTGATGACGCCGGTGGCATCTGCTGCCAACAACGGGCCCTGCTACGACGGGCGGTGCAAGATCACCGTGTCGGCGCCCAAGACCATCAAGGTCGACAGCCGCAAGTTCGGGTTCGGGAAGCTCAAGATCACGAGTATCAGCTCCCGATCCGTGAAGATGTCGGCCGCCGACGGGAGGCTCAGCGGCAGCACCAGCCCGGGCGGCACCGTCCAGTTCAACAACCTGAAGATCTGGGTGAAGTCGGTCTCCGGCAACAAGGCCAAGCTCCAACTGTTCCCTACGCGGTACTGAGCCTGCCGTTGCACCCCGGCGCGTTCGTCTCGCGCCGGGGTCTCCGCCGTTCCCCGAATGGCAGACGTGGCCGTCCCTCGCCCTTCGGGATGTCGGGGAACGGAGCACGGGGAAACGGCCGCTGTGACGAGTCAGAGGCGCCGGGGCAAGGTGCTTCAGTTCACACGGGTTGCGGCGCCAACGGTGGAAGAGGCAAGGGCAGTTCACCGTTCAGCTATGTGGCTGGCGAGGAACAGTGCCCCTGGCCTCACCTATAGCCCAGGGGGACGATCGTTCGGCTGAAGCCCACCGACGCCGCCACAGCCAGGATCGACGCCTACGTGGTCCTGTCGCCCGGGGCCGACCCCACCACGATCCGCGAGCGCGCCGCAGGGGTTTTGCCCGACTACATGCTCCCCGCCACGGTCGCGCTCCCGCTGACGCCCAACGGCAAACTCGACACAACGAAACTCCCCGCGGTCAGCCACCCACCGACACCCTGGCATGCGGTCCCCTCCAGGACGGCTCCGGCCACCGACGACCTCACCACGACGCTGACAGAGATCTGGAGCGACATCCTGGGCGTCCCGGTCGGCCCGGACGATGACTGCTTCGAACTTGGCGGCAACTCCCTCTTCGCCGTCCGCGTCACCGCCGCGCTACGCACCCGTGGCCTCCCGTCCTTGCGCCTGCGGGAGCTGTACCGTCACCCGACGATCCGCGAAACGGTTGCGAGTCTCAGGTCTTTGGACCGGTGATGGGCGTCCGCGACCGCTCGGAGGCGAGTAGTTTGCCCTCGATGGCGCCAGTGTGGTGGCGGCGGGGGCAGGTTCTGAACCTTCGGCCTGGGTTGTGAGCCCAGCGAGCTACCGAGGGTGCTCCTGCCCGCGCCGGTACCCACCAGCGTTCGTTCGAGTGCGCGTCGGCCCAGGTCAGTCCCTCTGTGCGCCCGTCGGCAGGGTGCGCAGCTGCATGGTGCCGGCCGAGCTGGTGCCGAAGGCGTAGTCCAGCAACTTGGCGGCGTCTGTGTAGCGGTACTGGTCGTTGAGGAGCACGCCGATGACCGTCTTCTCGTTGCGGGTCGCGGCGAAGACGAGGCAGGGGCCGGACGGCGTGTTGGTGCCCGTCTTCACCCCGATCGCGCCGCTGTATGAGCCCAGCAGCTGGTTGGTGTTGTACCAGGTGTACGTGCGGGTGCCGCCGGTGCTGGTCGTCGCGTACTGCACGGTCTTCGGCTTCTTCATGATGCCCGCGAACGTCGAGTACTTCATCGCGCTGCGCGCGAGCTTGGCGAGGTCACGCGGCGTCGTGTAGTTCGTGTTCTGCGTCGAGTTGCCGTCGAACGAGTCGAAGTGCGTGTTGGTCAGGCCGAGGGTGTCCGCCCTGGCGTTCATCTTGCTGATGAACGACTTGGTCCGCGCCGAGACGGTCGTACCGGTGCCGAAGGTGTCGGCGAGGGCCATCGCGGCGTCGCAGCCGGACGGCAGCAGCATCGCATGGAGCAACTGGCGGATGGTGACCTTGTCGCCGGTCTTGAGATCCGCGGTGCTCGCGCCCTTGGCGGTGACGTAGTCCCGGTAAGCCTGCTTGATGGTGACCTTCCGGTCGAGGTTCAGGTCGGGGGTGCTCAGCACGACGCGAGCCGTCATGATCTTGGTGGTGCTCGCCATGGGCCGCTTGGTGTCGGCGTACTTGCTGTAGAGCGTGGAGCCCGTCGCGCTGTTGAGCATGAACGCGCCCTTGGCGCTGACCGAGGGCGCGGTCGCCGCCTGCGCGGGCGCGGTCAGGGCGCCGCCCGCGAGCAGCGCGCCGGTGGCGCCGGCGACAACTGCGGCTCTGCGGATACGTACGCCCTTTATGCCGGTTATCACTATAAACGCTCCGAGTAGGCCAAATGCCAGATGACATTTGCGAAATGAAGCAGGGGGAGGCTCTAGGGAGACTCACGGGGGACACCGAGGGTTGCACGGCGGGCGGAAGTAATTCTGGGAGACCTGCGAGTCGCCGCTGCGGCGGAGGCCACCCGGACACAGGTGGACGCGTCCCGGATCAGCGTGCTGAACGCGCGGCACTCCGACGAGGCGGTCGGCCTCGCCGCACGGTTCGACGTGGACCACATGCCGACGGCGGAGCCTCGCGCGCGGGTGTCGACCGACGTCTCCCGCCCTGATCGTGAGCTGACGCAGCGGCATCTACGTTGTCTTGGCGGACGAGGGTGATGACGGCCAGGTGTATCGGCATGTTCCGGATCTACTGTTTGTCTAGCGGATGCCCCGGTTGGGTCGACTTCACGGCCGGGTGCGTCGCTCCGCGGCGTCGAACGCGGGCGCGAGCGGGGCCAGTGCCGCGCGGAGCTGGTCGGGCAGTGAGCCGGAGGGCACGAGCAGTCCTCCGGCACCGAAACTCCCGGCGGCCCCTGCGTTCCCGGCCGGCCGGAGCCAGCCTTCCAATGCGATGCGAACGACCGCGGCCACGCTCGCCGCGAGAACGCGGGCTGTGTGCGCTCCGGCTTCGCCTAGGCGTTCGGCAATCACCGCCGTGAGAGGGGGCTCGATGCCGGCGGTGGCATCGAGGAACGCGTCGCGCAGCGCGGTCCGGGTGGTGATCAGCAGCAGCGCCTCGCGCTCGCGCTCACTGGTGTTCGTGTACTGCTCGACCACTGCTTCGGTGACGGCGTCAGCCAGGTGCACTCCTGCAGGCCGGGCCGCGACCGCCGCCGCGATTCGCGCCTCCCGGTCCGCGGTAACAGCGGAGACGATCGCCTGCTCGCGGCTGGCGAAGTAGTTGTTGTAGGTGCGCGGCGAGACTCCGGCCGCCTCGGCGATGTCCTCGACCCGCACCTGGTCCGGTCCGCGCTCCACGGCCAGGCGCAGGGCTGCCTCGCGTAGCGCCTCGCGCGTGGCCTGCTTCTTCCGCTCCCGCAGCCCTGGTGGTGGTGTCGTCACGGTGCCAGCGTTCCACACAAGCTGCGTGCGCGCAAACTTGCGTGCACGCAATTTCCCTGCCAGTCTCCGACCAGACCGAGACCGGCAGAGAGGACGTCACCATGCGAGCAAGAGGAATGACCTACGACACCGGATTCGTCGTGCACGGCCAGATATCCCGCGAGCACTTCGACCCCGCGGTGGTTCGGCGAGAGCTCTCCATCATCCGTGACGACCTGCACTGCAACGCGGTCCAGATCATCGGCGGCGACCCGGACCGACTGGAGCTGGCCGCCGGTGCCGCCGCCGAACTCGGCCTGGAGGTCTGGTTCTCGCCCTATCCGCTGGAGCTGGATCCGGAGCAGACCCTCACGCTCTTGCGTGACTGCGCCGAGCGAGCGGAACGGCTCCGCCAGCAGGGGGCCACAGTCGTCTTCGTCGCAGGGGTCGAGCTGAGCGTGATGAACCGCGGGTTCCTGCCCGGAGAGAGCCCCGAGGAGCGGGTCGAGCAGCTGATGAGCCAACCCGAGCGGCGGGTCGAAGCGATGCGTGAGCTCGGCGCGCGCATCAACACCTTCCTCCGCGACGCCGCGGCCACGGTCCGCGAGCGCTTCCAGGGCAAGCTCACCTACGCATCCATCCAGTTCGAGCAGGTCGACTGGACTCCCTTCGACCTTGTGACATTCGAGCTGATCCGCTCCGCCGAGGTCGCCGACCGGTTCCGGGACGCGGTGCGCACCCTGGCCCAAGGCCCGAAGCCGCTCGCCATCACCGGGTTCGGCACCGCGGCCTACCGCGGCGCGGGAGACCGCGGTGGGCGGGTGCTGGAAGTGGTCGAGCACGACCCAGAGACCAAGGCCCCAGTACGGCTCAACGGCATATACGAGCGTGACGAGGCCGGCCAGGCCGCATACCTGAGCGAACTGCTGGACATCTTCGAGACCGAGGGCGTGGACAGCGCGTTCGTGTTCCTGTTCGCCTTGCCCGGCTACCCGCACCGCCCCGACGGCGACCCCAGGGACGACTTGGACCGGGCCGGCCTGGGCATCGTCAAACTCCTCGAAGGGCGCCGGGGGCAGACCTACCCCGACATGGAATGGGAACCCAAAGCCGCCTTCGCGGCAGTGGCGCAGCGGTACCGGAGGTGACAGGCCCCGCCCACGGTGACCACGGCTCGGGGTCTGCACTGCGCGGCAGTGCAGATGCCGAGCAGACGGAAGCGGTATTCGCCGAACTCGCCGCAGACCTCGCGCCGCATTCGCCGCCGCAGATCAGGCCGGCCGAACCGGTGGCCAACCCGCAGCAGCACCTCGTCCAGCTCTCCCGCCCACGCATCGGGGCGCACATCATCTTGCACGATCAGAACAACAGCGATCGAGCACCGCCGGTCACGAACTCCCGCCACATGACGGCCAGTCAGCTTGCTGCACTCAGAAACAGGCTCCTGACCAGCGACGATAGCGAACTGCAACTGGAGTACTAGCTCAGGCCGCAGAGACCTGCGGTCGCCGCGGTCGGCTGTGTCTCCGTCTGAAGCAGGACCCCGCTGCTGGGAGAGACATCGATGGGTTTCGCGCGAGCTATCCGAGCTCCTCGGCGTTCCCAGGTGAGTCCGGCCCGATCGGTGAACGTCAGGGATCTGACGCCCTTGATGCCCTCCAGAACTGGCCCCCTGTCCCCCCGCGTCCATTCCCCGTTATGGAGGACAACTCGATATAGGTCGCCGGGTCGATACGCCACCTCGGTACATGGACCCATGTCACCGGTCTTCAAGTACACGTCGTCATCGGGTCGGTCTTCGTGCACCCAGAACCGCACCCACATGCTGTACACCGGATCTGCTGAGCGATTAGCCACGTCAATCCGGCGGTCATTGCACGGGGTGGCGCTCGGCTTGTCGGCCGGGGACTCCTCCTCATCCGATGGCACGCAGAAAATCCCATGCCACTGTCCCCATGACCAGATACGTTCTGCCTGCTTACGACTCTCGTCCAAGGCTTCCTTTCGTGACTGGTCAAGCTGGTCCCGGGCTGTCGCTGTGCCCCAGTAGGTGGCGATGCCGGTCAGGACGAGACCGCCCACAGCAGCCAGCGCGCCTAGAACGGCTCCGATGTGCACCCAGGGGATGCGGCGCCACCATCTGCGGCCCCTCTGCGGCTGAGCCGGCGCCTGGTTCGGCGCGGAGCGTCGCCGCACCGGCTGGATTCGCGTGCGCCGGCCTGGATCATCCTGCATGGGTGCCCTCCATCAAGCCGTTGCAGAACAGGACGCACTCGCGATCCCGTTGGATCCCAGACCGGGTCACTTTCCGATCCGCCGTCCATACGCCGAGGCCGACGCCCGCCGACCCACCGCGCCCGAACTGGCCGGGCCGCGGAACAGTCGACAAACCGGGTGCACGCGCGCACGAAGTCCTGCGACTCTGACGTCACCTCGCTGACGGAGAGACACCGGGCGACCCCGCCTGCTCGACGGGCACTCCGTCAAGCAGCTGGGCGTAGAACGGCGCAGTTCATCGGCGGGCGGGTCTCAGTGCCCTTCTCGCCGGTCAGGATGCAGGTGGGTGTGCGGCTGCTTGATGCTGATGCCGCGGGTCCAGTCCCCTCGGGCAAGGTGGCGCGACTCATTTGGCTCCCCCACACGCTGTTCCAGGGCGATCCGGTTCTGCAGTCGCTCGCAGTCGGCCCGGCGAGCCTGGTCTCCAAGCGGCTGAACGGCGCCTACCGAGCAGGCGCCCGTGCTGGAAGGCGCCGCGCATCAGGTAACAGCGGCGACGACGTCGACGTATGCCAGGCGACGCCGATGCCCTGCCGCACCGCCGCCCGCGCCGCCCGCGCCGTCGCATAAGCAGAGCATGTAGTGTGATCCGTCACCCTGCTACGGGGTAACGCGACTCTTCGATCTCCCGTGCATCGCCCGGGAGTTGCGACTTCTCGTCGCTGCCCTCGTCGAGGAGAGCAGCCGGTTTGAACCCCTTGGCGATCAGCCAGACGGCAAGACTCACTTCCCACGCGAACACGGGAATCGCCGCGACGGACCCCGCCACGGAGATCTGCTCGTACAGCCCGAACATCACTCCGGTCGCCGAAGCGCAGATCAACGCGCCACCTACGAGCCCCAATACGGCAATGAACTGCGGGACGAGCCCGGCGCGGTACATCAACCACGCAAGTAGCAGTGAGTTCGCTCCCAAGATGAAGTTGGGCCCCATGAGGAACGTCCAGTCATGGATGGCCACCAGGGTCTTGCCGGCTGTGACTAGTGAGGCGGCGTCGCTGTCCGCCGCTCCTTCGAACTCCGTCCGCAGCTTCACGACCGACAGAACGCTGATGATGCCGACGATGATGACGGCGGCTTCGAGGAGCCGGGCGCACACATAACCGAGCGCGGCCCCCTCGTTGTGCTTCTTGAGGACCGGAAACAGCACGACTCCAGTGCCGACGACGGCCGCCGCCAGGACGAGTTCGAACAGTGCGCCGAGGAAGACCCCCGTGTCGGCACCGGGACCGACAACGTAGTCCGCGTCCTGCAGGACAGGGCCGTACAACGCGAGCCCGCCGATCGCTGTCACTTCGGTGACAAGGAACAACACACCGGCGACAACCGCAGTTCTTCTGGTTGATACCACCAGGACCCACCCCCAGAGAATGGTGTACGGCGTACACCTAGGGCTCACCGTAGGCGTACGCCGTACACTCGTCAAGCCGAGGCGCTGATACGACACATCACGAGGGAGCTGGTGGCGATATGGCTCAGCAGACGGAGGCAGTGCGCCGAACCCCTCTGACCAGGGACCGGGTGCTGCGGGCGGCTGTTGCGCTCGCCGATGACATCGGGATCGAAGCGCTGAGCATGCGCAAGCTCGCGAAGGAGCTAGGCGTGGTGCCGATGGCCCTCTACAAGCACGTCTCGAACAAGGAGCAGCTCCTGGACGGCATGGTTGATGTCGTCATGGGCGAGATCGATCCGCCGGCCCCGGGATCCAACTGGAAGAGCACGGTGCGCCACAGGATCCTCTCGGCGCGACGCGCCTTCCTCGGACATCCTTGGGCGGCCCAAGTGATCCAGTCGCGCAGCAGCCCGACACCGGTCGTGCTTGCGTACATGGACTCTGTGATCGGCATGTTCCGGACCGGTGGCTTCTCGGTCGATCTGACGCACCATGTGATGCACGCTCTGGGCAGCCGCATGATGGGCATCACGCAGGAACTGTTCGACGCTCCACCCGCCCCGCGAGCGCAGACGGCCCCCTCCCAGGAGGACGCCGGTGAGTACCCGTACGTGATGGAGCTGGCCGGCGCGGTGGCTCATGACGAGGACTCCGTGCTGGGTCGGGGCTGTGACGATCAGTTCGAGTTCGAGTTCGCGCTGGATCTCCTCTTGGACGGGTTCGAAAGACTGCGGCAGCAGGGGTGGTCTTCCGCCGGCCACTTGAGGGGCAAGACCCCATGACTTTGGGAACGCTGAGGGCTCTGGCCGCGTAGCAACGGCGGTGTTACGCCGCGAAACGGACAGCTCGTTGCGGGACATCAAGGCCGCCGACGAGCGTGTGCTCAGCGAACTTCGGTGCCACTACCCACAATGCGCCCGGTGCCCATTACGCAGCCGACGGAGTAGGCCAAGATACCGTGCCGAACCCAGTCACAGGAGGCAGGTCTGGCCCACGGACGGTTCGTCACCTTCACCGACGCCTACGGTCCCCCCAAGTCCCGCCTGATCAGCATGGATCTGCGCGCCGGACCCGAGGGGACCGGAGCGGCGGCGCCACGCATGTCGCCGCCGCAACAGGCCTGGGACGGCGAACGCCCGGCGCTCATCGTGCCCGGAGGCGACGCAGGCCACGTCGTCGTCGTGGCACGGATCCACCCGGCCCTACGCTCCGTCCGGCTCCCCTGAGGGGCCGTCGCGCGGGACGGTCGACTGGTCGGGGCCTACCTGGCGGCGAACACCTGCCCAGCTCGCGACCTGCCGTTCTTCTTGACCTGAAGCTTGGTTGAGGTCTTAACGTCACGGCATATTGATCACCGCCTGATGGCAGGAGAAGACCTCGTGATCCTCGTGACCGGAGCCACCGGAAATATAGGAAGTGCCCTCTTGAAAGAGCTCCGGGCGTTCGGCGCCGGACCGTTGAGGGGGCTCACCCGTGACATTGCACGGGCCGCGTTCCCGGAAGGGGTCGAAGCGGTTGCGGGTGACTTCGCTGAGACAGCCTCACTGAAGCCCGCGTTGGAGGGGGTACGGTCGCTGTTCCTTGTGTCACGCATGGGTTCGGACGCCGAGATCATCGAGGCGGCCCAGCGGGCAGGCGTGGAACACGTGGTGCTGGTCTCGTCCATTACCGTCCAGACCCATCCGCGCCTGGGCCCCGCCGGCGAGAACATGACTGTCGAGCAGCTACTCAAGGGCAGCGGCATGACGTGGACGATCCTGCGGCCGACGCAGTTCGCCTCGAACGCCCTGTGGTGGGCGGGAGCGATCCGCGAACACGAAACGGTCCGCGTGCCCTATGCGGACATCGGTCTCCCCACGATCCATCCTGCGGACATCGCGTCGGTGGCTCGGGTGGCACTGACCGAGTCCGGCCACCAAGAGCGAACGTACGCGCTGACTGGTCCGGAGAGGGTCACGGCCCGGCAGCAGGTCGGGGCCATCGCGGCAGTACTGGAGCGGAAAGTGCCGTTCGCCGAGATCAGCCGGCAGGAAGCCCATCGTCAGATGGCCGTCTTCCTGGGCGGTGAAGCCGCTGACGCGGTGCTGGACCTGACGGGTGGCGACGTCAACGACGAGCTGCTCATGGTGCGTGACACAGTTCCCCAGATCACCGGTGCCCCGGCCAGGACGTTTCAGCAATGGGCCTCGGAGAATGCCACCGCATTCCGCTGAGCCGCCCGATCCTGAGCACGTTCATCGTGCCCCGACAGCAGGACGGCTGGCCGTCGGGCAGGTGGTGGGGCAGAGATCAGCCGGCCTTGGCGGGCTCCCTCAGCTCGTGCCCGGGTGCTGGCCAGACGGTAGGAGTCGGTGCCGGTTTCGATGATGGTGCCGCTGAAGGTGAGGCGGTCGACGATGGCCGTGCAGAGCCGGGGGTCGGTGAAGGTCTTGGTCCAGCCCAAAGGACTCGTTGGAGGCGATAGCGACGCTGTTCGAGCTTACGAACGAACAGTTCGAGCCCAACGATCAAGAAAGTAGGGATGCGGGGCGCGCACCGCCGAGTGGCCTCCGCAATGGTCGGTCACCGGGGGGAGAGGGAGCTGCGGAGCGTGTCAAGCGCGGCCCATACCGTATCGGGGCGCAGAGGCAGCGCTGCGCAGCGGATGCTGGCGGCATCGCGCAGTGCGTTGGCCAGTGCGGCGGCGACAGGGTTGAAGGGCAGTTCGCTCATCGGTTTGGGGACCGAGGCGGTGTCCGGACGGGCGAAGTGGATCTCGGTGGCGGGCAGGTCTCCGTAGTGGGGGATGGAGTATGTCCTCAAGTCCGCCGTGGTGATGCGGCCGTCGGGGTCCGTGAACAGTGCCTCCCACAGGGCGGTGCCGATGCCCTGGGCGACTGCTCCCTCGATCTGGCCGCGGCACTGGGCGTCGTCGAGGACGACGCCGGCGTCGGCGGCGTGCACGCTGTCCAGGACGCGCACCAGTCCCGTCGTGGGTTCGACGCTGATACGGAACCACTGGGCGCTCACCGCCAGGGCAGGTCGGCCTTCTCCGGGCACGGCGCGGCCGGTTGCGGTCAGGTGCTGTCCGTTCACCTGGGCGTATGCATGGAGGGCGGCGAGAGAAACGGCTGTGCCGGCGCCATCGCCATGCATCGTGGTGATGTCCGGCCGGGATGCGGACGATGCCGCTGCCCTATGGGCTGCTGCCACTTCTCTCATCTGTCGGATCAGCGTCTCGCAGGCACGGGTGACGGCGCGCCCGGTGATGCGGACGCCGGTCGAGGCGAAACCGCCGCTGTCGTGTCCGAGCAGGTCGGTGTCGGCCTGCCGCAGGTGGATGTGGTCCGGGTCGGTGCGCAGGGTGTCTGCGGCCATACGGCGCAGGACGGTGGAGGTTCCGCTGCCGAATTCGGGGGCTCCCACGGCGAGGTCGTAGTGGCCGTCGGGCCGCAGGGTGACCCGCGCGCTCGAGAGGTGCCCGTCCATGGGTTCGGCGTGCAGCGCGGTGACGGCCAGGCCCTCCCCGGTCAGGTGGCCTGGGTCCGCCGGCGCAGGGTGGCTGCGCCGGCGGCGCGTGCGTGCCGCGTGCAGAGCGTCCAGACATTGCTGCAGGCCGCTGTCCATGACAGGGTGCTGTCCGCCGACGCCGGGGAACGTCGTACTGTCGCCCGGGCGGAGACAGGCCGCGCGGCGCATCGCCAGCGGATCGGTATCGAGGATGCGGGCGAGTTCGTCCAGCGCGGATTCCATGGCGAACGCGACCTGCCCCGCGCCGTAGCCGCGGAAAGCGCCGGCGGGGACGTTGTGGGTGCGGACGCTGTAGCCGTCCACCACCACGTTGGCGCAGCGGTAGAGGCTGATACCCCCCGTGCAGCCTTCCTTCAGGACGCCGGGCCCGTGGTTGCCGTAGGCGCCGGTGTCCGCGACGACGTGCAGCCGGATGGCCGTGAGGGTTCCGTCGCGTCGGGCTCCCAGGGTGACGCGCACCTGGAAGGGATGGCGGGTGGTGGTGGCGGCGAGTTCCTCGGCGCGGGTGTGCTCCAGTTGCACCGGGCGGCCGGTACGCAGCGCGGCCAGGGCGGCGATGTCCTCGGTCAGCAGGTCCTGCTTGCCGCCGAAGGCGCCGCCCAGACGGGCGGCGGTCACCCGGACACGCTCGGCAGGCAGTCCGAAGATCGCACACAGGCGTCGCCGGACCAGGTGAGGGGCCTGGGTGGTGGTGTGCACGTGGAGGCTGCCGTCCTCGGTCGTCCATGCCCGGCTGGCGTGGCACTCCAGGGCAGCGTGCTGCACGCGCTGGGTGCGGAAGGTGCCCTCGTAGACAGTGTCCGCTTCCGCCAGGCCCTGGTCCGCGTCGCCGGCGCGTAGATGGATCTCGTCGACCAGGTTCCCGTCGGGATGCACACGGGCGGCTCCCGGGCTCAGTGCCTCCTCCGGGTCGGTGACGGCCGGCAGGACTTCATAGCGGACGCGGATCATTCGGCAGGCCCGCTCGGCGGCGGCGGGGCTGTCGGCGACAACGGCGGCGACGCGCTGCCCGACATGGCGCACCACGTCATCCAGGACGCGGGTGTCGGCCGGGCACTCCTGCGCGGCCTCGCTCAGGGCGGTGGAGAACCGCGTCCGCGGGGCGTGGTGGTGAGTCAGGACGGCGCGTACCCCGGGCACGGCCCGAGCGGCGGCCGTGTCGATGTCCAGGATGCGGGCGTGGCGGTGCGGCGAGCGCAGCAGGGCCAGGTGCAGCATTCCGGCGGGAGGTTGCTCGTCCAGGGTGAAACTGAGGGTACCGGTGACGACACCAACGGCCTCCTGGTCGTCACTGGGCCGAGCGACTGCACACGGGGGGTCTGCGGGTGAGGTCGCGTCGGACGGGCCGGTGGGAGACTGGTCGCGCTCGCCACGCAGCGTGTTCCGAACCGCCTCGCCCACGACCCGGTAGCCGGTGCACCGGCAGAGGTTCCCCTTGAGAGCTTCGGTCAGGTCCGCCAGGTCCTTCTCGGTCAGGGCCGCTGCGGTCATCAGGAATCCCGGGGTGCAATATCCGCACTGGAAGGCCCGCGCGCGCAGGAACGCCTGCTGGGCGGGGTGCAGCCGGCCTTCGGTGGCGAGACCCTCCACGGTGGTCACCGTGCGTCCGTCGACGCGGTGGGCCGGATACAGACAGCTGTGCACGGCCGCGCCGTCGACATGCACGGTGCAGGCCCCGCAATCGCCCGTGTCACAACCCTTCTTCACTCCCGTCCAGCCGTGGGCACGCAGATACGTACGCAGGCACTGCCCAGGAGCCGGCGGCTCGACGGTCTCGTGGCCGTTGACATGAACGGAGAACGACATCGGCTACTCCCGCGTCAGGTCGTGTCGTACCCCGTCGGCCAGGTACGTGACCATGTGGCGGCGCCACTGCGGGTGTCCGTGCACGTCGTCAACGATCAGATCGCGGTCGAGCATCTCGTGCAGTGTCGCGCGCAGTGCGGCGCTGGAGGGCGGGTGGGAGAAGTCCACGGTGACCGGCCGGATGGTGGCAGCGGTCACCGCGAGACCCAAGCGGCCCGTTTCAGGTGCGTAGGTACCGGTCACCAAGGCGGCGGAGCGGCCTCCCGGGCGCAGGCTCACCCGGCCCACAGCCGTGCGCTTCGCCAGTGCGGAGACCGGCAGTGTGACCGAGCGCAGCACCTCCCCCGGCAGCAGCACCGTGCGCCCCACTCCGGTCACGAAGCCGGTCGCCGGTACCCGGCGTTCCCGCCCGTTGACGGCCAGCACCCGGCATACGCCGTCCAGAGCCACGGCCATGGAAATCATCGGACCGGCCGGGAGAGCCACACACAGGTTGCCCCCGACCGTTGCGGTGTTCCACACCTTGAAGGAGGAGGAGAACGCCCGGCAGCAGGCGGCGATCAGTGCCCGCGCCTGCGGCCACGGCCCGGCCGGCGCCTGTGCGAAAGCCAGAAGCTCGGCCACCGTGCAGGTCGCCGCGATCACCAGTCCATCGTCCATGATCTCCCACGCCGGCCACTCCATCGCCGTCAGATCCCGAAGCCGCATCACCTCGGGCCGCGGCTCTGCGAACAAGGCGGTCCCTCCGGCCAACCACGCGTCACCCGTCTGCCAGGGCAGAGCGCACCGGGCATCGACGACCTCGCGAACCGACGGCAGATCCACAGGACCCCTTCCTCCACGATTCCGGCCGGCCGGCCGTATCCGAACTGCGCCGGCGTAGAACTCCGTCGACGGCCATGCGGCGCCATGTCGACGCTCACGGCACGAACGGCTCACCCCAGCAATGATCAGCGAGATGTCGCCCTGTCTTGACGGAAGCCCGAGGCGCCTCGCCGCGCATTCACTCTCGCGTACCGTCGGCACCATTCAGGGCGCCCGACCACCCCGCCTGCTGCGATCACGGCAACAGCCAGGCAACCTGCCCTGCGGACCCGGCGCACCCCCGCCCCTCCGACGCACCTGAGCTTGTCCATGACGGGCATCCAGCCACGCAGGACCCGCCGGACGGCCACCGGCCGTGCCCGGCACGTCGGCTCACAGCCGACAGCGCGTCAGGCGCCTCGCGGGCGACGGGCACCGGCCGCGTACATCAGAGGAATGCGTACGCCGCCGTCCGGCCTGCGCCACCAGCCGGGTGCGACCCGCTCCATGCCGTCCCAGCGCGGTTCGTTGACCCAGTCGGTCTCCCACACCATGTCCGGGTCGATGGTCAGCCCCGCCGCGTGCAGCGCGCCGATCACCTCGACCACCGTATGCGCCCACAGATGACTGACGGTCGCTCCCCGGACCGGCCGGCCGTCGCGGGACGGCGCATACGTTTCCGACGTGTCGAACCAGGCGGGCTCGCCACCGCCCAGGTAGTCGTAGCGCAGCTCCAGCGGCTCCGACAGGCTTCTGGACGCGCCGCAGCCGGCCAGACCCAGAGCACAAAGCAAGGGGTGGTACTCCATGAGGTAGAAGAGGCCTCCTGGCTTGACCAGCCCCGCCACCACCGTGGCCCACGCCTGCAGATCGGGCAGGTAGATCAGGGAGCCACGCCCGGTGTAAACGACATCGAACGTCTCCCCCTCCAACGCCTCACCGGCGTCGTACACGTCGGCTTCGACGAACCGCACCTGCACACCGGCTCCGGCGGCCACCTCGCGGGCCGCGGTCAGACTGCGGGCGGAGAAGTCCAGCCCTGTCGCCCTGGCACCCCGCTGCGCGAAAGCGAGTGTCTCCACACCGTTGTGGCACTGCAGATGCAGCACCGACAGGCCCTCAAGCGATCCGAGCTGCTGCCACTCGCGCGGATGAAAACGCGCTTCGGCCGGGACCTCACCGAGATCGTAGTAGTCACTGGTGCTGTGGACAGGGGCACGAGCATCCCAGTTCCGCCTGTTGTCTGCGACACGGTCAGCGGTGACCTGATCGAAACGTCTCACAATCGATCAGTCAAGCAAAGACCCGTTGAAGATTTCCCAGACCGCGCGCAGAAGAACGGGCCGAACAACGACGGTCCACTGGGTCGGCTCAACGGACGCGCCAGGAAGACTCGAGCGGCGCCGACAGCCTTTACCGGCAGGCAGCCGGTGATGGGCGGCCGTTCACACCGTCAGTTCGGGCCGATGGCAGTGGGGACTTGATCCAGATGGGGCTCCCACTCCCCCTGGGCACAGTGACGGGTGTCCGCACAGGTGGTGGGGGTTGCCGATGGCCTCTTGCAGGGGCTGCATGTTGCGGCGGCCGAAGCGGAGGAACACCGGCTTGGCCGGGCCGTGTTGCGTAGGTTGCGCAACCCGGTGGCGACGATCGGGATCTTCCCGTCGTAGAGGTGGTGGTCCTCGAACCGCTCCCCCTCCCACAGGTGGCGAATGAGTCCGATCAGGCGCGGGATCGTGCCGTTGGGGTTGCCTTCGCCGTTGTGGTTGCACACCAGCAGGACGGGCGGGTGCGGCACGTCGACGGGCCGCTCGGGGGGACCGTCCAGCGGGTGCGCCTTTCCGTCAGTGCCTGTTTCAAATTCCTGTGATCAGGTGAATTCGGGGTCGGGCGTCGTTGCGAGGGACACGAGCGGAAGATCTAGAGGCCCCGCTAATGAAGCCGGCATGCCAACCGGCATGGTGGCCGCGATGGGTCTGGTGAGCCGTCCGGCCGACCGGGCCGGCCGCGCAGCGCGAGCGTCCACACCGGGACTACTCCGTGCCGTCCGCCGGCAGGCGCTCGGGCAGTCCGAGCCGCGGGAACCGGTCGTCGTGGAACGTGACGATCTCGGTGATCGCCCCGCCGGTGACGCGCAGGACGTCGATCGTCAGCGGCAGGTACGCGCCCTCCCGCTTCTGCCAGAGGTAGAAGGCGACGGCGGGCTGCCGGTTCACGGAGGTGAGGACGGCGCGCAGGCCCTTCATGCCCTCGAAGCCGCTCTCGACCCAGTCGTGCACCACCGCGTCGCGGCCGACGTACAGGCCCGGAGTGGGCGGCATCGAGCAGCGGACGTCGTCCCGCAGCAGTGCGGCGAGCCCGTCGACGTCCGTGGCCACGCTGGCGTCGGTATAGCGGCGCACCAGCTCGCGCGTGACGGCGTCCTGTTCGCCGCCGGTCCAGTCCTGCCGCTCGGCGGGCAGGTGCTCCCGCATGCCGGCGCGGGCCCGCTGCAGCGCGCTGTTCACGGAGTTGACGGAGTCCCCGAGGAGCTCCGCGACGTCCTTCGCCGGCCAGCCGATCACGTCCCGCAGGATCAGCGCGGCCCGCGGGCGCGGCGCGAGGTGCTGGACCGCGACCAGGTACGCCAGCTCGATCGTCTCCCGCGCGACGGCGACGGTCTCCGGCTCGTCCGCGTCGCCCGCGGGCAGCTCGTCGAGCAGCCGGTCCGGGTAGGGCTGCAGCCACAGCACCTCGCCGCCGGTCGCAGGCTCCGGGCGGCGCTTGGCCAGCAGGTCCAGGCAGGCGTTGGTGGCGATCCGGTACAGCCAGGCCCGGAACGTCGACCGCCCTTCGAAGGTCTCCCGCCCCCGCCAGGCACGCAGGAACGTCTCCTGCACGGTGTCCTCGGCGTCATCGAACGACCCGAGCATCCGGTAGCAGTGCACGTGCAGCTCCCGCCGATGCCGCTCCGCCAGCGCCGAGAACGCCGGCTCGTCGGCCTCACCCAGTCCACTCACGCCCAGCGCCTCCAGCCGCGTGTCCGCACTCATCACGTGATCCTTCCGCCTCGTCGTGTCCCGTCGTAGGTGTGACGGGCCCGAGGGCGAAAACTCATCACTAGCGTCGCTCAGCATGGCTGAGCATCTCTCATCCTTGGCAGGTCGGGTTTACGACGTGGTGAAGAACGAGGATGGCCTGCACCATTGCGGTCGTCCGGGAGGGGCTGCAGCGCAGCTTGGTCAGGATTCTTCAGGTCTTGAGGGCGGCGACAGCGTGTTCGCCGCGGCAGCGGATCCGGGTGGGCCTTGTTCACGGCCGTCTGCCGGCGTGATTGCTGGGTCCATGAAGGGGATCTTGCAGTGCGCATCTGCGTACCGGCTTCGTGTGAGCCGGCGGCGGCGTGATCGGAAGGTGGGGTCAGGCTCGCCAGGAAGGACCGTCGACGGTATGCGCCGACCGCCCGTTTTAGTCATCCTTTGACTCAAATCTGACCGCGATAGCACACATATCGGGCATGAGGGCTGGCAGTGTGGGAGTGCGCCCGTCGCTCACCACCCATGGTGGGAGGTTCCACCTCATGGCTCACATCCCCGCTCCTCACTCTGGGAGCCCGACCCCCCGTCCAGACGTCGCCTTGGCCCGGGGCTGCGAGAGATGCAATGGCTGGGGCACTGTCGTGACCCCCGAGGGCCGTCATGAACTGTGCGCGGCCTGCCAGCAACCCACCAGTGCCCCTCCCCCTGCGGTCACCGCCCCGAATTCCTAAGATCGGCAACAGGTTCTACGCCCAAGAGGACAAGGCGGGCGCCCGGCCGACGCTGTACTCCGCGACGCAGGACCTGCCCGGGGCGAGCCACGTCAAGCCCGACGGGCGAAGCGAGATGCGAGGGGGGCCGACGCTGGTCGGACGGTCGGCGGCGGCGAGCGAAGCGGCGGCGCTGCGGTTGCGGACGGTGTCGGAGGAGATGACAGGCGTGAGCTGGCCGATGGAGCAGCCGGCCGCCGGGCGCCAGACCAAGGCCGTGTGGCTGGAAGCCGTACTCTCAGCCGATCATGGAACGTGCGGATCGAACAGGTTTCTCGCCGGAGCGATCTTCCCGCTGCACGTGCAGTCACTGTGATCACGGCGCGCAGCGCGGTGACTCCCCGCAGGTGGGAGCCGACTCAGCACCTCACGCGGACTCGTCGATGCGCCCGTCCGCCTCCTGGGCCCGAGTGCAGTTGACAGCAACAACGGATTTCGCGGGCCCGCACGTGCCACAGAGCGGTCGGTGGCGGGCATTGCCGAGGTGATCTTGTCAGCCGCGTAGGCATCTGTCCCTGCACCACCGGCCTACAGTGGCGCCAAGCCGCCTTTATGGAGCGAATCGCGTCTTTGACCATGCACCTGACGCGCCCCCTGCTGCGCCATCGACGCGATGTGGCAGAGGGCCTGATCAGCCCGACTCGCGCCACCACGCGGGAGACACACTGAGGCTCCAGACCTCACCCACCTGCCCTTGGGCTTCTTCGTCCGCGCGGACGAAGATCCTCACGCCGGACTCGGGCACCCGGTAGCGGTGAATGTCCCCTGTCGTGCCGCCCCCGTCGGCTTCGGGTTCGACCGAGCAGCCGAGCCCGGCGATCGCGGCGGCCAGGTCCTCGAAGCGTGTCGAGGGAGCGAATTCGCCGTACGCGCCGCGCAGGGCCGCCGGTACGGACGACTCGGTGTCCCACCGCAGACGGTGCACCTGCACGCTCACCCCGAAGCAGGGCCAGGCGCCGCCCTCCTCCTGGAACGACAGCTCCAGGAGCCCGTAGTCCCGGCGCAGCCAGCTCCCGTCCTCGGTGACGAGGCAGTCGGCCCCGAGCTTGGTCTTCCATTCGGCGGGCTGCGCGCCGATGCCCACGCCCAACACGTCGCCGTGGGTGGCGACGTGGGCGTAGAAGTCCAGGTCGGACATCTACATCTTCTCCATCGCCTCGATCAGGGGCGGCAGTTCGGCTGTGCGGTCGTTGCTGAAGCGCCACTGCGGATTGCGGCCTTCCTTCATGGCCTTTGCGCCGGACTCGAAGACCTCCTTGGCGGCCTTCGTCAGCCTGATCATGTCAGCGCGCACCTTGGGGTCGGACTCGATGGTCGCGACGACGGCGTCGACCTGCTTCTGCGTGGCGGTGCCGTTCTTCAACCAGATCGCCTCCCCCCGGATGCCGCCCTTGCCGTCCGGGCGCAGTGCCACTTCCATGCCGTCCTTCATGTTGACGTGAGCGCCCTTGGTGACCCAGTCCTGGTCCACTTGGCCCACGTGGTCGATCTCGAGGCTGCACTTGTTCTTCTTGGCATGGTGGGCCAGGACGGGCGTGCTACCGGCGAGCACGTGGTACGTGTGCGCGCCGGCGACGGTGAGGTCGTGGACCGTCTGCTCGGCGGTGCGCGTCCCGACCGCAGTGACCTCCACGTCCGCGCCCGCGCTGGTGCGCAGCCGCGTCCCCGCAGTGAGGTCGACGGCGCGGTCCACACTCCCGGGGCCGGCGTCCAGAACGGGTGGCGGTCCGTCGCCGTGATCGTGTCGGTGCGGTTCCCCGCCGCGCCGTCGGTGTCCACGACGAGCGTGATCAGGCGCTTCTCCCCCGATCCCGTGATCAGGTCGGTCACCGGCTCGGCCCGGGTGAGGCCGGTCGCGGGATCGGTGGCCAGCACCTTGTCGCCCTCGTGCACGTGCTCGATCGGCGTGCTGCCTCCGTCGCCCATGAGGACCCGGGTCCCGGCCGGGAAGCTGTTGTCGGTGACGCTTGAGCGGCACACGTTCCGTTGCGGGCGGTCCGCACGTCGTCGCCGTCGAGGGCCTTCTTGCCCGTCTTGAGCCAGCGCAGCACGACCAGCGCGCCCGTGGCCCGGTCGAACCCGCTCAGCTCGTCGCGGGTGGCGAGGTCCTTGCCCGTGACCGCCTCGACGATGCCCTCCGTCACCGATGGTTGGCCTGGCCGATGCCCCGGTCATCTCCTCCATGCCCTTGTTGGCGCCGCCGATCCCCCGGTTCATCTGGTCCAGCGCGCCGTTCACCTCGCCCAGCGAGTCGTTCATGTCGTCGAGGGCGTGACTCATCTGGCTGACGCCGGCGTTGATCTTGTCGAGGTCCTTGCCCATGCCCCCTCGTCGAGGCCGGTTCTGATGCTGCGCGCCACCTTCTGGAAGGCCGCGGCGATGGCGGGGCCGGGGGTGGTGCAGGTGCGCGTGGGCCCTGACGGGGGCTCAGCAGGGAAGGGAAAAGGAAGCCGACCACGCTCCCGGCCGCAGCACCGACCAGAAACGCTAAAAGGACGTTCCAGCCGACACGGAAGTCGAAGTACTCCAGCGGCCCCGCGACGATGGCTCCGAAGACACCCAAGGCGAGCGCGCCATGCCAACGGTGGCGCAGGCTCGACCGGACTCTCCGCACGGCCCGCTCCTTTCTGGCCTGTGGGACCTCAGGACGTCCTACCCCAGGACGCGTCGAGCCAGGATCCGACTGGACTGGACTCGAGCGCTCCCCACACCGTTCCGTTCATGAAGGCATCGGTTCGGTCCTCTTTGCTTCCGCCGAGCAGGGCCGATCCGATAGATGCGCCGGAATCCCGTACCGAGGCCTCCCAGCACTGCCCCCGCGGCGACGCATCCGACAACCGTGAAGCAGACTGTGGCAGCCGCTGCCACGCCGAGGCCGCCTCCCGCAAACCTCCGAGTCCCCCCACGTCCCGCCATCCGAACAGGCCGGTGGTGTCACTGTTGTTGACTGGATCGCCGCTCGGTTGAGGACTGCGACCAGCACGGTCGCCCCGTAGCGGACGGCGGGATGCCGCGCCCGCCCACCGCAGCACCTGGCGCCCGCCCACTGGACCCGAACACAGGTGCCAGGCGCCGGCCCGGCGTCACTCGGCCGCTTCCCCTCGACGGCGAGCCCGGGCCCGTTCACCTGCCCTCTGCGCCTTGCCGATGAGCCGGTCCCGGCCCCACGACAGCAGGAGAGCCAGAGGCGTGACGAGCAGACCGATCAATAGTGCCGGACCCCAGTCCATGCCGTCCCTTCGGTAGCGCATGATCAATACGACGCAGGCATAGGTCAGTACAACGATCAGTGCGTTCTTCAAGGGTTTCGGCAGTGTCATGGGGCCCAAGTGCCCTGACTCCTCAGTGACATGGCGGAATCCCTCACCTCACTTCTCCCGAGGCTCCATTCCCCGCGCGCTGACATCCCCGAGGGGGCATGGCGTCGACATCCAGGCACGCGCGACCGTTACGACGCTGGGCGCACAGCCGCCGCACAGCTTGGCTCGCCCGTCCGCGCTCACCGGACAGCTCGACGGTGTCACTTCCCCTCAGGGCAGGGCTGCCCTGCCCAACCCCGAGGTACAGATCGTGCATGAGGAACACCGGCACGCCGCCGCAGCAACCGGCCGGAGGGGACGTCAGGCCGGGCGGACCGCGCCCTTGATCGCCGACTGGCCGGCGAAGAACACCGACTCCTCACGGATGAACGCTCCCGGACCCGGGGCGTGAATCATCATGCCGTCGCCGCTCCAGATGCCGACGTGGCCGAGGTCGTCGTGGAAGAAGACCAGGTCTCCGACCTGGACGTCAGCGAGCGAGACCTGCACTCCCGCTCCCCACTGGGCTTGGGTGGTCCGGGGAAGCGTGACGCCGGCAGCCTTCCACGCGGCCTGGGTGAGACCGGGGGCGTCGTACGATCCCGGCCCGACCGCGCCCCATACGCAGGGCCGACCGATCTGCGCTCGGGCGAAGGCGACCACCCGCTCGGCCTGGGTGCTGTGGCCAGCGTCCGGCGACAGCCAGGATCCACCGTAGACACCGGGTGTGAAGGTGGTGGAGGGAGTTTCGCGTGCCGTGAAGGTAACGGGTTCCATCAGGGCGGCAGCCGCTGCCGGTGCAGCGGGGGCGGATGCGGGTGCAGCGGGGGCGGATGCGGGTGCAG
>NZ_NGFN01000130.1 GCF_002148965.1 Streptomyces swartbergensis | reverse complement strand
CCGCCCAACTCCGCCTCAGAGCACGTCAGTTCGTGAATCCCTGCACCGCGAAACCCGTTTCGAGGAGGGAAAGGCACGAGGAACTCCCTCCTCGAAACGGGTTTCGCGGTGCAGGGATTCACGAACTGACGTGCTCTGAGGCGGAGTTGGGCGGTCAGTCGAATCATTCGACTGCGATCGAGCGAAGTTCACCCTGAGGCGCATCACGCAGTGTTCTGGGCCCGGCACTCGACTGTCAATCCATAGGAGCCGAGAAACTCACGGTTCCGAACAGGCCCGAACAACGGACTCGACAGAATCCTTGACGAGGCATCAGCTCGTTCTTACGCTCCCTTCTCGTGGGAGCGTTCCCACATCCCCCCACGCCCTGGAGGTCACTGTGACCGACTCGCACCGGCGTCCCCGCACCGCGCCACGACCGTGGCGCTCGCCCCACCGGCCAGGCAGCAGGCTCACCGGCGGCATCTCAGCCGCCGTACTGGCCGTCTCCGCGCTGGTCGCACTGCCACAGACCGCACAGGCCGCCACCGCCCGGCAGGTCGAGAAGCTGGACCGGGGCGTCGTCAGCGTCCACACCGGCAGCGGCAACCTGGTCAGCTGGCGCTGGCTGGGAACCGACCCCGACGACGTGTCGTTCAACGTGTACCGGGCCGGTACGAAGGTCAACTCCACCCCGGTCACCGGCTCCACGAACTACTTCCACTCCGGCGCCCCCTCGCACGCCGACTACACCGTCCGCGCGATCGTGAACGGCGTGGAGCAGGCGGACTCGGTGCACGCCATCCAGTTCCGCACCGGCTACAAGGACGTCCCCCTCTCCCCGCCGGCGGGCGGCACCGCCCCGGGCAACTCGGCCTACACCTACGAGGCCAACGACGCCTCCCTCGGCGACCTGGACGGCGACGGCGCCCTGGACCTCGTGCTGAAGTGGCAGCCGACCAACGCCAAGGACAACTCCCAGTCCGGCTACACCGGCAACACCATCGTCGACGGCATCAAGCTCGACGGCACCCGGCTGTGGCGCATCGACCTGGGCCGCAACATCCGCTCCGGCGCCCACTACACCCAGTTCCAGGTCTACGACTACGACGGCGACGGCAAGGCCGAGGTCGCCATGAAGACCGCCGACGGCACCCGCGACGGCACCGGCGCCGTCATCGGCAGCTCCTCGGCCGACCACCGCAACTCCAGCGGCTACGTGCTCTCCGGCCCCGAGTACCTGACCATGTTCAACGGCCAGACCGGCAAGGCGATGCAGAGCGTCGACTACGTCCCGGCCCGCGGCAACGTCTCGTCCTGGGGCGACAACTACGGCAACCGCGTCGACCGCTTCCTCGCCGGCACCGCCTACCTCGACGGCTCCCGCCCCTCCCTGATCATGGCCCGCGGCTACTACACCCGCACCGTCATCGCCGCCTGGGACTGGCGAAACGGTGCCTTCACCCGCCGCTGGACCTTCGACACCACCTCCTCCACCAACAGCGGCAAGGGCTACGACGGCCAGGGCAACCACAGCCTGTCCGTCGCCGACGTCGACAACGACGGCAAGGACGAGATCGTCTACGGCGCGATGACCGTCGACGACAACGGCAACGGACTGTGGACCACCAGACTCGGCCACGGCGACGCCGGTCACGTCGGCGACCTCAACCCCTCCCGCGCGGGCCTGGAGTACTTCAAGGTCTCCGAGGACTCCAGCAAGCCCGGGTCCTGGATGGCCGACGCCCGCACCGGCCAGATCCTGTGGCAGACCGCCTCCGGCACCGACAACGGCCGCGGCGTCGCCGCCGACATCCACGCCGGCAGCCCCGGCGCCGAGGCCTGGTCCGCCGCCGACACCACCCTGCGCTCCGCCACCGGTACCTCCCTCGGTCGCAAGCCGTCCAGCATCAACTTCCTGTCCTGGTGGGACGGCGACCCCGTCCGCGAACTCCTCGACGGCACCCGCATCGACAAATACGGCACCTCCGGCGACACCCGCCTGCTCACCGGATCCGGCGTCTCCTCCAACAACGGCACGAAAGCCACGCCCGTCCTGGCCGGCGACATCCTGGGCGACTGGCGCGAGGAGGTCGTCTGGCGCACCAGCGACAACACGGCCCTGCGCATCTACTCCACCCCGCACCAGACCAGCACGAAGATCACGACCCTGCTCCACGACACCCAGTACCGCACCGCCCTGGCCTGGCAGAACACCGCCTACAACCAGCCCCCGCACCCGAGCTTCTTCATCGGCAGCAACATGCCGACGGCTCCCCGCCCCACCGTCTACACACCCTGAACCCCGCTCCGCCGGAGCAAAAGGAGGACACCACAATGCGGTCAAGTGTCACCCAGGTCCCTGCGTGCAAGGGGGCCGAGACCAGCGAGGCGAGACCCCGCACGGGGAGCAGGCCGGTCGGGCTGAGGGCGGTGGTGGTCGCGGTCGTGGCCGGTCTGATCGCGGCGCTGGTCTCGGCACAGCCGGTGTCGGCTCGCCCGGCACCGGCTCGACCGGGGGCAGCTCAGGACAACCCGTACGAGCGGGGCCCCGACCCCACGGTGGGCAGCGTCGCCGCTCAGAGGGGAACGTTCGCCACCGCGGAGATGAACGTATCGCCCGGCAACGGCTTCAACGGCGGCAAGATCTACTACCCGACGGACACGAGCCAGGGCACCTGGGGCGCGGTCGCGGCCGTGCCCGGCTTCACGGCCCGGTGGGCCGCCGAAGGCGCCTGGATGGGGCACTGGCTGGCCTCGTTCGGGTTCGTCGTCATCGGCATCGACACCAACAGCCCCAACGACTACGACACCGCCCGCGGAACCCAGCTCCTCGCGGCGCTGGACTACCTCACGCAGAAGAGCCCGGTGCGCGACCGCGTCGATCCCGACCGGCTGGGTGTGATCGGCCACTCCATGGGTGGGGGCGGCGCGATCAGCGCCGCCGTACGACGGCCGTCGTTGAAGGCCGCCGTCCCGCTCGCGCCGTTCTCTCCCTCGCAGGACCTGTCCACCCTGCGCGTCCCCACCATGATCATGGGCGCACGGGACGACGGCACCGTCACCCCGTCCTACCTCGACGGCCTCTACGCCCGCACACCCGCCGCTACACAGAGCGCCTTCATCGAACTCACCAGCGGCGGCCACGGCTTCCCCACCTGGGGCAACTCGCACGTGACGCGCCGCATGATCCCCTGGCTCAAGATCTTCATCGACAACGACACCCGCTACACCCAGTTCCTGTGCCCGTCGCCGGCGGACCGCAGCAACATCTCCCGGTGGCAGACCAAGTGCCCCTACGTGCCTCCCGGTGGTACGACCCCGCCGCCGAGCGGTGGCCAGGTCGTCGGCGCCGGTTCCGCCCGCTGCCTGGACGTGCCGTCGCAGACCAACGGCACGCAGGTACGGCTGTGGGACTGTCTGGACCGGGCCGGCCAGAAGTGGACACGCACCGAGGCCGCTGAACTGCGCGTGCACGGCGGCAAGTGCCTGGACGCCGAGGCCTCGGGGACCTCCCCCGGCACCCGGGTCGTGATCTGGGACTGCCACGGCGGACAGAACCAACGCTGGAACATCGGCACGAACGGCACGATCACCAGCACCCGGTCCGGCCTGTGCCTCGACGCCTACAACTCCGGAACCGCCAACGGCACCCAAGTCGTCCTGTGGAATTGCAACGGCGGAGCCAACCAGCGCTGGACCTTCAGGTGAGGCGGGCAGCAGCCGTGCGCCCTGCTCGTTCCCCGGCGACGGCGGTGTTGCCCGGTCCGACAGAGCAAGCTCCGCCTGGGTCGGTGCCGAGGAGAGCCTGCCGCTGCTCCGCCACGCCCCGTCTTCCTTCCGTCACCGCCCGATTCCCGGTCGGACATCGTATGGACGCCCCTCACCACTCCCCACGCCACCGGGGAGCTGTCCCGACCGGCCGGCTACAGCGGGAGGTCGGCAACTGACGGAGCTGAACCGGGACTTCAGGCCGACGCCGCAGAGGCCGCAGCCGGCCACCACGCGACTCCACTTCCTCTACAGTGATGTAGATTCTTTCTCCGGGGCCCGTCATCGGGCCTCGACCGCATACGCAGAGAAGGAGTACCTCGTGGGAGTTTCCCTGTCCAAGGGTGGCAACGTCTCGCTCAGCAAGGAGGCGCCGGGTCTCACCGCCGTCCTGGTCGGCCTGGGCTGGGACGTGCGCACGACCACCGGCACCGACTACGACCTCGACGCGTCCGCCCTGCTCCTCGACGCATCCGGCAAGGTCCCCTCGGACCAGCACTTCGTCTTCTACAACAACCTGAAGAGCCCGGACGGTTCGGTCGAGCACACCGGTGACAACCTCACCGGTGAGGGCGAGGGCGACGACGAGTCGGTCAAGGTGAACCTCGCCGCCGTGCCCGCCGAGATCGACAAGATCGTGTTCCCGGTCTCCATCCACGACGCCGAGAACCGCGGGCAGAGCTTCGGACAGGTCCGCAACGCCTTCATCCGTGTCGTCAACCAGGCGAACAACCAGGAGATCGCCCGCTACGACCTGTCCGAGGACGCCTCCACCGAGACCGCGATGGTCTTCGGCGAGCTCTACCGGCACGGCACCGAGTGGAAGTTCCGAGCCGTCGGCCAGGGCTACGCCTCCGGACTGGCCGGTATCGCCACCGACTTCGGCGTCAGCGTCTGACACACAAGCCGACCGGGTTCAGAGTCTCTGAATGCCCCAGAAGGCGGCGACCAGCACGACGATCACGGCCGCCACCAACCAGACGGCCAGGCCGACACGACGCATCCACGGGCTCACACTCCACTGATGCCCGCCGGCCACGCCCCCACACCCAGCGGGGATGAGCCACTGCAAGACGGGGAACGCCGTCTCATGAGCGCCTCCGAGGAGGAAGAGACCATGCGCCCACAACGGTGATCGCTTCCCTGCCGTCGTCGCGGCGGCCGCACTCGTCGCAGCCGCCGCCTCGCGCACGTCAGTGGTCGTCCCAGTGCCCTTCATGAGCGGCGTGGCGGTGACCGTCGTGCAGGTAGTCGGTGTGATCCTCGTGCGGCACGGCGACGTGGCCGCACCCCTCACCGTGCTGGTGGTCATGGGCGTCGTGGGCGGCATGACCGGCAGCGGTGCACTCGTCGACGTGGTCGCCGTGGACCCGGTGGATGTGGCCGTCGTGCGCGTAGCCGGTGTGGTCGCCGTGCGGGAAGGCGACGTGGCCGCAACCCTCACCGTGGGTGTGCGCGTGCCCTTCGTGCGTGCGGTGGTCGGTGGCGGTTGACATGGGGGACTCCTCGTTTGCCTTTCTGGCCGCCCGCGGATACGCCCCGGACGATGAATTGCGGCATCAACATATGGCGACTTGTGCATGAGCAGCAGTGCCACCACCCACGTTTCACACGCAGATCACCGCAACTCCACCGACATCAGTCTCGTGATGCGCGAATCGCCCCTCTGGGCCCGTCGCGGGTGTTCAGCGCGTGCTACGGGAAGTAGGTTTCGATAACGACAATCGTTTTGGTTCTCTGGGGGTGCCCGTGACCGCTCGACAGGCCACGATCGGTGAGGTGTTCAGCGCAGGCGCCGAGGAGTTCCACCGCTGGTCGCCACTGCTGTGGGACCGGGTGGGGCAGGCCACGGCGGAGGTGTCGTCCCCGGCCCTCGGCGAAAGGGTGCTCGATGCCTGCTGCGGGGCCGGGGCGTCGGCGCTGCCCGCCGCCCGTGCGGTCGGCGACGGCGGGCTGGTCGACGCGGTCGACCTCTCCGGTGCCCTCGTCGCGCTCGGCGAGCGGCGCGCCCGGCAGGAGGGCCTGGCCGACCTGCGGTTCCACCAGCACGACGTGACGGCATGGGCGGCACCGGAGGACGGCTACGACCTGGTGCAGTGCGCCCTGGGCGTGTTCTTCTTCCCCGACATGGACCGTGACACCGCCAAGCTCGCCGGGCTCCTGCGACCGGGGGGACGGCTCGCGGTGACCGTCTGGGAGAAGGGGGCGCTCGGCGGCTGGGGGCAGGCGTTCAAGAGCGCGGTGGAGACGGAGCGTGAATGGCCCGGATCGTCGCAGTCGGCCCAACTGGCCCGGATCGACACCTCCGACACGCTCGCCGCCTGGCTGGAGGGCCTCGGGCTGAGGGACCCGCAGGTCGTACGCCGGGATCTCGCCGTGCCTCTGACGCCCGCGACCGCCTGGGACCTGGCGGTGGGCAGCGGCGCCCGCGCCCTGCTCGACGGGCTCGCGCCCGCCGCGGTGGAACGGGTGCGCGCCCACTTCACCGCCGCCCTGGAGGCATCCGCGGTGACGGACCTGGACGTACGGATCCTGACCGGGACGGCAGTGGCAGCATGACCCGGCGGCCCCATCACACCGCCGCCCGGCAGGCCGAGGGCTTCACGGCCGCGGTCTGCCGGGCCGAGGGCGGTTGCGGCGCGGCGGACGGCCGCGTCCTCGAAGCACTGCGTACCGCCACCCGGCAGGTGCCGGGCGGGCTGCTGGTCGCCACCGGCTGTCTGGGCCGGCACCTGCATTGCCCGCACCACGAGGGCAACCAGGTGCCGCGCGCCGGTCATCGCGTGGTGGTCCAGCCGTGCACCCGGGACCGTACGCCGCTCGGACCTGCTCTGGCCTTCGGCCCGCTCACGGAACAGGACCAGTCGGCGGCCCTGGCCGGCTGGCTGACGGAGGGCCTGCGCCAAGGGCGCCGCCCTCCGCGCCGTCTGCTGGCCGTACGACCGTCAGGCCGCTCGGGGCGGTAGCGGCAACGGGCCCCGGTCATCGGAACCGAAGGCCAACGGGATGCAAGGACGCGCCGCGGGCGGAACACACGGTGCGTCCGCCCCGTGTGTTCGAGCCTGCCGTCGGCGCGTCACCGTCCGGCCGGCACGGGGGCCGCCCTGTCCGGTCGCCCGACGAGTCTCGCGAGGAGCCCGTGGCGTGGAGCCAGGCACCACGTGACGACGAACAGGCCGGTGAGGACCACGACCACGGAGCCGCCCGCGGCCAGGTCGTACGTGTATGAGACGTACAGGCCCGCGACGCTGCCCGCGCAGCCGATGAGCGAGGCCAGCAGGGTCATCGCCCACAGCCGCTCGGTGAGCATGCGGGCGGTCGCCGCCGGGGTGATGAGCAGGGCGAGGACGAGGATGTTGCCGACCGCCTCCAAGGACATCACGATCGTCGTGGTCACGACGACGTACAGCGCCAGGTCGAGGCGGAAGACCGGCAGGCCCGCGGCGCGTGCCGTCTCCCGGTCCAGGCTGACCGCGACCAGCTCCTTGCCGATCGCCAGTACGACCAGGACCAGCACCGCGCCGATCGCGGCCACCGTCCATACGTCGGACGCGCTCACCGCGAGCACCTGCCCGAACAGGAACGATGACAGGTCCGTCGTCCAGCTGTCGCGCGTGGACACCAGCACGATGCCCAGCCCGAACGCGAAGGCGAAGAAGACGCCGATGACGGTGTCCTCCTTCAGCCGCCGGTTCTGGGAGACGAAGGCGATCAGCACAGCCGTGGTGATGCCGGCCGCCGCCCCGCCGAGGAGCAGATGGCCCTCGAAGGCGTAGGCGAGCGCGACGCCCGGGAACGCGGAGTGGGCGACGGCGTCACCGATGAACGCCATGCCGCGCAGCACGACGTAGACGCCGACGACGCCACACACCAGGCCGATGATGGCTGCCACGGCGAACGCCCGCTGCATGAAGGGCAGTTGCCAGGGGTCGGTGAAGAACGCGAGCAGGTCGGTCATGACGCGGTCACCGCTCCGATCGCGCGGWCGAGGCCGAAGGCACGCAGCATCTGGTCGGGGTCGGCGAGGAGTTCGGGGCCGCCGTCGGCGACGACCGTGCGGTTGATCAGCGCCACGCGGTGGCAGGTGCGGGCGGCGGCCGCCAGGTCGTGGGTGGTCATCAGCAGCGCCCTGCCTTCCGCGGCCAGCCGGCCGAACAGCTCGTTCAACAGCTCCTGGGTGGGGACGTCGACGCCGGTGAACGGCTCGTCGAGGAGCAGGATGCGCGGGCCGGCGGCCAGGGCGCGGGCCACCAGGACCCGCTGCCGCTGGCCGCCGGACAGTTCCCCGATCGGGCGCCGACGCAGAGCGGTGAGTCCGGTCAGTTCCAGGGCCTCGGCCACCGCCGCCCGGTCCGCCGCGCCGGGACGACGCAGCCAGCCCACCTGCCGGGTACGGCCGGTGAGGACCGCTCCCGCGATGTCGATGGGGAAGTCCCAGGCGAACTCGTGCCGTTGGGGCACGTACCCGATCCGCTGCCCGGCCCGGCGCCCGGTCCGGCCCTCCACTGTCACCTCTCCCCCGGCCAGCGGAACCAGCCCGAGCACAGCTCGCAGCAGAGTCGTCTTGCCCGCCCCGTTGGGTCCGATGAGGCCGACCAGCTCCCCCGCGTCGACGGACAGATCGGCCCGCTCCAGGGCGGTCCGCCCGCCGAGGACGACGGTGGCGCCCGTGACCCTCAGCAGGGGTCCCGTGCCGTCTGCCGGGCCATCGGCCGGTCGGTCAGCCACGTGCGGTCCTCCTGCGTCCGGCGGCCAGCATGGATGCGGCGCCCAGGGTGGTGAGCGCGGCGGCCGCGGTTCCCAGCAGCAGCGCCTGGCCGGCGCCGGTGGAGGCCATCGAGCCGTCGCCGGAGCCGTCCGTCGAGGTGCCGCCGGTGGAGCCGGAACCGGAACCGGAGCCGGAGCCGGCATCGGCCGCCGAGCCTGTCGTGTCCGACGAGCCGGAGGTCCCCGGGCTGCCCTTGCCCGAGCCGTCGCCCGGCGTCACGGTGCCGGGGTCGGTGTCACCGACCGCGAACGTCACCGTCTCCGTGTCGGAGACCTTCGTACCGTTCGCGAGCGTCCCGCTCATCCTGAAGGTCAGCCGGTAGACGCCCTCCTTGCTGAACGCCCAGCCGCCGTGCGCGTGCGAGTTGGCCGGGACGGTGAAGGAGTCCGGCACCCCGTCCCTGCTGTTGAACAGGACGCTCGCGCCGGACAGGCCGTCGTAGTTGTAGAGGGCGTAGCTGCCGGGGCCGTCCACCTTGGTCAGGGCGAAGTCGACGCCGCCCTTGGTGGCTCCGGCGGCCATGTTGTCGGTGGACCAGCCGGGCCACAGCAAGCCGTCCTGCTGGACCTGGTCGAGCAACCAGACCGGGTCGCCCTCCTTGCCGAGGAAGGCGAAGTCGTCACTGGCCGGGATCGTTTTCCTGGCGGCCGGTTTGACGTGCAGGACCACGGAGGAGGGTTCGCGCCAGGTGGTCTTCCCGGCGATCGTGCCGTCCTTGATGTGGATCTGCATCTTGCCGTCGACGACCCGCGCGGCGAGGTCGATGTGCCCCTCGTCGAGCGTCTTCTTCGTGGTGGCGACGGTGGCGTCCGCCGCGACGGCCGCGCCTGTCGGGGCGGCTGCCATGGCGGGCTTCCGCGCCCCGGACCGGTCCCGTGCCCCGGCTTCCGGAGCGATGGCGGGCGGTTCGGCGGCCTCGGGGCTCCCGGTGCTGCCGGCCGACGGCGTCTCCGGCGGAGCCTTTGCGTCGGTCGCGGGCTCCGGTGTGGCCCGCTCGATGGCCTCGTCGCCGACGAGGACCGTGTACGTCTCCCCGGTGCTGCTCGGCTGCTCGCCGTCGGCAGACCCAGTCGCGGCGGTGAAGGTGAGGGTGTACGTGCCGGGGGCGGCGAACACCCACCGCGTGCCGTCGCCGCCGGTGCCGGCCGACAGGCCGTGCCCGTCCGGCAGGTCGTGCCCGTCCGGCAGGTCGTGCCCGTCCGGCAGGTCGTCCCTGCTGTCGAAGCGCACGACCGGTTCGCCGTCGCCGTTCAGGTCGTATCCGACCAGCGTGCCCGGGCCTTCCACACCGGTGAGCGTCTGGCGCACGGCACCTGCTGCCTTCCGCGTCGAGTCCCAGGGGGCGTCCGCCAACTCCCAGATCACCTCGCCCGGTTCGCCGAGGAAGCGGTACGTCTCGTCGTTCGGCAGGGCGGTCCGGTGCGTGTCGTCGATCTTGACGGGCCGGTCCAGCGCGTCGAGCGCGGCCCCCTGCCCGCCCAGGACGATCTGCCCCGCGGCCGCGGTCGCGCGCGGTTCCGGGGCCGCGCCGAGGGCCATCGCGCCGGCCGCGGCGAGTGCCACGGCGGCGGCGATCCGCTGTCGTCTGCCCGCTGCGCCCCTCATGCCCTCGTGGCCCGTCATGCCCTGGTGGCTCCTCATGCCCTCGCGGCCCCTCATGCCCTTATGGCCCCTCATGCCTTCGGTGCCCCTCATCGGGTTCAGCTCCCCTCTCCGCCCAGGCAGCGGGCCAGTTCCTTGGCGTTGTGGCGCATCATCGCCACGTAGTCGTGGACCTTGTCGTCGAAGGAGTCGCCGTAGATCGTGCAGATCCCGACCCCCTCGTCCTCGGCGACCCGGCGCAGCACGTCGGCGCGCGCGGCGAGATTGGGTTCCAGGAAGACCGCCGGGACCTTCTTCTCCTGGATGGTGTTGCCGAGGTGCTCCACCTCGGCCGCGCTGGGCTCCTGGTTGGGCACGGGGACGACGAAGCCCGCGACCTCCATGCCGTACGCCTTGGCGAGGTAGCCGAAGGCGTCGTGCGTGGTGATGAGCTTGCGGTTGCCCTCGGGGATGGTGGCGAGGGTGCTCGCGACCTCCTTGTCCAGCGCGGCCAGCCGCTTCAGGTACTGTCCGGCGCCGCGCTCGTAGACCTCGCGGCCGTCCGGGTCGGCCTTGGTCAGCTCGGCCTCGATACGCCGCACGTACGCCTCCGCGTTGGCGACGTCCGCCCAGGCGTGCGGGTCCATCTCGCCGTGTACGTGCTTGCCGATGACGGCCTGCGGCAGCACCCAGATGTCGTCTCCGGGCGCGCCGAGGAAGCGGTACGACCGCTCCTTCGGCACGGTGTCCTTCGCCTTGTCCGGTACGGACACGACGACCTCGTCCGCCGGGTGGTGCACCGTGCCGCCGGTCTTCTCGTCGTCCGTCCGTACGGACAGCCGGTGCTGCTCGGCGTTCAGCGCGACGTCGGCGTGGCCGGTGCCGAGCAGCTTCTTGCCCTCCGCCCCCGCGTCGCCCATGCCGCCCACCGCGAAGGTGATGGTTCCGCTGCCGGATTCGGTGCGCTCGCCCTCCAGGGACTCGATCTCTCCCCGCACAGCGAGCTTGTACGTGCCGGGCTTGGTGAACACCCAGTTGACGTGGGTGTGGGCCTCGGGCGGCAGGGTGAACGAGTCCTTCGCGTTCAGGCCGTCGGCGGAGTCGATGTAGCTGCGCGGGGTGCCGAGCGTGTCGGTGAGGTAGACGTGCAGATCGCCCGGCCCCTCCAACTCCGTGGCGGTGATGCGGACCTGTGCTCCGTCTCCGGCGACCTTGCCCTCCACCGCCCAGCCGAGCCAGAGCACGTCGAGACCGAGGTCCTCCTCCAGCTTGATGACCGTGCCGCCGTACTGCTCCAGCTTCTCGCTGATCGGCACCTTGGGCGTGCCCTTGCGGGCGTTGCTGTGCACCATCTTCATGATCCCGGGCTCCTCGAGCAGCAGCCCGTTGCTGAAGACGAGGTCGGCCTTGGCGACCTTGGCGGCGTCGCCGGGGCTCGGTTCGTACGAGTGCGGGTCGCCGTGGTGCGGCACGATCGAGGTGACCTCGACGCGGTCGCCGCCGACCTGGCGGACCAGGTCGGCGATGATCCCGGTCGTCGTGGACACCGTCAGCTTGTCACCGCCCCCGCCCGCGCCCGCACCGCCGCACCCGGCGAGCAGTGTGGTGGCCGCGAGCATGGCGGCTGTCGTGCGTAAGGCCGCTTTCGTTCGCAGGGCGGGTGTCGTGCGGTGGGGCGCCCGCTCGGGGGCTCGTCTCGGGGCCCGCATGGGGCTCCTCCTTCTTCTGCTTCAGACATGTGGGCCCTGGTCAGGACCGATGGGCCGTGTGCGGCGGACCGGGGGCTGCCACGACCCCGGTCCGCCGCCCACGAGTGCGTCAGCCGACGCGGCGGCGTCGGCGTACGGCGAGGAAGGCGGCCGCACCCATGACCACCGCGGCCACCGCCGCGGCGAACGGCACCAGCACGCCCGCACCCGTGGCGGCGAGCCCGCCACCGCTCACGCTCCCGGTCGAACCGCCGGCCGAACCGGTGCTGCCGCCGCCCGAGCCGCCCGCCCCGCTTCCGCCGCCGCTCGACGAGGCGGACGCGGTCGCGGACGGCGACACGTCAGCCGAAGGAGCGGCCGACACCGACGGCGAGCCGCTGGCGGTGGCGGTGGCGGTGCCGGACGGCGCTGCGGTGACGGTGGGAGTCGCCGTGGGCTCGCTGCCGCCGCCCGGGATCACGGTCGACGGGTCGACGTCACCCACCGCCCACGCCAGGGTCTCGGTGTCGCTGACCTTGGTGCCGTCGGTGAGAGTCGCGCCGACGGTGAAGGTCAGGCGGTACACGCCCTCCTCGGTGAAGGTCCAGTTCCAGTGGCTGTGCGCGTGGACGGAGTGCGGGAGGCCGTCGGGCAGCCCGTCGTCGCTGTTGAGCCTGACGTCGACGGAACCGAACGAGTCCGAGTTGAACACCGCGACCGCGCCCGGTCCTTGGACCTTGTCGAGCCGGTAGGTGATGTCTCCGTCTATGTCGGCCCTGGCGTACTCCTCGGTGCTCCAGCCGGGCCAGACCAGCCCGTCGATCTGCTGCAGCGGCAGCCACCACACGGGGTCGCCGGTCTTCCCCAGGAATTCGTGCCCCTCCGGGATCCGCCGCTTGGCCGCCGGCTTCACGTGAAGCACGACCTCGTCGGGCTCGTACCACTCGTGGTCGGACGCGGTGCCTTCCTTGATCTGGAACTGCAGCGAGCCGTCCACCGGCCGGGCGGCGAGGTCGATATGGCCGTTGTCGATGACGTGCGCGGTGGGCGCGGTGGCGGTCGGGGTCGTGCTGTTCGACGGCGTGGCCGAGCCCGTCGGGTTGGTGGGCGTCGGGGTCGTGCCGTCGCCCGGCAGTACCTCGGCCGGGTCGGTGTCGTCGCCGACGACCACGGCGAGGGTCTCGGTGTCGCTGGCGCCGCCGACGGTCACGGTGAGGGTGAGCCGGTAGACGCCCTCTGCCGTGAACGCCCAGGTGGGTGCGGCCCGTTCCTGGTCCGCGGTCAGGGTGAACGAACTGTGCGCGCTGTCACCGCTGTTGAGGTGCTGCACCGCGTTCTCGTCGTTGTTGTCCATCTCGCGGGTGTAGGTGTAGAGCGCGAATTGCCCGGGGCCCTCGAAGCCCGAGAGCTTCACCTCCGTGTCGCCGCCCGCCTCGGTGCCGTTCCAGCCGGGTTCCGGGGCGAAGATCTGGCCCGCGTTGTGCCAGCCGTTGAGGAAGTAGGCGTCGACGAGATCTCCGATGATCGGGTACGCCGGTGAGATCACGGACTCCTTGGTCGCCGGCCCGGCGTGCACCACGACCTCGGAGGGGGCGCGCGCGATCTCCGTGTCCCCGCTGCGGTCGTCGAGCTGCAGCTCCGGCTTGCCGTCGACCAGCCGGGGCGTGAGGTCGAACTCGCCCTCGTCGAGGACGACGGCACCGCCGGCGGCGCGGGCTGCCCCGCTGCCGCCGGCGACCAGCCCTGCCGCGCCCACGAGCGCCGCGGTCGCCGCGGTCAGCGCCGCGGCGGTGAGGGCGCGTCCGCCGCGCGTCAGGGCCCGCATCACGAGCTGACGACGACGGTGTACGTCTCGGTGGCGGACTCCGTCACGCCGCCGACCGTGCCCTGGACGCGGAACGTCAGCCGGTACGTGCCGGGCTCCTCGAAGGCCCAGTTGGCGTGGTTGTGCGTGCCCACGCCGAAGGGCCGGGACTTGAAGTTGGTCGTGTTCGGGTTGCTGTCGTACCAGCGGGTTCCGCTGCTGTCGTAGACGCTGAAGTCGTCGGTGGCGGCACCGTTGCGCGTGGCGCTCGTAAGCCTGTATGTGACGGTGTTGTTGGCGAAGACGCCGGTGGTGAGGTGCTCGGTGGAGATGCCGGGGAACAGCACTCCGGCCGCGTCGGCCTCCGCCTCGGTGTCCGGCAGCAGCCAGATCTGGCTGCCTGAGCCGAGGAAGCCGAGGCCAGGGTTGGCGACCTTCGCCGCCGCCGGCACCGACAGGGTCACGTCGGCCGGCTCGTACTCGGTCTCGGTCTCCTCGTCGTGGACGTGCAGGTGGAGGTCGGCGCCGTCCCACTCGGCGTCGAGGACGTCGACGTGCCCGCCGCTCAGCGTGGTGGCGGCGAAGGCGGAGGTGTTGAGACCGGCCGTGGCGAGCGCGGCGGCGGCGATGCCGGTGACGGTCAGCAGGCGTCTGTGGGTACGCAAGAGAAACCCCCATGGGTCATGTTCATGCCCCCTCGGGCACGAGTCACGACGATAATCATTTTCATGAAGGGTTGGCAACGGAATTGTGGTGACGCTTGGGATCACATGCGCCCGCGGCGGTTCAGCCGGGCTCGGGCACGGCTCGTCCGGCGCCCCACCACCGGATCCGGGTGCGACGCCGGCGATGAGGCTGCGCGCCGCACCGCTTGAGGAACAGCGCGTGCGCTGACGCCGACCGCACGGCCGAGGGCCTCCCCCACGTTGAGGGGGCGCGGGATCGGCGCTTGCCACTTGCGCATGGAAACCGATCGGTTTACGGTAGGGAAACCGATCAGTTTCTCGACGAGCTCAGGAATCCATGATGACGACAAATCGGCCGGCGGCACTCGTGACGGGTGCGTCATCCGGTATCGGGAAGGAAACCGCGCTCGCGCTGGTCGCAGCGGGTTTCGACGTGGTCGGCACAAGCCGCGACACCTCACGCGTCGCCCCGCTCGACGGTGTCTCGTTCCTCGACCTCGACGTCGCCAGTGACGCCTCGGTCACCACCGCGGTCCAGCAGGTGATCGAGCGGTTCGGGCGGATTGACGTCCTGGTCAACAACGCCGGCGTCGGCTCGATGGGTGCGGCCGAGGAAACCTCCATTACGCAGGCCCAAGGCATCTTCGACACCAACGTCTTCGGGGTCATGCGCATGGTCAAGGAGGTCCTGCCGCACATGCGCGCTCAGGGACGCGGGCGCGTCATCAACATCTCGTCCGTGGTCGGGCTCATCCCCTCGCCCTACATGGCCGTCTACGCCGCCTCCAAACACGCGATCGAGGGCTACACCGAGTCCCTGGACCACGAGGTCCGTGAGCACGGCGTCCGGGCGCTTCTCGTCGAACCCGCCTACACCAGGACCGGTTTCGAGGCCAACAGCGCGCGGCCCGACACGCCCCTGCAGGTCTACGCGAAGCAGCGGCACACCTTCGAACGCGTGATGGCGGAGGCGATCAAGGACGGCGACGCCCCCGCCGTCGTCGCCAAGGTGATCGTCGCGGCGGCGACCGACGCGAGGCCGAAGCTGCGCTACACCGCCGGCCCCGTGGCCGGACGCGCGAGCACGCTGCGCCGCGTCGTTCCCGCCTGGGCCTTCGACAAGCAGATTCGCAAGCTCAACCGGCTGGCCGGCTGACTCCCGCACTGAGACGGGCCCGGGACTGCGTGTATCGCGGGCGTATCGAAAATCGGATACGCCGTCGCAACGGCCCTCCGTCTCCAATGGGGGCATGAACGACAGTGCACCCCTGTCAGCACCGCCCCGCCGCACGCGCGGGACCGTGCTTCTCGTCCTGGCGATCCTCGGCCTGGCGGGCGCCGCGTTCGTCGTGCGGCGGCCGCTCATGATGTCCGCTCCGATGTGCATGGCCGGGCGGTGGCACGGCTGCTTCGACACGTTCAACGGTGTGGTGCTCATGACGGTGGTCACGCTGCCGTTGGCCGCGCTGGTGGTGTGGGCTCTGGCGCAGCGTCGGCGTGCCGCCGGCGTCACATCGGCGTGGCGGATGTCGCTGGCCGAGGTGGGCATGGTCCACGGCACGGTGCCGTTCGTGTGGCTGACCATGATGCCGGGCGGCGGGGCCGGCACCGTGCCCGCCCGGGTGAGCCTGGTACCGCTGCGGGACCTGGCCATGATGGGGTCGCTCGGGATCGTCGGCAACTTGCTGATCTTCGCGGCGCTGGGGTTCTTCGCCCCGATGCGGTTCGCGGTGCTGGCGTCCCTGCCGCGGATCCTGGCGCTCGGGGCGGGCTGCTCGGTCCTGGTAGAGACCGCACAGTACGTCCTGCGGCTGGACCGGGTGTCCTCCGTGGACGACGTGCTGGTCAACGCCGCCGGGGCCGTGGTGGCCGGGCTGGCGTCGCGCCGCTGGTGGCGCATTACCGCACAAGCGCCGTCGGACCGGTCTCGCCCCGCGCCGGCACCGGCAGGCTGAGTCACGTGCCCGGCAGGTCTTCGCATACGTGGGCGATATGTTGTGCTCCTTAGGCTTCAGGCATGCGTGTACTGATCGTGGAGGACGAGCCCTACCTGGCCGAAGCCGTCCGTGACGGTCTGCGGCTGGAGGCGATCGCCGCCGACATCGCCGCCGACGGCGACTCCGCCCTGGAACTGCTCAGCGTCCACTCCTACGACCTCGCGGTCCTCGACCGCGACATCCCCGGCCCCTCCGGCGACGAGGTCGCCCGGGCAATCGTCGCCTCCGGCAGCGGCATCCCGATCCTCATGCTCACCGCTGCCGACCGGATCGACGACAAGGCTTCCGGGTTCGAGCTCGGCGCCGACGACTACCTCACCAAACCGTTCGAGCTGCGGGAGCTCGTCCTGCGGCTGAGGGCGCTCGACCGCAGACGCGCGTGCGCCCGGCCCCCGGTCAGGGAGATCGCAGGCCTGCGGCTCGACCCCTTCCGCCGGGAGGTGTTCCGCGACGGACGCTACGTCGCGCTCACCCGCAAACAGTTCGCCGTGCTGGAAGTCCTCGTCGCCGCCGAGGGCGGGGTCGTCAGCGCCGAGGAACTGCTGGAACGGGCCTGGGACGAGAACGCCGACCCCCTCACCAACGCCGTGCGCATCACCGTCTCGGCACTGCGCAAACGGCTCGGCGAACCATGGGTCATCGCCACGGTGCCCGGCGCCGGCTACCGGATCGACACGGCTGTGGACACCATCGCCCCCGGCAGGGACACCACCGATCCCGACAGTGGCCATGCATAGACGCCCAGGACTCAGCGCCCGGCTGAAACTCACCCTCAGCTATGCCGGGTTCCTCGCCGTCGCCGGTGCTCTCCTGCTGGCCGTGGTGTGGATGTTCCTGCTGCGCTACGTACCGGACAACAGCCAGGGCCTTCTCGGTATCTCACCCAACCGCTACCTCCTGGTGCGCACCTTCGCCCCCGCCGCGGCCATGGCGATGGCCTTCCTCCTTGTGTTCGGCCTCGTGGGGGGATGGCTCCTCGCCGGCCGGATGCTCGCACCGCTCACACAGATCACGGATGCGGCACGGATGGCCGGGAACGGGTCGCTGTCCCACCGGATCCGTATGAAGGGCCGCCAGGACGAATTCCGTGAACTCTCCGACGCGTTCGACTCGATGCTCGAACAGCTCGAGTCCCACGTCGCCGAGCAGCAGAGGTTCGCCGCGAACGCCTCTCACGAACTGCGCACCCCGCTGGCCATCTCGCAGACGCTGCTGGACGTCGCCCGCAAGGACCCCACACGGGACCGAGGCGAACTCATCGAACGCCTGCACGCTGTCAATACGCGCGCGATCGACCTCACCGAGGCGCTCCTGCTGCTCAGCCGCAGCGACCGCGGAAACTTCACCCGCGAGAGCGTCGACCTCTCCCTCGTCGCCGAAGAAGCCGCCGAAACGCTGCTCCCCCTCGCCGAACAGCGCCGGATCACGCTCGACGTCACCGGCGGAGCGACACGGACCAGCGGCTCCGCGGAGCTTTTGCTGCGCATGGTGACGAACCTCGTCCAGAACGCCATCGTCCACAACCTGCCCGCCGGCGGCACCGTGACGGTCCACACCGAGGCGCACGGCGACACGAGCGTGCTGCGGGTCGAGAACACGGGCCGTCCGCTCCAGCCGGAACTGGTACCGACCCTCACCGAACCCTTCCAGCGTGGAACGGAACGCGTACGCACCGACGAGCACGTCGGCGTCGGCCTCGGCCTGGCGATCGTGCACAGCGTCGTCCGCGCCCACGACGGGACCCTGGACCTCGTCCCCCGCCCCGCCGGCGGCCTCCTCGTCACGGTCCGGCTTCCCGGCACGCCGTAGGCATCGTCCCCGAGCGGGGCTCACTCGCTCTGCGCGTCGATCACGGGCCGCGGTCGGTTCCGGACTGCGGCCGTAGTGGTCGTAGACGGTCTGGGACGGCGGAAAGTCGTAGGGCAGGTACTCCCACGGGATGCCGGCGCGGGGTTCAGCCCGGGCTCGTCGATGCCGGGCGCGTCCGCGCCCGGCATCAGGCAAGCGCCTTGAGAAGAGGGCCGGAGCCTCGTCGGCTGCCTGGCAGCCTCAGCGCGCGCGGAGCCGGACACCCGTGACGCCGCCGTCTCGCCTTCCGGCTCCCCTTTCAGCCCGACACTCGTGCCTGGGCGGAGGACATGATCTCCTGCCGTCGCCGGTGGCGCTGTTCGTACTGCAGTACCCGACGGGCCACGCCGTCGGGGGCGTCCTCCAGGCTCGCGGTGATCTCAGCCGTGTGCATGGCGTCGTAACCGGTCCACGGCTCGGATTCCCGAAGTTTCTCGATCGCCTCCAGGACCCTCGTGCGATGGGCGTGGGCGCGCTCGTAGCCCTCGATCACCGTCAGGTCCAGCTGGGACAGCGTGTGCAGCCGCTCCTTGATCTGTTCTGTGCTGAGCTGGCTGAAGCCGGGAATGGGCAGGTCCTCCTCGCGCCTGACCGCTCCCAGCACTTCCTCGGCCATGGGACCGGGCTCGGGCATCTCCCGCCTCGCACCCTCGGCCGCACCCTGAGCCAGGCGGATGCCGCGCTCGGCGGCGTCCCGTGCCCGTTCGAAAGCGGTGCGCATCGTCTGGGCCACTGCGTCGGTCATACCGCCGGTCCCGCCTTCGCGGGGGCTGAAGCCGTTCGTGGACGCCGCCACCGTGCGGGCCTGATCGGCCAGGCTGTCCTCCAGTTCCCGCAGCAGGTGCTCGTCCTGCCGCCGCAGCGAGCCGAGCAGGTCGGCGGTGGTCTGAGCGTCCACCTGTCCGGCGAGGACCTCCCCGGCCTGGCAGGCCGCCAGTGCGCGCGCAGCGGCCGCGTATTCGTCCTCCGCGTTCCTCATCAACCGCCGCGGCTCGGCCGGACCCCCGCCGGGCAGCACCCCCCTGACCATTCTCGATGCGAGCGTCAGTGGCAGCATCGTCGTCCGCATGGCCCCCTGTGAGACGGAGCGCGCCACACCGGCAGCGGTGCCCAGTACGCCCCGCGGACGAAGAGCGCGTTCATGGCGTTCGATGCGCCGCACACTGTTATGGATCTCTGTGGCCTGGCGTTCGAGCATCTGCCGGTACGGGCCCGGCGGGGTGACCCTCGTATCCGCCCGGAACCGGTCCAGGACCGCGACATGCGCCTGGCGCGCATCCTCCAGCACCGGTAGGAGTTCCTCCGTCATCACAGCCATGCGGTACTCCTTGGGGAAGGCTGGGCGGCAGTCCGCCGCACACGGGAAGCGGCTGCCCCATGGACCCATAGCCGGGCAACCGGCACCATCCTGGGGGACGCACGCCAAGATCGCCTGTGGGACGGAGCCGGATCCTTCAGCGATATGCCTCGCCAGGCACCACACGCCGTGGACGCGGACGAACACGGCCGTTTGGGCTGTCCGGGTGGAGGACAGGCCCCGCCGTACGGTGGCGGGCGTCTAGCGCCGTGACCGGGAAGGTTCGCCGTGTCGCGCCAGGGCTGCGGCCAGCAGCGCCTGTGCCGACTCGCGCATGAGGGTTGCGGCTTCCGTCCGTGACACAGCGGCGATGTCGACCATCCAGACCCACGCCTCGATTCCGCAGCCGGCGCGAATGGCGACAGCGAGTCGTCTGCGGTCGATGTGCGGGTGCGACTCGGCCAGCGGTGCCAGGGCGTCCTCGATCCATTCGATGGCCCTGCCCTGCCGCAGCACTGGGCGGGCGTCGCGCGGTGTCTGTGGCTCCTGATCCAGCGACAGCCGCAGGGCGGCTCGCAGTTGCGGCTCCCACCTGCGCAAGATCTCCGTCTGCTCCGCGATGACGAGGTCGAGGCGGGCGTGGACGTCATCGGGCGCGTCCTGGTCGAGGAGGCTGGGCCGGTCGATGGTCGGCATCGCGGCCAGGAGCAGGTGTCTCTGGCTCGGGAAGTAGCGGTAGGCCGTGGTGCGGGAGATGCCGGCGGCGTCAGCCGACTGTTCCACCGTCGGCGTGTGCCCGCTCTCCAGCAGGGAGCGGGCGGCCTCGAGGAGAGCGTCGCGAGTGCGCTGCTTCTGCCGGATCCGTCCCGTCGACTCATATGGTACTGCCATGCCTTCATGGTACTTTAGTCCCATGAATGACCCTGTGGTCACCGACCCGCAGCTGTACCGGGTCTTGTGGGAGAACGAACGTGTGCGGGTGCTGGAGTACCGCGACTCGCCGGGCGATGCGACGCACCTGCATGCCCATCCGGACACCGTCATGGTGACCCTGTCCTCGTTCCAGCGGGTGATCTCGGCCGGAGGCCGAGAGGTCCCGGTCGACATGGAGGCGGGACAGGTCCGCTGGCTGGACGCGCAGGAGCACCAGGGCCGCAATGCCGGCCGGACGGCCACCCATTCCGTGTTCATCGAGCTCAAGGAACCCCGGCCTGGCGCCCCGCGCAGGGATGCCACATTGGGGCCGTCCGCCTCCTGAGCACGACTGATCACCCCTCAGGGGCGCCTCGTCCGAAGGGCGGCCGCGGTGGTGGGCGGGCGTCCGCCCCGGTTGCCATGATCACGTAGTTCGGTGCGCCGTCGGCCGGGCGGCGCGGATCGATTTCAGCGCGGCCAGAGTGTTCGCGGCACCCTTCTCGCGGCGGTTGACACCCCACACCGTGTCGTCGCCGACCGAGTAGCCGTGGAAGTACCGGACTTCGTGGGTGCGGTGGTGGTTGGCGGGCGACCGGTCGGGACGTCGCAGTCCGGCCCACGTCGCGGGTAGCGGTGCCGGGGTCTCGGACAGCGCAGGGCAATCACAGGCTGCGCGAGGACTCCCGGACCGAAACAGTCGCGCGGGAGGGCAGCCCGCGGGTGCCCCGGGTCACGCCGCCCGGGCGTACAAAAGCCCTGGTGGCGAGGCCGCGGCCGGCACGGCGGCCGTCCGGTTCGCATTCCGCGGGGCCGAAGCACGACGCTGCGCGCCGGACGCCGTACACGTCTGGCGCCGCCCTGCCCACCGGCCCCTGGCGCATCCGCTGTTCGCCGGGAACTCCTGCCCGCCACGACGCGGAACGGGCAGCCGCCCTGCTGGACGATGCCCGGCGGCGGCCACGGCGCGGTCCGGCGCGCGAACACCCTGACGTACCGGTGCAGCGCGTCACCGCCTAGGTGTGCTGTTCGGACAGGTTGGTGACGCGGCTGGCTGGTGTTTGGCCGCTGATGCCGGTGTGGGGTCGGTGGTAGTTGTACCAGTCCAGCCAGTCGGGAAACGCTGTCTGTCGTTCGGTGTCTGAGGTGTAGGGCCGCTGGTAGGCCCATTCATCGAGCAGGGTGCGGTGGAAGCGCTCGACCTTGCCGTTCGTCTGCGGACGCCAGGGCCGGGTCCAGCGCGGGCCGATGCCCAGCTCACGGCAGGTGTCCCGCCAGGTGTTCTTGGTGTAGGCCCAGGCATTGTCGGTCAGG
>NZ_NGFN01000013.1 GCF_002148965.1 Streptomyces swartbergensis | reverse complement strand
CCCTGCCCCTGCGCGGCCGCACCGCCCTCGTCACCGGTGCCAGTCGGCGGGGCGGCATCGGGCACGCCGTCGCCCGCCGCCTTGCCGCCTACGGGGCGAGTGTCTACCTGCATCACCATGTGCCCCACGATGCCGACAAACCCTGGGGCGCCGACCGTCCCGAGGACGTCGTCGCGTCCGTGCGCGAGGCGCTCGGGGACCGGGAGGCCCGGGTCGTCGACGGACCCGGTGATCTGGGCGATCCGGCCGTGCCCGGTGAACTCGTCGGCAGGGCCGCCGAAGCGCTCGGCGGGCGTCTGGACATCCTCGTCGCCAACCATGCGCAGAGCGGGTTCGACGGCTCCCTGGACGAGATCGACACGGCGATGCTCGACAGGCACTGGGCGGTCGACACCCGCTCCGTGATCCTGCTGATCCAGGCCTATGCGCGGCTGCGTTTCGCGCTGCCGCCGCGCAGCCCGGGCGGACGCGTGATGATGATGACCTCCGGCCAGGACATCGGGGGCGGCATGCCCGGGGAGCTCGCCTACGCCCTCCAGAAGGGCGCTCTCGCCTCCGTCACCCGCTCCCTGGCGACGGCGCTCGCCGACCACGCGGTCACCGTGAACACGGTCAACCCGGGGCCCGTGGACACGGACTACATGACCGGCGAGGACTACGAGGTCATCGCGGAGCTCTTCCCCGCCGGGCGGTGGGGCATGCCCGACGACCCTGCCCGCCTCATCGCTTGGCTCGCCACGGACGAGGCGGAGTGGGTCACCGGCCAGGTCATCGCCTCAGAGGGCGGCTTCCGCCGCTGACTTCCCCTGGAGGCTGACTTTCCCCTAGAGCCGGGACAGTTCGTCCACCAGGTCGTCCAGACCCAGGGAGCCCTGCGAGAGGGCCGCCATGTGCCAGGCCTTCGGGTCGAAGGCGTCACCGCGCCGGGCGCGGGCCTTCTCGCGGCCCAGCAGCCAGGCCCGCTCGCCGAGCTTGTAGCCGATGGCCTGGCCCGGCATGGACAGATAGCGGGTCAGCTCGCTCTCCACGAAGTCCGCGGGCCGGCTGCTGTGCGAGCCGAAGAACTCCTGAGCCAGCTCGGGCGTCCAGCGCTCGCCCGGGTGGAAGGGGGAGTCGTCCGGGATCGTCAGCTCCAGGTGCATGCCGATGTCGATGATGACGCGCACGGCACGCATCATCTGCGCGTCCAGGTAACCGAGCCGGCGCTCCGGGTCCGTCAGGAAGCCCAGTTCGTCCATCAGCCGCTCGGCGTACAGGGCCCAGCCCTCGGCGTTGGCGCTCACCATGCCGACACTCGCCTGGTAGCGGGAGAGGTTCTCCGCCACGTGCTTCCACTGGGCCAGCTGGAGGTGGTGGCCGGGCACGCCCTCGTGGTACCAGGTCGACACCAGGTCGTAGACGGGGAAGCTCGTCTCGCCCATGGTCGGCAGCCAGGTGCAGCCCGGGCGGGTGAAGTCGTCCGAGGGCGGCGTGTAGTAGGGGGCTGCGGCGCTGCCCGGAGGGGCGATGCGCGACTCCACCCGGCGCACCCGCTCAGCCAGGTCGAAGTGGGTGCCGTCGAGCGCGTCGATCGCCTCGTCCATCAGGGACTGCAACCAGTCGCGGACCTCGTCGACGCCCTCGATGTGTGTGCCGTGCTCGTCCAGGTGCGCCAGCGCCACCCACGGTGTGGCGGCGCCGGGCAGGATCTTCTCGGCCTCCGCCTTCATCTCGCCGAGGAGGCGGTGGTACTCGGACCAGCCGTACGCGTACGCCTCGTCCAGGTCGAGATCCGTGCCGTTGTAGTACCGCACCCAGCGCGCGTACCGTTCCCGGCCCACCACGTCCGGCGCGCCCTCGATCGCCGGTACGTACACGTCCCGCATCCAGTCGCGCAGCCGCAGAACCGCCTCGGTGGCCGAGCGGGCCGCCGTGTCGAGCTCGGACCGCAGCGCCTCGGGGCCGGCGGCCGCGAAGGTCTCGAACCAGCCATGGCCCTCGCCGTCGGCGTCCCCCCACTCGCCGAGCTGCTCCACGAACGTGGCCGTGGCACGCGGCCCGCCGAGCAGCTTCCGCTCCAGACCGAGCGCCAGGGACTCCCGGTACCCCTCCAGCGCGGCAGGGACCGCGCGCAGCCGCTCGGCGATCGCCGCCCAGTCCTCCTCCGACTGCGCCGGCGTCACGGTGAACACCTGCCGCACCGCGTGGGCGATGGAGCTCAGGTTGCTGACGGAACGCAGACTCTCCTCGGCTTCGTGCACGCCGAGTTCGGCGTTGAGCCGCTCACGCAGCAGCCGCGCGCACCGGCGCTCGATGTCACTGTCCGCGCCGGGCTGCCGCTCCGCCTCGTCCAGCCGGGCCAGCGTCCGGCGCGCCAGCTCCGCGAACGCCTCCTGACCCGCGGGCGAGGTGTCGGGGAGCCTGCTCGAACTCTCCTTGACGCCGAGGAACGTCCCGGTGATCGGGTCGAGGGCGACGAGCTCGTCGACGTACGCGTCGGCGACCTCACGGGGCAGCGGGCTCTTGATCTCAGACATGCGGTCCATCCTGGTACGACGTGCGGCGCACGTCACGTGGATTGAGCCGAGGGCGAAGGCGGCAGCAGCGGCCCGCACTGCCACTGCTGGAAGATCAGCCGGGTCTCCACACGCGCCACCTCCCGCCGAGAGGTGAACTCGTCCAGCACGAGCCGCTGGAGGTCGGCCATGTCGGCGACCGCGACATGGACGAGGTAGTCGTCCGGTCCGGTCAGGTGGAAGACCGTCCGCGACTCCGGCAGAGCGCGGATCCGCTCCACGAACGGCCCCACCAGCTCCCGCCGGTGCGGCCTGACCTGCACCGACAGCAGGGCCTCCAGCCCGCGCCCCAGCTTGGCCGGATCCAGCTCCAGCCGGTGCCCGAGGATCACGCCCGAGCGGCGCAGCCGGGTCACCCGGTCCAGACAGGTCGACGGCGCCACCCCGACCTGCGCGGCGAGGTCCCGGTACGTCGTCCGGGCGTCGTTCTGCAACAGCCGCAGCAGGTGGAGATCCACCGGGTCCAGTACGACAGATTCGGCCATCGGCCGAACGTAGCACGGGCTTGCCGCTATCGGACCCGGTCGTTGTTCACCCTTCCGTCATGGACACAGCGAGCATGGGCGCCCACGACGACGTACGCACCGCACCGAGAGCACTCGCCACCGAGGCCGTCCACGCCGGGCGGGACGACCTCGCCCGGCAGGGGCTGCACGCCCCGCCGATCGACCTGTCCACCACCTACCCGTCGTACGACAGCCGTGGCGAGGCGGCCCGTATCGACGCGTTCGCGGCCACCGGGGCGGAGCCGGACGGCCCGCCCGTGTACGGGCGGCTGGGCAACCCGACCGTCGCCCGTTTCGAGACCGCGCTGGCCCGTCTGGAGGGCACGGAGGCGGCGGTCGCGTTCGCCAGCGGCATGGCCGCGCTGAGCGCCGTCCTGCTCGTACGGGCCTCCATGGGGCTGCGGCACGTGGTGGCCGTACGTCCCCTCTACGGGTGCAGCGACCATCTGCTGACCGCCGGCCTGCTGGGCTCGGAGGTGACCTGGACCGACCCGGCGGGAATCGCCGAGGCCCTGCGTCCGGACACCGGCCTGGTGATCGTGGAGTCCCCGGCCAACCCCACGCTCGCCGAGGTCGACCTCCGGGCCGTCGCACACGCCTGCGGCTCGGTGCCGCTGCTCGTGGACAACACCTTCGCCACGCCGGTGCTCCAGCGCCCTGCCGGACAGGGCGCACGGCTGGTGCTGCACAGCGCCACCAAGTACCTCGGCGGCCACGGCGACGTGCTGGCGGGCGTCATCGCCTGCGACGAGGAGTTCGCGGGCCGGCTGCGGCAGGTCCGCTTCGCGACGGGCGGCGTCCTGCACCCGCTGGCCGGCTATCTGCTGCTGCGCGGCCTGTCCACTCTCCCCGTCCGGGTACGGGCCGCCTCCGCCAACGCCGCCGAACTCGCCCACCGCCTCGCCGCCGACCCGCGGGTAGCCCACGTGCACTACCCGCGCATCGGCGGCGCGATGGTCTCCTTCGAGATAGACGGCGATCCTCACGAGGTCATCGCCGCCGTCCGTCTCATCACCCCGGCGGTGAGCCTCGGCAGCGTGGACACCCTCATCCAGCACCCGGCGTCCATCAGCCACCGCATCGTGGACGCGGACGATCGCAGGGGGGCCGGGGTGAGCGACCGGCTGTTGCGGATGTCGGTGGGTCTGGAGGATGTGGAGGACCTCTGGTCGGATCTCGACCAGGCGCTGGCGCGGCCCTATAGGGGCGCGGGGAACTGCGCGACCAGCCACACCGAACCCGCACCCGCCGACACACAACTGCCCCTACGACGCTGAGGCGCTCCCCAACTCACCCGCACCCGTCGAAACGGGCTCACCCAACCGCGCAGTGATGACCAGGGTCCCCTCCTCGATCTGATAGTCGAGGGGGAGGCCCAACCCCCGCATCGCAGCAACCATCCCGGTGTTGGACGCCTGCGTCACGGCGTACACACTCCTGCAGCCCCCTTCCGCGGCCATCGCGACCAGCCGGCTCAGCAACTCGGCGCCCACACCTCGCCGCTGCCACGCGTCCTCGACGATCACCGCGACTTCCGTCTCGTCCCCGTCCCACAGCAGGTGCCCGAGCCCGACCAGCCGTCCGGAGGCCGTCTGCACGGCGAGGGTACGGCCGAAGCGCGGACTGAGCAGATGGTTGAGATAACGGTCGGCGTCACCGACCGGCCCGTGGTAGCGCAGCTTCAGCGTGCGGTCCGAGCACCGCTCGTGCATCGCCCTGGCCGCCTCCAGATCACGGGTGTCGGCCCGGCGCACGGTGATGTCGCTGCCCTCGGCCAGAGTGAGTACGTCCCGGCTGTGCGGGACGCGAGGCCCGAGCCGGGCGTCCAGTTCCACCAGGGCCCTGGCCCGGGCGAACTCGGTCGGTGTGAAGGGCAGGTACGGCCGCTCCACGGTGATGACTCCGCCTTCCGGGGCGCGCAGCCGCATCACCGTGTCGTCGAGGGCTCCCTCCACCGGGACACCGCCGGACGCCCGGCCGCCGCCGACCGGCGCGGGCTGGGAACGGATCGTGCACCGGCCCAGCAACTGGCGCAGTGCCAGGGGCAGTTCCGCGGCGTCCAGGGCGGTCCGGGCGGCGAGTCCGAGGATCCTGGTCGGCGCGTCCACCAGGTCGTGGGCGTCGGCCCGCTCGATCCAGGTGTCGGTGCCGCCGGCCGTCCGGACCGCCGTGGCGATGGCGGAGGCCGGCAGCTCGCCCGGGGCGCGCAGCAGGAACTCGTCCACCGTGCCCTCGGCCAGCGGATGTGTCTGGAGGCTGAGGATGTCGACCCGGTGCCCGGCGAGGGCCGTGCACAGGACCGCCAGCGATCCCGGCTCGTCCTTCACCGTGGTCCGCATCCGCCACAGCGTGCTCGCCCCGGGCGTGTTCGCCCCCGGCACCGGCTCCGGTGCCGGGGACTCGGTATCGCCCGTCGGCGGCGCGTGTTCGTGGCGTCGTGTTCGCCAGGTGTTGAAGGCCGCCGTGATCCGCTGCCAGGAGGTGGCGGAGCGGCAGTCGTTCTTCAGGTTGGTCACTTCAGTCACTTTTCGCGTCATGCACCCACTGTGACGGAATGGTGTTGCGTGATCGCGAACGCTTTGTGACCGGCGGGTAAAGGGGGCAGTTTTCCCCTCTTATCGACGCTTCAAACGTTGCGCTCCGTACTACTGGCCGACCAAGCCCGGCTGGAGCGCCTTCGTGAACAGCACGGTGCCGTCCTGCTCGCGCAGACGCACCGTCAGCTCGCCGCTGCCGCCGTCGATGTCGACCTCGCCGAAGAACTGGTAGCCCCCGGCGGGGGAGACGTTGGCGGTCGTCGGTGCCTTCAGGAACACCCGGTCGGGACCGAAGGTGCCGTCGAGCGTGTTCGCCGGGAACGCACCGGCGTTCAGCGGGCCCGACACGAACTCCCAGAACGGCTCGAAGTCGGTGAACGCGGCCCGCGACGGCTGGTAGTGCTGCGCCGAGGTGTAGTGGACGTCGGCCGTGAGCCACACCGTGCCGGTGATCCGGCGGTGCTTGACGAAGCGCAGCAGTTCGGCGATCTGGAGCTCACGGCCCAGCGGGGCGCCGGGGTCGCCCTGGGCGACGGCCTCGATGTTCGGCTTGCCGTCGCCGGTGTCCGGGACGACCAGGCCGATCGGCATGTCGGAGGCGATCACCTTCCACACCGCGCGGGAGCGGGCCAGCTCGCGCTTGAGCCACTCCAGCTGCTCGCGGCCGAGGATGCCCTGCGGGTCGGTGGGCTGGTCGTCCGGCGAGTTGGCGTTGCGGTAGGTGCGCATGTCCAGCACGAAGACGTCCAGCAGCGGGCCGTGGTGCTGCACGCGGTAGACGCGGCCGTCGGGGCGGCGCAGCATGGAGATCGGGAAGTACTCCGAGAAGGCGCGGCGGGCGCGGGCGGCGAGCACGTCGACGTTCTTCTCGGTGTACCGGGTGTCGCCGAGGATCTCGCCCGGGTACCAGTTGTTGGTCACCTCGTGGTCGTCCCACTGGATGATGGACGGGACCCGGGCGTTGAAGGCGCGCAGGTTCTCGTCCAGCAGGTTGTAGCGGAAGTTGCCGCGGAACTCCGCCAGGGTCTCGGCGACCTTCGCCTTCTCCTCGGTGGTGATGTTCCGCCAGGTGCGCCCGTCGGGCAGGGCCACGGTCTCGGTGAGGGGGCCGTCGGCGTAGATGTTGTCGCCGCTGCAGATGAAGAAGTCCGGGTCCAGGGCGGCCATCGCCTCGTAGATCCGGTAGCCGCCGAGCTCCGGGTTGATGCCCCAGCCCTGACCGGCCAGGTCGCCGGACCAGACGAACCGCACGCCGTCACGCCGCTTGTCGGACGCCGTGCGGAAGGTGCCGGTGACCGGCTCGCCGGTGCGGCGCGGGTCGTCCGGGTCGGCGAGCAGCACCCGGTAGTGGATCTGCTCGCCGGACGGCAGGCCGCGCAGCCGGGTCGTGCCGGTGAAGTCGGTGCCCGGGCCCAGCAGCGGGCCGTGCCATCTGCGCGGGTTGCGGAACGACTCGGTCGCCGACGTCTCGACGATCATCCGGGCCGGCCGGTCGGACCGCACCCACACCAGCCCGGAGTCGCGGGTCACGTCTCCCGCCTGCACACCCCACCCCGCCTTCGGACGCCCGGACAGCGCGAAGGCGGGCGCCGCGCCGAGAGCGGTGGGCAGGGTGAGGGCCGCCGACGCGGCGAGGGAGCCACGCAGGACGCTACGGCGCGCGGGGAACGGACGGTGCGACATGGATGCGCCTCCAGGGACGGGATCCGGCCAGTGTGCACAGCCACACCTACTGGCACGCCGCGGCGCACACACGAACCCCAAGTGAACAACTGGCCGCGGGAGGAGGGGAACAGGCGGGAACCGGCGATCTCCGCCGGAGTCACCCCGTGGCCGCCTGCGCCATCAGACGTATGCCTTCGTGGATCCGGGCGGGCGGTACGTGCGCGTAGCCCAGGACGAGCCGTGTCCGTTTCGGCCCGTCGGTCTCCTCCCGGGCGGTACGCGGGTGCGCGTAGGCCGACAGGGGGCGTACCGCCACCCCGGCCGCCGTCACGCGGGCGAGGAAACGCTCCTCGGGGCCGTAGCGTTCCGGCAGGGTGGCGATCACGTGCAGGCCGGCGGCGATGCCCGAGACCCGGGAGCCGGGGAAGTGCTCGTCGAGGGCGGTGGTCAGGGCGTCACGGCGCTCACGGTAGGCGCGCTGGCAGCGGCGCAACTGGCGGTCGTAGTCGCCGCGCTCCAGGAAGCGTGCGAAGAGCGCCTGGTCGAGGGCCGGGTGACCGAGGTCCATGGTGCGCTTGCGTTCGACGATCTCCTCCGCCCAGGACTCGGGCACCAGCAGCCAGCCCAGCCGCAGGCCGGGCGCGAGGGACTTGCTGACCGAGCCCGTGTAGGCGACGCGGTCCGGGTCGAGGCCCTGGAGCGCGCCGACGGGAGCGCGGTCGTAGCGGAAGTCGCCGTCGTAGTCGTCCTCCAGGACCAGGCCGTCCACGGACCGCGCCCAGTCCAGCAGTCCGGCGCGACGGCGGGCCGAGTAGGCGATGCCGGTGGGGAACTGGTGGGCCGGCGTCGTCACCACGGCCCGTACGCCCGACGCCCGCAGCGGCTCCAGGGCGATTCCCTCGCCGTCCACCGGCAGGGGTACGGCGGTGGCCCCGGCCGAGGCGTACAGCGCGTCGTGCTGGGGACTGCCCGGGTCCTCGACACCCACCGTGCGCACCCCGCGCGCGTGCAGCGCGAAACCCAGCAGCGTCGCCGCCTGGGCCACCCCGGAGACCACCACGATCCGCTCCGGGTCGGCCACCACACCCCGCCGCCGGGCGAGCAGTTCGGCCAGTGCGGTACGCAGCCGGGGCAGCCCGCGCGGATCGGGATACCCCAGCTCGTGGTGCGGCAGTTCCGCCAGCACACCGCGCTGCGCGGCGGCCCACGCCGAGCGCGGGAACAGCGACAGGTCCGGCGTCCCGGGCACGAAGTCCGCCCGGGCCCCGGGGGAGCGCGGAGCGAGGTCGTGCGCCCGCGGCCGGGCGGCCCGTACGGCCGAGCCCACCCACGTCCCGGCGCCCCGGCCGCTGCGCAGATAACCCTCCGCCGTCAACTGCTCGTACGCCTCCGTGACCAGCCCGCGCGACACCCCCAGATCCGCCGCGAGATCCCGGCTCGACGGCAGCCGCGTACCCGGCGCGAGCCGGCCCGAGCGGACCGCCTCGCGCAGCGCCGCCTGGAGGGAACGGCCACGCCTGCGTGCCGGTGCCGAAGCGGCCGGGAGCAGCAGCTCCCAGGCGGGCGACGCGGGCTCGTTGCGGTCCATGCGGTCAGTCTGCCGGATCCGTGGGCGGGCCTTCCGCCGATCGCCCCGCATGGGACGGCGGCTGTCGGCCACCGGCGCCCGAGCGCGCGGCGGCGTGCGGCCGGTCGCGCACGCGCCCCCGGCGTGYCCTGCGCTTCCCCGATCGGCGGAGTTGCCGGGCAGGAGGACATGGCAGCCTCCGCCCGTGATCACTGTGCTGAACGTCCACGAACGTGAGCTGCCCGCGGCACCGGCAGCCGTCGGCGCCCTGATCGACTCCCTCGGCACCGGGAACGACCGGCTCTGGCCGCCCGGCTGGCCGCCCGTGCGCTTCGACGGGCCGCTGGCCGTCGGCGCGTCGGGTGGTCACGGTTGCGTGCGGTACGAGGTGAGCCACTACGTGCCGGGGGAGTGGGTGCGGTTCCGTTTCACCGGCCCGCGCGGATTCAGGGGCTTCCACGAGCTCAGCGTCCAGCACCTCGGCGCGGAGCGCACCGTCCTGCGCAACACCCTGGTGCTGCGCCCCCGGGGCGTGCGCTGGTTCGGCTGGCTGCTGTACTTCCGCCCCCTGTGCGACGCGGCGTTCCGGCAGAGCCTGGACTGCGCCGAGCGCGCACTGACCGGGACGGTCGCGCGCCCGGCCGACTGGGGCTGGTACGTACGGCTGTTGCGCGCCGCGACCGCACGGGTGGCGCCCGAGCCGGCCGAGTGACGAGGACGGACCGCGCCGGGCGCCCGGCCCCTCAGCGGCTGCCGTCGAGGACGACCCGGGCGACCAGGGCCGGGTCGTCGTTCATCGGGACGTGGCCGCAACCGGGCAGCCGTACCAGCCGGGCGCGGGGGATGACGCTCTTGGCCCGCACGCCCTGGCGGGGGATCAGCAGCCGGTCCCGGCTGCCCCACGCCACGGTGACCGGTGTGCCCACGATGTCGTCGGTGAACTGCACGGACCTGCCGGAGCGGAGGGTCTCGGAGAACCCCTGGGCCCGGGCCAGGGCGAGCGTCTCGGCGACCACGGCCTCGGGCGAACGACGTCCCGGGCGGGCGTAGATGGTGCTCGTCAGCAGCGTGCGGCCGATCGCCGGGCGGGCCAGCCGTTCGACGACGGGCAGCGGCATCCGCTGGGCTATCTGCCGCATCGTCATCAGCACCGTGAACGCGTAGCGGCGCTCGACCTCGTTCCAGAACCCCGCCGGGGACAGGGCGGTGACGGAACGGACGAGCTGCGCCCGGGCCAGGTCCAGGGCCAGCAGGCCGCCCAGCGAGTTGCCCGCCACGTGCGGCCGTTCGAGCTCCAGCGCCTCGCAGAGCGCGGCGAGGACGGTGTTCATGGTCGGCAGGTCGTGCGCCATGCCGTCCGGCAGCGCCGGCGACTCACCGCACCCCGGCAGGTCCACGGCGATCACGTCCCGCTCGGCCGCCAGCGCGGGTATCACCGGGTCCCAGACCTGCCGGTGGTGACCGATGCCGTGCAGCAGGAGCAGCGGTTCGCCACTGCCCTGACGCGTGTAGGACAGGGTCACGTTCTGTTCGCCCTGTGCGGAGGCGACTTTGAAGGAGACGGTGACGGACATGCGGTGCTCCTCGGCTGTACTCGCTGACGGACGCCGTAGACAGCTTGTCAGCAATTACTACTGGCGGGTAGCCCCGAGTTGCCGCCGGAATCGCAGCCGCGGCTGTCCGGGAGGGGCGATTCCGCCTGGACAGGGCCGGACCGGTGGGCTGGGATGGAACGCGTGACCACCGAGACCGCGACCGACGTCTTCGAAGCGCACCGCCCCGTCCTGCTGGGCGTCGCCTACCGCATGCTGGGCCGCGTCGCCGACGCCGAGGACGTGGTCCAGGAGGCCTGGCTGCGCTGGTCGGGCAGCGACCGCGGCGACGTGCGCGAACCGCGCGGCTACCTCGTACGGATCACCACCCGCCTCGCCATCGACCGGCTGCGCCAGATCAAGGCCCGCGGGGAGACGTACGTGGGCCCGTGGCTGCCCGAGCCGTACGTCACCGACTTCGGCGACACCGTGCCGGACACCGCCGAGCGGGCCGTGCTCGCGGACTCCGTCTCGCTCGCCGTCCTCGTCGTGCTGGAATCTCTGTCACCGCTGGAGCGGGCGGTGTTCGTGCTGCGCGAGGCCTTCGGCTTCCCGTACGCCGACATCGCCGCCATGCTCGACCGCGGCGAACCGGCCGTGCGCCAGCTGGCCGGACGGGCGCGCAAGCACGTCGAGGAGCGCCGGCCGCGCTACGAAGTCGACCCCGCGCAGCGGCGCGACCTCACCGAACGGTTCCTCGCCGCCGCGGCGGACGGCGACCTCGAAGGGCTGATGGAGCTGCTCGCCCCGGACGTCCGGCTCGTCGGCGACAGCGGCGGCAAGGCGCGGGCGCCGCTGCGGGTCCTGGAGACCGCGGACAAGGTGGGCCGCTTCCTCGTCGGCGCCGCGCGGAAGAGCGACCCCGACCTCTCCCTGCGTTTCCTGGAGCTCAACGGCGGCCCGGCTCTGCTGTTCCTATCCGGCGGCAAGCCCGACTCCGTCTTCCAGCTCGACGTCGCCGACGGCCGCGTCCAGGCGGTCTACATCGTCCGCAACCCCGACAAGCTGCGCTCGCTGGCCGCCGTCTAGACGGAGCCGCAGGAGCACCCCCGCGCCCTCCCATGAACGTCCCGTGAACGTTCCCGGCGATTGGTATTGACCAAGCATCAGGGCCGCCCTATGGTCGCAGAGAAGTGAAACAACCTTTAAAAAACAAGGGCGCTGAAAAGCCGCCGACCACGGCGATTGCGGAGGACAGGGTGGGGACCACGCAGTTGGAATCGGTGCCGGAACCGAAGTACTGGCATCTCAAGACGGTGCTCAGTGAAGCGCTCGACTCGGAGTTCTCCGTGGGGGAGATCCTGCCCAACGAGCGCGATCTCGCGGCCCGTTTCGGCGTCGCCCGCGCCACGCTCCGCCAGGCCCTGGAGCAACTCGAACTGGAGGGCAGGCTCCAGCGCCGCCGCGGTGTCGGCACGACCGTCGCGCCGCCCCGCATGGGCGTCTCCCTGGGCACCGGCCCGCACACCTGGCCGGGCGGCCCCGAGGACGCCTGGCAGCCCGTCGACTGCACGGCGGCGGTGCCGCCCGCGGCGGTCGCCGAGGCGCTGGAGACCGGCCCGGAGGAGTCCGTGCACATCGTGCGGCGCTCGCGGGTCTCGCACGGCAGGCCCGTCGCCGCCGAGTTGCTGTACGTCCCGCAGTCATCGGTGCCCGACCTCTCCGGGATCGACGCACCGTCCGGATCGGCACGCGCGCGTGCGGTGCTGCGCGAGCTCCAGCGGCTGGAGCTGCAGCGGCAGGAGAACGCGGTGGAGCTGGGCTCCGCCGGGGCCGACGACGCGAAGGAACTGGACCGGCTGCCCGGTGCTCCCGTGCTGGTGGTGACGACGCGGTTCGTGGCCGCGGGGCGTACGGGTGCGTTGTCCGTCGCGACGTATCGCGCTGACACGTGTCGGTTGACCTTCGGTGATGCGGGGGGCGTGGAGATTCATGCCGGGCCGCAGCAGCGGGCGTCCTGACCTTGGCGCCGCAGAGGGTGCGGTGAGTGGGGGCTGCGGGTGCGTTGTGGCTTGTCGCGCCCACGCGGCGGAGCCGCATATCAGCACAGCCCCGCGCCCCTGACGGCGTCAGCGATGGGGCGTTGTCGGGGTCTCCACCGTGAACAGCTGCTCCTCGACGTGGTCCAGGGCGAGACGCAGGGCGCCCGTCGCCACTGCCGCGTCTCCCAGGCGGGACAGGGTCACCTGCGGGGGGCGCAGGCAGTAGCGGGCCAGTTCGTGGCGGAGGGGGTCCAGGACGCCGTCCAGGCCTGCTGCCCAGCCGCCGATGACGACCAGTTCCGGGTCGAGGGCGAGGACCAGGGCCGCCACGTCGTGGACCAGGCGCTGGAGGAAGCGGTCGACGGCGGCGCGGGCCCGCTGGTCGCCCTCGCGGGCCTGCGTGAAAACCCCGGCCACGGCCTGTTCGTCGAGGGGGTGCAGCGGTTCGTCCGTGGTGGACAGCAGTGTCTCCGGTGTCACCTCCCGGCCGAGGAGATGCAGCGCGCCGATCTCGCCGGCCGCCCCGCCGTAGCCCCGGTGCAGCCGTCCCCCGATCAGTGAACCGGCGCCCGGGCTGAGCCCCGCCAGCACGAACACCACGTCGTCCGACTCGGTGGCCGCGCCCTTCCAGTGCTCGGCGACGGCCGCCGCGTTGGCGTCGTTCTCGACCAGGACCGGGCACTTGAACGACCGGCTCAGCCGCTCGCCCAGCCGCAGCCCCGTCCACCCGGGCAGCGCGGTGCTCAGCCGTACCGTGCCGTCCGCCTCGATGATCCCGGGCGTGGCCACGCCCACGGCCCGCAGCGAGCCGCGTGCGACACCGGCCCGGCGCAGCAGCTCGGCGACGGCTCCGCGCAGCCGCTCCAGCCGCTCGTCGGCCCCCGCCGTCTCGGGCACGTCCTTGGCCTGGGAGCCGATCACCCGGCCGTCCAGGTCGGCCAGCAGTGCGGCCACCCGGTGCGCGCCGATCTCCAGCCCCAGCAGATGCCCGGCCTCCGCCCGGAACCGGAACCGCCGCGCCGGCCGCCCCTGCCGCCGGGCGGCACCCTCCTCGGCCGCCTTCTCGACGACGAGACCGGCCTCGATGAGACCTTCGACGACGCCCTCGACGGTCGGCCGGGACAGCCCCGTCACCCGCGTGATCTCGGTCAGCGTCGCGCAGTCCGTGGCACGCAGCGCGTGCAGCACCACCGCGGAGTTGATCCTCCGCAGCAGCGAGGGATCCCCGCCGGTCAGCCGCCCCACCGTCCGTCCTCCCAGCTCGTGCGCGTGTTGGCCGGATCGTACTCGGCGCGGCGCACCCCGGCGAGGGGCTGGCACCGGCCCCCGCCGATCACCCCGGCGCCACGAACCCCGACTCGTACGCCGCGATCACCGCCTGCGTGCGGTCCCTTGCTCCCAGCTTCGCCAGTACGGCGCTCACATGCGACTTCACCGTCTCGGTGCCCACGACCAGCCGGGCGGCGATCTCCGCGTTGGACAGGCCCCGTGCCATCAGCCGCAGGACCTCGCCCTCCCGCTCGGTGAGCTGGGCCCGCTCCATGGCCGCCCGCGCGGCCCGGTTCCCGCCGTCGTCGCCGTACTCGGCGGCCAGCTGCCGTACCGAGGCCGGGAACAGCAGCGACTCGCCCTCGGCGATCRGCCGCACCGCGTGCACGATCTCGGCCGGCCGGGCCCGTTTCAGCAGGAACCCGTCGGCACCCGCCCGCAGCGCCTCGTACACGTACTCGTCGTTCTCGAACGTCGTCACCACGAGGATCCTCGGCGGCTCGTCGACCGTCCGCAGCAGCGCCCGGGTGGCCTCGATCCCGTCCAGGAGCGGCATCCGTACGTCCATGGCGACGACGTCGGGCCGCAGCTGCCGCACGAGCGGGATCACCGACGCCCCGTCCGCGGCCTCCCCGACGACCTCGATGTCGGGCTGGGCCTCCAGCACGGCCCGCAGACCCGCGCGCACGAGGGGCTCGTCGTCGACGAGGAGAACGGTGACCGGCATCGGACCAGCGTAGATCAACTCAACGGCAGCTCGACATGGACCTGCCAGTCACCTTCGTCGGGGCCGGTCCGGGCCAGCCCGCCGAGCAGGGCGGCGCGCTCGCGTATCCCGCGCAGGCCGCTGCCGCGCCCGGGGCCGGGCACCGGCTCCGTCAGCGGGTTCCGTATCGCGAGGACGAGGTTGCCGGCGGCGACGTGCAGACGGACCCGTACGGGAACGGCTCCGGCGTGCCGCAGCACATTGGTCAGCGCCTCCTGGAGGATCCGGTAGCCCTCCCGGGACACCGGCCCGGGCACGGTGTCCACGGGGCCGGTCACCTCGGCGTCGACCTTCGCCCCGGAGGCGCGCGCGGATTCCAGCAGGCGGTCGGCGTCCGCGAGGGTCGGTCTGCCGCTCACCGGCTTCGTCGACTCGCGCAGGACGCCGAGCACCCGCTCCAGGTCCTCCAGGGCGGCCCGGCCGGTCTCCTCGATGGCGCCCAGCGCCCGGTCGGTGAAGGCGGGATCGCCCGCCGCCCGCGCGGCCCCCGCCTGTACGACGGCGACCGTGAGCGCGTGACCGATGGAGTCGTGCAACTCCCGGGCGATGCGCGTGCGTTCCAGGAGCTGTTCGGTGCGCTCCTCCATGGCCGCGAGCCGCTCCGCGGGTGACGGGCCGAGGAGTTTCACCGCCAGCGCGGTGATGAGGTGGCCGGACCAGACCACGATCACGGGCAACAGCAGCAGAGGCCCGGGCGCGAGCAGGGCGTGCCACCAGTGGTGGCCTTCGACGGGCAAGTGCCCGCCGCCCCCCGGCTCGTGACCGAACGCCGTTGTCGCCAAGTCGACCGAGAGGAGGGGAAGCTGGACGGAGAGCATGGACACGAGCCAGCCGAGGACCAGCCGCGCCTCCAGCCACACCACCGTCCGCCCGCGGTCGGCCCACGTGACCGACGGGGCGGCCACGATCTCCGCACTCTCGCTGTCGTGCCGCCGGCCGGTCAGCAACAGCCTGGCCTGGAACCCCTCCACGAGCCGCGTGGCGGGCACGAGGCCCGCGAGTCCGAGCAGCACGGCGGCCGTGGCCTGGGTCCACCACGCCTCCTGGATGAACAGCCACATGGACGGCCACACGATGGCCACCAGCAGATGCAGCCACCGCGTGTACGTCACCGCCCGCGTCAACGGGCGCAGCATGCGGACCATTGCGCCATCGTGCCAGCCGCCACTGACAACGAGCCTCCCCCGCACGGGGGAGCCGATCTCCACCGCCGGGGGAGGCCAGCACCCCGGCCGACCGGCCACGCTGCTGCCATGACCAGCATCGATGTCCAGGACCTCACCAAGGAGTACGGCAGCACACGGGCCGTGGACGGTCTCACCTTCCGCGTCCTGCCCGGCCGTGTCACCGGCTTCCTCGGCCCCAACGGCGCCGGGAAGTCCACCACCATGAGGCTGGTGCTCGGCCTCGACCGGCCGACCGCCGGTTCCGCCACCCTCGGCGGCCGCGCCTACCCGGAGCTGCGCGAACCCCTGCGCCATGTGGGCGCCCTGCTCGACGCGCACGCCGCGCACGGCTCCCGCACCGCCCGCGACCACCTCCGCGTCCTGGCGACCAGCAACCGCATCCCGGACGGGCGGGTCGACGAGGTACTGGAGGAAACCGGCCTGGCGTCGGTGGCCCGGCGCCGTGTGCGGACGTACTCCCTGGGCATGCGCCAGCGCCTGGGCATCGCCGCCGCCCTGCTGGGCGATCCCGGGGTGGTCATGCTGGACGAGCCGTCCAACGGTCTCGATCCCGAAGGCATCGTGTGGATCCGGCAGTTGCTGCGCCGGCTCGCCGGGGAGGGCCGCACGGTCCTGGTCTCCAGCCACCTGATGAACGAGACCGCGTCCTTCGCGGACCACCTCGTCGTCCTCGGCCGGGGCCGGCTGCTGGCCGACACCCCGATGCGGGACTTCATCCACGCGCGCGTGCAGCCCAGCGTACGCATCCGCACCTCCGACCCCGCCGCCCTCCGCAGCGCTCTCGCCCGGCACGGCCACGACGCCGTGGAACACCCGGACGGTCACTGGACCGTGCACCACGCACGCGTGGACGACATCGGCCGCATCGCCTCCGCCGCGGGGGTGCCGGTCCTCGAACTCGCCGCCGAAGAAGGCACGTTGGAACAGGCCTATTTCGACCTCACGTCGGCCGAAGCCGAGTTCACCACCCAGCCCCAGGAGGCCTGACCATGGAACTCACCCCCGTCCTGCGCTCCGAGTGGCTGAAGATCCGTACGCTCCGCTCGCTCCCGGGAGCGCTCCTGGCCCTGTTCGCCGCGACCACGGCGTTCTCCGCGATCGCCGGTGTCTCCGAGACGTCGGATCCCGGCTTCGACCCCCTGTTCACGGCCCTGTCCGGTGTCGTGCCGGGGCAGATCGCGGCCGTCTCCTTCGGGGCCATGGCCGTGTCGTCGGAGTTCCAGTCGGGGGCGCTGCGGCTCTCGCTGGCCGCGGTTCCGCGGCGCGGCCGGTGGTTCGCGGCCAAGGCGGCAGTCATCGCCGTACCGGCCCTGCTGGTCGGACTGGTGACCGCGCTCGCCGCCCTCCTGGTGGCACGAGCGGGGCTCGGCCCGGCGGCCGACGGGCTCGGCGCCGGCGAGCAGGTGCGCGGTGTCGTGGGCTGCGGCGTCTACCTGATGCTGATGGCCCTGTTCGCCGCCGGACTCGCGGCCCTGCTGCGCAGCGGCGTGGCCACGCTGTCCCTGCTGATCCCGTTCATCCTCGTCGTGTCGTTCGTGATCGGCGACGCGACGGGCACCGTCGCCGACTTCCTGCCCGACAAAGCGGGACAGCTGGTCCTCCGGGAGACGTACGACGGCACCCTCGGGCCGTGGTCGGGGCTCGCGGTGACCGCGCTCTGGGCGGCGGCCGCCCTGCTGGCGGGGGCGTGGAGCCTGCGCCGCCGGGACGCCTGACCGGAGAACGGCCGGAACAGGGTTGACGCCCCGCCAAGTGTCAGTGGCGGCGGGTTTACTGGACCCATGAACATCGCACAGCACATCGCCCTCATCGACGAGCTGTGCTACCGCCCCTTTCCGGCGGAGCACGGCCCGTCGGACGTCGGCGTTTCCGGACCCGGTCATCACACCGCGGTGTTAGAGGCCGCGGACGACGACGACCCGGCGCTCCGCGCGGTGACGATCGACCAGTACGAGAAGGACCGGGACGCCGTCTACGAACTCCTCGCCTCACGCTGGGGCGACACGCCCCCCTACAACCTGCAGACCGTCCTGCTGCGCACCGAGCAGGAGGAGATACCCCGGCCGTGGGCCGAGTTGAGCGAGCGCGCGAGCGCCGCGTACCTGTGGGAGGTGGAGGGCACCGGCCGCTGGGTCGCCGTGGCGGTCACCGACCGCGACCTGTCGCAGGAGGTCCAGCTGCTGGCCCTGGTCACGGAGACGGACCCGCCGTAGGAGGTCAGCTCTCGGCGGCTTCCCGCAGCCGCGCGAATTCCTCCGCCATCGTCTCGGCCGTCCAGTGGGCGTTCAGCCCGCTCGGATTGGGCAGCACCCACACGCGCGTGTCCCCGATCAACCGCGACTGCGGCCCGACCCGGGCCTTCCGGTCGTCGAACGCGGCGCGGTACGCGGTCACTCCGACCACGGCCAGCCAGCGCGGCCGCAGCCGCCCCACCTTCAGCGCGAGCAGCCGCCCGCCCTCCCGGTACTCCTCGGCGCTCAGCTCGTCCGCCCGAGCGGTCGGCCGCGCCACGACATTGGTGATGCCGAGCCCGTACGCCAGCAGTTCCTGCTGCTCGGACGGCTTCAGCAGCCGCGGGGTGAACCCGGAGCGGTGCAGCACCGGCCAGAAGCGGTTGCCGGGGCGGGCGAAATGATGGCCCGTCGCGGCCGTCATCAGACCGGGATTTATGCCGCAGAACAGCACGCGCAGACCGTCCGCGACCACGTCCGGTACGACACGGTCGCGGGCGGCCTCAAGCTCCTCGGGCGTGAAACGGGGCATCCCGAGCGGCGCGTCAGAGGATCGCGCCGGGCGTGTAGCCCGCGGCCTGGGGGTGCTGCTTCACGATCTCCTCGACCCGGGCGACGACGGCGGCGACCTGGTCGCCCGCGGCACCCGTGAAGGACAGCTTGTCGGCCATCAGGGCGTCCAGCTCGGCGCGGTCGAGCGGGATGCGCGCGTCGGCGGCCAGCTTGTCGAGCAGCTCGTTGCGCTCGGCGCCCTGCTCGCGCATCGCGAGCGCGGAGGCCACGGCGTTCTCCTTGATCGCCTCGTGCGCGAGTTCACGGCCCACGCCCGCGCGCACGGCACCCATCAGCACCTTGGTGGTCGCGAGGAACGGCAGGTAGCGGTCCAGCTCCCGTGCCACGACCGCCGGGAACGCGCCGAACTCGTCGAGCACTGTCAGGAACGTCTCCAGCAGACCGTCCAGCGCGAAGAACGCGTCCGGCAGCGCGACCCGGCGCACCACCGAGCAGGACACGTCGCCCTCGTTCCACTGGTCGCCCGCCAGCTCGCCGGTCATCGAGGCGTAGCCGCGCAGGATCACCATCAGGCCGTTGACGCGCTCGCAGGAGCGGGTGTTCATCTTGTGCGGCATCGCCGAGGAGCCGACCTGACCCGGCTTGAAGCCCTCGGTGACCAGTTCGTGCCCGGCCATCAGCCGGATCGTCTTCGCCAGCGACGACGGCGCGGCCGCCACCTGCACCAGTGCCGTCACCACCTCGTAGTCGAGCGAGCGCGGGTAGACCTGGCCGACCGACGTGAACGCCTGCGAGAAGCCCAGGTGCGTGGCGATCCGCTGCTCCAGCTCCGCGAGCTTCGAGGCGTCCCCGCCCAGCAGGTCCAGCATGTCCTGCGCGGTGCCGACCGGCCCCTTGATGCCGCGCAGCGGGTAGCGGCCCAGCAGCTCCTCGACCCTGCCGTACGCGACGAGCAACTCGTCGGTGGCGGTCGCGAAGCGCTTGCCCAGGGTGGTGGCCTGCGCGGCGACGTTGTGCGAGCGGCCGGCCATGACCAGCTCGCCGTACTCGCCGGCCAGCTTGCCCAGGCGGGCCAGTACCGCCACCGTGCGGTCGCGCATCAGTTCCAGCGAGAGCCGGATCTGCAACTGCTCGACGTTCTCGGTGAGGTCGCGGGAGGTCATGCCCTTGTGCACGTGCTCGTGCCCGGCGAGGTCGTTGAACTCCTCGATCCGCGCCTTCACGTCGTGCCGCGTGACCTTCTCGCGCTCGGCGATGGAGGCCAGGTCGACGGTGTCGAGCACACGCTCGTAGTCCGCCAGCGCCGCGTCCGGCACCTCGATCCCGAGGTCCTTCTGGGCCCGCAACACGGCGAGCCAGAGCTGCCGCTCCAGCCTCACCTTCTGCTCGGGCGACCAGAGCGTGGCGAGCTCGGCGGAGGCGTACCGTCCGGCGAGGACGTTCGGGATGCGGGGCTTGGCGGGAGCGGAAGTCACGTGGACGGATTCTACTGGCGATTCGTGCAGGCCAGCGTCGCGGGTACGTTCGTGGGAACCTACAAGAGCGTTCGGCACCCTGTCAGGAGCCTGCCGGTCACCCGTCTCGCCCCGGGAACCGCCTATGCCAGATCCTCGTACGGCAGCAGCTCCGGCCGCTTCGGCGGCAGGCCGTCGCCCGAGGAGCGGCCCGTCAGGCGGCGGCCGATCCAGGGCAGCAGGTGCTGCCGGGCGAACCGCAGGTCCGCCGCGCGGCGCATGACCCAGCCGGGCGGCAGCGTCGTCGGCACGGGGGTGTGCCACTCGGTGTCCTCGGGCTCGTAGCCGAGCGCCTGCCACACCGCCTCCGCGACCCGCCGGTGGCCCTCGCCCGTCAGGTGCAGCCGGTCCACGTCCCACATCCGCGGGTCGGAGAGCGAGGGGGCGCCGTACAGGTCGACCACGATCGCGCCGTGCCGTGCGGCGAGCTCGTCGACGCAGGCGAACAGCTCCTCCATGCGCGGCCGGAACCGCTCCAGGACAGGGCCCTGGCGGCCCGGGCTGCGCATCAGCACGAGCTGCCGGCAGGCGGGGGCCAGCTTCTCCACGGCCTCCTCCAGGAGAGCGCGCACCCGGACCATGTCGCACTTGGGCCGCAGGGTGTCGTTGAGCCCGCCGACCAGGGTGATCACGTCGGCGCCCATGGCCGCCGCGACGTCCACCTGCTCGTCGACGATCTGGCGGATCAGCTTGCCGCGGACCGCGAGGTTGGCGTACCGGAAGCCGGGCGTGCGGGCGGCCATCCGCGCGGCGAGCAGATCGGCCCAGCCGCGGTAGGTGCCGTCGGGCAACAGGTCCGACATGCCCTCGGTGAAGGAGTCGCCGACCGCGACCAGGCTGCTGTAGGTGGGATTCGTGTCCATGGCGGCGGAAATAGTATCCCGTGCACATACCCAGCAGTCGGTCACCCACCCCGGGGAGCATTGACAGCCGGTGCCTCACGCCCGCTGCCCGAACAGCTCCCGCAGTACGTCCTCCATGGTCACGAGGCCGGCCAGCCGGCCGTCCGCCCCGAGGACCGCCGCGAGGTGCGTACGGCTGCCCCGCATCGCCGTGAGGACGTCGTCCAGCGGCGTGTGCTCCCGCACGCGCGCGATGGGCCGCATGTCCCGCAGCCGGAACGGCACATCGCGCCCGGCGGCCTCCAGCGCGTCCTTCACGTGCAGATAGCCGACGATCCGCCGCCCCTCGTCCACCACCGGGAAGCGGGAGAACCCGGACTCCGCCGACAGCCGCTCCAGCTCGTCCGGAGTGACGCCCACGCGCGCGTACACCACGCGCTCCAGCGGCAGCACCACGTCGCGCACCGGACGGCGGCCCAGTTCCAGCGCGTCGTGCAGCCGCTCCTGGGCGCGGTCGTCGATGAGGCCGGCCTCGCTGGAGTCCTTCACGATCTGCGCGATCTCGGCGTCCGAGTAGGACGCGGCGACCTCCTCCCGCGCCTCCACGCGCAGCAGCTTCAGCAGGGCGTTGGCGAAGGCGTTCACCGTGAAGATCACCGGACGCAGCGCCCGGGACAGTGTCACCAGGGGCGGGCCGAGCGTCAGCGCGCTGCGCACCGGCTCGGCGAGCGCGATGTTCTTCGGCACCATCTCACCGAGCAGCATGTGCAGATACGTGGCCAGGGCCAGCGCGATCACGAAGGACACCGCGTGCCCCGCGCCCTCGGGCACGCCCATCGCGTGGAACACCGGCTCCAGCAGGTGCGCGATCGCCGGCTCGGCCACCACGCCCAGGACCAGCGTGCACAGCGTGATGCCGAGCTGCGCCGCCGCCATCAGCGCGGACACGTGCTCCAGGCCCCACAGCACGCTCTTGGCGCGCCGGTCGCCCCGGTCGGCGTAGGGCTCGATCTGGCTGCGGCGCACCGAGATCAGCGCGAACTCGGCGCCGACGAAGAAGGCGTTGACGACGAGCGTCGCCAGACCGATCAGCAGCTGGACGGCGGTCACAGCTGAACTCCCTTCTCGTCGGGCTTCTCGTCGCCGAGGGGCGCTTGCAGCCGCACGCGCGCGGCCCGGCGGCCCGTGGCGTCCAGGACCTCCATCCGCCAGCCGGCGACCTCAAGGGTGTCGCCGACGGCCGGTATCCGGCCGAGCACCGTCGCCACCAGCCCGGCGAGCGTCTCGTACGGCCCCTCCGGTGCGCGCAGCCCGACGGCTTCGAGCTGGTCCACGCGCGCGGAGCCGTCGGCCGAGTACAGGGCGTGGCCGACCTCGTCCGTGCCGGCCGGCGCGAGGTCGGGCAGCTCGTGCGGGTCGTGCTCGTCGCGCACCTCGCCGACGACCTCCTCGACGATGTCCTCCAGCGTGGCCACGCCCGCCGTGCCGCCGTACTCGTCGATCACCACGGCCATCGTGCGCTTGCCGGAGAGCCGGTCCAGGAGCCGGTCCACGGTGAGCGTCTCCGGGACCAGCAGCGGCTCGCGCATCAGCTCGGAGACGAAGATCCGGGTCCGGCGCTCCACAGGTACCGCCAGTACGTCCTTGACGTGCGCCGTTCCGACGACCGAGTCGAGGGTGCCGCGGTAGACGGGGAACCGGGACAGGCCGGTCGCCCGGGTCGCGTTCGCCACGTCCTCCAGGGTCGCCTGCACCTCCAGGGCGACGACCTGCACCCGGGGCGTCATCACGTTCTCCGCGGTCAGGTCGGCGAGGTTCAGCGTCCGGACGAACAGCTCGGCGGTGTCGGCCTCCAGGACGCCTTCCCTGGCGGAGTGCCGGGCGAGCGCCGCCAGCTCCTGCGGCCCGCGCGCCGACGCCAGCTCCTCGGCGGGTTCCACACCGATCCGGCGCACGACACGATTCGCCGTGTTGTTGAGGTGCCTGATGAAGGGCCGGAACGCGGCGCTGAACCAGCGCTGGGCGTTGCCCACGGTCTTGGCGACCGCCAGCGGCGACGAGATCGCCCAGTTCTTCGGCACCAGCTCGCCGACGACCATCAGGAACACCGTCGACAGAGCCGTGCCCAGCACCAGCGCCAGGCTGTGCGACGCCGACCGTGAGACACCGATGTCCTCCAGCGGCCCCGCGATCAGCGCGGCGATCGACGGCTCGGCGAGCATGCCGACGACCAGGTTCGTGACCGTGATGCCGAGCTGTGCCCCGGAGAGCTGGAACGTCAGGTTCCGTACGGCCTTCAGTGCGCCCTGCGCGCCCCGCTCGCCGCGTGCCACCGCCTGCTCCAGCTCGGCGCGCTCGACCGTGGTGAGGGAGAACTCGGCCGCCACGAAGGCGCCGCAGGCGATCGAGAGCAGGATCGCCGCCAGAAGGAGGAGCACTTCGGTCATCGGTTCACCCCCGTTCCATGGTTCTCCAGGACGGGGCGGAACGCGCGGTGTCGCGCACTGGGAGGCTCGCCCATGGGCGGACGCTCACAACCTTTCATGCAGGACCGAGTGGCCATCCAAGGGTAAAGGATGGGCAAAACCGTCCACCGCGTCGACGAACTCCGAACGGCACGCCTAGTCGGTGAGGGGCTTCACCCAGCGCCGCCACTTCTCCTCGGGCGCGTACCCGGCGGCCCCCCACGCCTGGTGCGCGGTCTCGTTGCGCGTGAGCACCATCGCGTCCGCGCGGCGTCCGCCGAGCCGTACGAACCGCTCCTCGGCCGCGGCGAGCAGCGCGGAGGCGATGCCCCGGCGGCGGTGGTCCGGGTGCACGGCCAGCCGGTAGAGGTGGCAGCGCCAGCCGTCGAACCCCGCGATCACCGTCCCGGCCAGCTCGCCGTCCCGCTCCGCCAGGATCAAGGCCTCGGCGTCGCGCGCGACCAGCCGCTCCACCCCCGTGCGGTCGTCACTGATGCTCGTGCCCTCGGCGGCCACCTTCCAGAAGGCCAGCATGGTGTCGAGGTCCTCGGGCGTCGCGGCCCGGATGCGCAGTTCGGTCATGGCGTGATCGCATCACGCACGGCCGCCCCCTGGGCGCACCATTTCAGATTCCGGACGTCAGGCCCCGCGCACCCGCTCCATGACCGGGGCGAACGCCTCCATGTAGGGCTCCAGGACGGTCAGATACGTGAAGCCGTAGCGCTCGCGCCGCGCCAGGACCTGCTCCGTGAGCTCCTCCAGAGTGCCGACCAGGGAGACGGGGAGGTCCAGGACCTGCTCCACCGTCAGGTCCGGGAAGTGTTCGAGGAACGGCTGGACAGCGGCCTCGCGGTCCTCGGTGCCGATCACCATCTGGAGCAGCAGGTTCAGCTCGGGCGGCTCCTCGCGGTGGTCCTCCGCGAACTTCAGGTACCGCGCCACGCGTTCGTCGAGCTCGTCCGCGGTGATCGGCGACAGCTGCCCGGTGGTGCTGCCCGGCGCCGTGCGCGCCCCGGTGAACGCCGCGATGTCGGCGTGCTCGGCGCTCAGCCGCAGCATCCGGTCGCCGTTTCCGCCGATCAGCAGCGGCACCCGGGGCCGCTGCGCCGCCTGCGGCTGGTGCTCGTCCGAGCCCAGCAGCCGCTTCAGCTCCTCAACCGTGCGCCGCAGATGGTCGACCCGCTCACCGGGCGAGCCGAACGGAAGCCCGGCCGTCTCGTGCTCCGCCCGTGCGTAGCCGGTGCCGAGGCCGAGCTCCAGCCGGCCGCCCGTCAGCGCGTCCGTCGTGGCCACCTCGCGGGCCAGCAGCGCCGGGTTCCAGAAGCCCGCGTTGAGCGTGAACGTGCCGAGCCTCGGCCGCTCGGTGGCCTCGGCCGCCGCCACCAGCGCCGGGAAGGGCGCCGGCATGCCCAGATGGTCGGGGACGAGGATCACGTCGTACCCGAGCTCCTCGGCCCGGCGGCACTTGGCGCGCCATTCCTCGGCGGACGCGGGTTCGAGCAGGTTGACCCCGAAACGGAACGGACGTGACATGAACTCTCCTGACACGGGAGCGACTTGAGCAGCTGCTTGAGTACCCGCCGCGATTCCATCACTCGTGCGCGATGGCCGCCAGTACGTTCATGCGGGACGCACGCAACGCCGGGAGCAGCGCCGCCACGACTCCCACCACCGCCGAACCGATCACCACCGCGACGATCGTGAACCACGGGATCGCGAAGGCCGTCATGCCCTGGAGGGCCAGCACCTCATGGGTGCACACGCCCCACACCAGCCCCAGTGCGAGCCCCAGGACGGCCCCGAACACGGCGATCACCACCGACTCCAGCCGGATCATGCGCCGCAGCTGCCGCCGCGCCAGCCCGATCGCCCTCAGCAGCCCGATCTCCCTGGTGCGCTCGACGACCGACAGCGCGAGGGTGTTGACCACGCCGAGCACCGCGATGATGATCGCCAGCCCCAGCAGCGCGTACACGAGGTACAGCAGGACGGCGATCTGGTCGTGGACCAGCTGCTTGTAGTCGGCCAGGTCCCGCACCTGTACCTGCGGGTACGGATCCAGGGTCCGCTCCAGGTTCGCGCGCAGATCGTCGTCGCTGGTGCCGGGGGCGGCGTTGACGTACAGCGCGGAGTCCTGCCCGCCCGGCGCGTACCGCTCCAGGGTGGCGAGGCCGAAGTAGAGCCCGCCCTGCGTGCCGAACCCCTCGGCGGCGTCCTGGTCGGTGAGGGCGCCCACCGTCAGCTCGGCCCGACGCCCGCCCGGGAACTCCACCGGGACCGTGCCGCCCACCCGTACGTCGTGGTCGCGCGCGAAGTCCCGGTCCATGGCGAGGCGCCCGTCGGCGAGCGCGGCCGCCGAGTCCCCTTGTACGTAGGTGATGTTGGCGACCTCGTCGAGCCGTGGATCGTAGCCCGCGGCGGTCGTCTCCACGCGGTCGCCGTCCGGGAGCCGCACCGCGACCGGCGTGAACCGCCCCCGCACGAGCAGGCCCACGCCCTCGGTGGCGCGCACCTCGTCGGTGACCTCCTTCGGGAACGGCAGGAAGTTGGTGTTCTGGATCACGAAGTCGGCGCCCAGCGTCTTGTCGATCTGCCGGTCGAACGAAGCGGTCATCGACTCGCTCGCCACCGACATCCCGCCGACCAGGGCGAGGCCCACCATGAGGGCGGCCGCCGTGGCCCCGGTACGGCGGGGATTGCGCAGGGCGTTGCGCTGGCTCATCCGGCCGATCGACCCGAACAGGGCGGGGAAGGCCGCGCCGAGCACGCGGATCACCGGGCGCACCAGCAGCGGACCGGCGATCACGGTCGCGATCAGGGTGAGCACGACACCGAGCCCCAGCAGGGACGCCGCCGACGACGTCTGCTCCGACACCGCGCATCCCACGAGCGCCGCCGCACCGGCCGCCCCGACGACCGCGCCCGCCACCGCCCGCACGCGCAGCGGCCGGCCCACCCCGGCGACCTCGGCGTCCGAGAGCGCGGCCATCGGCGAGACCCCCGCGGCCCGCCGCGCCKGCMGGTACGCGGCGACGAAGGTGACGCCGAGACCGACGACGTACGCCGTCACGGGCGTCACCCAGCCGATGACCATCTCGTCGGCGTCGATGTTCATGCCGAGCAAGCTCATCAGCTCGATGAGCCCGGCCGCGAGCCCGATGCCCACGGCGAGCCCCAGCGTGGAGCCGACCAGACCGAGCAGGAGGGCCTCGGTGAGCACCGAGCGGCGGACCTGGCGCCGGTCGGCGCCGAGCGCGCGCAGCAGCCCCAGCTCGCGGGTGCGCTGGGCGATGAGCATGGAGAAGGTGTTGACGATCAGGAACACGCCCACCAGCACGGCGACGCCGGCGAAGCCGACCATGACGTACTTGATGACGTCGAGGAAACCGCCCAGCTGCTCGACGTCCGACTTCGCCTGCTCGTCGGCGGTCCTGAAGTCGTAGGTGTGCGCGCCGAGCGCGGCGGCCACACGCTGCTTGAGCCGCTCGTCGCTGACGCCCTCCGCCGCGTCCACCGAGATGCTGGTGGCCGCCCTCGGGTCGCCCAGCAGCTTCGTCTGCGCGGTGGAGGGGTCGAGGAAGACCAGCGCGGCACCGGGGTTGGTGGTGGTGAACGTGGCGATGCCGACGACCCGGACCTCGAACGACCCGGGCGGTGCGATCACGGTGAGGGTGTCGCCGATGCGCACGTCCTTGCGGTCGGCGGTCTCCGAGTCGAGCAGGGCCTGCCCGTCGCCGCGCGGGGCGTGACCGGAGGTCAGTTCCACGGGGCTGCGCTCGGTCGGGTTCCAGGCTGTGCCGAGGGTGGGAGCCCCGGTGGTCGGGCCGACCGGCTCGTTCTCCTCGTCGACGACGGTGAGGCCGTCCACGTCCACCTCGGCGCGTGCCGCCGCGACCCCGTCGACCTGCCGCACGCGTTCGGCGAGCGCGGCCGGCAGGGTGGCCGTCCGGCCGGAGGGCACCGCCTCGTCGAGGCCCTCCTTCGGACTGACGGTGACATCGGCCGCGGTGGAGGCGAACAGCCGGTCGAACGTACGGCTGACGGTGTCCGAGAAGATCAGGCTGCCCGTGACGAATGCGACGGACAGCAGGACGGCGAGCGCCGAGAGCAGCAGCCGCCCCTTGTGCGCCAGGAAACTCCTCAGGGTCGCCTTGAGCACGGGATCAGTTCTCCTCGGACGACGCCGGGGCGTCGTCGAAACGGGTCCGGATCACGTCGAAACGCTTCATGCGCTCCAGTACGGACTGAGCCGTCGGCCGCCGCATCTCGTCGACGATCCGGCCGTCCCCGAGGAAGAGCACCAGGTCGGAGTGGGCGGCGGCGCCCGGGTCGTGGGTGACCATGACGACGGTCTGCCCGAGCTGGTCCACCGCCTCGCGCAGGAAGCCGAGCACCTCCAGGCCGGCACGCGAGTCGAGGTTGCCGGTCGGCTCGTCCGCGAAGATCAGCTCGGGCCGGGACGCCAGCGCCCGCGCACAGGCCACCCGCTGCTGCTGGCCGCCGGAGAGCTGCGACGGCCGGTGCCTGAGGCGGTCCCGGATGCCGAGGGTGTCGATCACCTGGTCCAGCCACTTCTCGTCGGGTTTCTTGCCCGCGATGTCCATGGGCAGGGTGATGTTCTCCAGCGCGTTCAGGGTCGGGATGAGGTTGAACGACTGGAACATGAACCCGATCCGGTCGCGGCGCAGCCGCGTCAGCTCGCGCTCCCTCAGACCCGTGATCTCCGTGTCGCCGAGCCACACCTGCCCGGCCGAGACGGTGTCGAGCCCCGCCAGGCAGTGCATCAGCGTGGACTTCCCGGAGCCCGACGGTCCCATCACGGCGGTGAACCGGCCGCGGACGATGTCGACGTCCACCGAGTCGAGCGCGAGCACGGTCGTCTCGCCCGAGCCGTACGCCTTGGTCAGACCGCGGGCCCGGGCCGCGATCCCGTCGGCCGACGCGAGGCCGGGGACGTGCTCCGCAGCAGGTGTGGACAAGGCCGCCTCCTCGTGGTGTACGCCGGATTTCGTCACCTTGCCCGAGGGTAATGTGACGCGGCCCACACTCGGTATCCTCCTCGGGTCGGAGACCGCCCTTGCCGGTGCTAGCACCTCCGCGCTAGCTTCGAGGTATGGCGAAGACCCAGCTGAACGTGCGAGTCGACGAAGGCACCGCCCGAGCCGCCCGCGAACGCGCCCTGGCCCGCGGCATGAGCGTCAACCGCTACATCGAGGAGCTGGTCAGACAGGACACCGGCGAGGTGGGCCACACGTTCGTGGAGGCCGCCGCCGACTTCATGAAGCAGTACGAGTCCGTCTTCGCCGAGGAGTTCGATGGGGGTGCCCCCGCTCGAGCGAAGCCGAGAGTGGGGGAGGACCGTGAAGGCACGCGCGAAGGTCGCCACTGACCCTTGAACAACCTCGAGATCGACCTCGCCTGGCTGCTGATGCTCGCCGAGCAGAAGACCCCGGGAGACCCCCAGGTCACCGACTGGGGAGCCCTCGTCGCCGCCGTCGCGCGCCACCAGGCCGCCATATTCGACGTCCCCGTCTACGACAGCCCGCACGCCCGTGCCGCCGCGCTGCTCCAGCTGCTGATCCACGTCCCCGCCCTGGAACGCTCCAACGCCCTGTTCGCCTCCGCCGTCGCCTACGCGTACCTCGTCGCCAGCGGCGCCAAGGTCGTCACCTCGCCCGAGCAGGTCCGCGACCTCGCCCGGCTGGTCAAGAGCGGCGAGGCGTCCGTGCGGGACATCGAGCAGGAGCTGCGCCAGTGGAGCCTGTGACCACGCGGGCTACGAGCTGATCGGGCGCCATGCCCTGCCCAGCACGCAGTACGAGGTGGGCAGCGCCGGCCCCTGCTCCGGCATCAGCAGCTGCCGGTAGGGGCCGAGCTCGAAACCGGCCTCCCGCAGCGCCCGCACCGGCTCCCGCGCCACATGGCAGCCCCCGGCCAGCAGCGGCCACACCGTCCGGTCCAGCGCACGCTGGCTGAAGGTCATCACCCGGCCGCCGCCCCGGCCGTGCTCGAAGAACCGCACCTCACCGCCCGGCCGCAGCACCCGCCGCAGCTCCCCGAGCGCCCGGGGAACGTCCCGCACACTGCACAGCACCAGCGACACCACGGCCGCGTCGAAGCCCTCGCTCTTGACCGGCAGCGCCTCGGCCGCACCCGGCACCACGTCCACCGGCACCTCCGCGCGCAGGGCGGCCTCCACGGCCAGCTGCCGCAGCCGCCGCTCCGGCTCGATGGCCACGACCTCCGAGACGGTGCCCGGGTAGTGCGCGAAGTTCAGCCCGTTGCCCGCGCCGATCTCGATCACCCGCCCCGACAGCCCGCCGAGCAGCCTCTCGCGGACTCTGCCCATGCCCATCCGGGTCTCGGCGGCGACACTGATCCGGGCGTAGTAACGGGCGAACAGCGGATGGTGCACGGCATCCCGTGACACCTTGCCGGAGCGGGCGGACCGGAGCGGCATGGAGACCTCCCTGACGAGGCGGGCCTTATCGCGATTGTCCCCCGGACGAGCCCGGCGCACCCCTGCCGGCTACCGCAGGAGTACGCGGCCCAGCACCGGCCGATGGTCACTGCCCGTCGCGTCCAGTGCCGACACCTCCGTCACCTCGACGCCCCGCCCCAGCACCTGGTCGATCCTCGCCACCGGCAGGGCGGCCGGCCAGCTGAACGCGAACCCCGAGGGCGGGGCCTCCAGTCGGGAGGTGAGCGGGCCGAGCCCCCGGTCCTGCACCGTGCCGTTGAGGTCGCCCACGACCAAGAGCCGGCCGGCCGGGTCGGCGGCGATCCGTGCCCCGAGCAGCGCCGCACTCTCGTCGCGGGCCGCCGAGGCGAACCCCGTCGGGCCGAGCCGGACGGACGGCAGGTGGACCACGTACACCGCGAGCTTCCCGCCGGGCGCGGACACCGTGGCCCGCAGACCGCGCTGCCAGCTCTCCGGGAAACCCTCGGGCCGGATGTCCACCGGCCGCACGTCCGACAGGGGCCGGGCCGACCAGAGCCCGACCGTGCCGTGGACCGCCCGGTGCGGATGGGACGCGCCGAGGACGTCCTCGAACACGGGCCGCCGCGCGGGTGTCAGCTCCTGCACGGCCACCAGATCCGCGCGGGTGGCGCCCAGTGCCCGCGCGGTGCCCGCCGGGTCGGTGTTGTCATCGGCCACGTTGTGCTGGACGACGGCCAGGTCGTACGACCCCGGCGGCGAGGAGAACCACAGCCCGCCGAACATCCAGAGCCAGACCGCCACGGGTACGAGGCAGGCGAGCAGCCCCGCCACCGACCGCTTGAGCACGGCCAGGCAGCCGAGGAGAGGCACGGCCGCACCCAGCCACGGCAGGAACGTCTCCAGGAGGCTCCCGAGACGCCCGACACCGTTGGGCACGGCGGAGTGCAGGGCGAGCAGACCGGCGACACCGAAGCCGCCCGCGACGAGCCAGGCGTCCCACGACCGTCCGCCTCTCACCCGCACCTCCCTACCCGAGTTCCGCCGCCAGCAACGCGGCCGTCCTGGCCACCAGCGCGTTGTCGGCCGGGGCGTCCCGCTCGGGCTGGGTCGTCAGAACGGACAGCACGATCGGCGTGCCGTCGGGCGGCCAGGTGATGCCCACGTCGTGGGCGCCGCCGTACTCCGGCTGGCCGGTCTTGTCGGCGAGCAGCCATTCCGCGGGAAGTCCCTTGCGGAACTTCTCGGTGCTGGTGGTGTTGCGCAGCAGCCAGTCCGTGAGCCGTGCCCGGTCCCGGGGCTCCAGCGCGTCGCCGAGCACGAGACGGGCGTAGGACAGGCCGATCGCGCGGGGAGACGTCGTGTCGGTCACCCGCCACGGTTCCGCGCTGTTGAGCTCCGGCTCCCACCGGTCGAGTCGGGTGACACCGTCACCGATCGAGCGGGCGAAGCGCGTGATGGCGGTCGGTCCGCCCAGCTCCTTCAGCAGCAGGTTGCCCGCTGCGTTGTCGCTGAACCGGATGGTCGCGTCACACAGTTCGCCGACGGTCATGCCGGTCGCGAGGTTCTCCTGGGTGACGGGGGAGTACCCCGACCTCGTCACGTAGTCCTGGGTGTACCGGATGCGCCTGGCCAGGAACTCGCCGTCGCGGTCGAGGTCGCGCAGGACGGCCGCGGCGGCGAGCGTCTTGAACACCGAGGCCATCGGGAAGCGTTCGTCGGCCCGGTACGCCACCGTCCGGCCAGTGCGCAGATTGCGGGCGTACACGCCCAGCCGGGCGGTGTGCTCCCGCTCCAGTTCCCTCAGCCGTGCGGTGACGCCGCCCGTACCGGGTAAGGCGTGGGCCGTGCCGCCGCCCAGCGAGAGAGCGGCGGCGGCGCCCAGCGCGAGGGCCGTGCGACGGGACGGGCGTGGGTGTGTGGTGTGCACGGTGTTCCCTTCGGAGGTGATCACGTACGTAGTTCAACACGCGATCACCTCCGCGACGGTTTCACCGCGGGCCCGCCGAAACTCTCAGGACGCCCTGGGTGCCTCCCGCACGTGGAACGCCTCCGCGTCCCACGTGCCGTCCAGGCGCGGCGCCAGCCAGTGCGGCGCCGCCGCCCGGAACGCGGTGGGGGAGAGGGCCCCCGATCCGGCGGGAACGGAGCCCAGCAGCGGCGCTCCGGCCACGTCCGGCAGGTCCGCGAGATTGCAGCGCGAGGCGAGGTCCGGCGCGGCGGGCCAGCTCCCGATCACGATCCCCGCCAGAGCCAGTCCTCGGGAGCGGAGTTCACGCGCCGTCAGCTCCGTCGTGTTCAGGGTGCCGAGCCCCGCAGACGCCACGACCAGCACCGGCGCCGACAGCAGCCGGGCCGCGTCCGCCAGGGTGCCGCCGGCCGGGTCGAACCGTACGAGCAGTCCGCCCGCGCCCTCGACCAGCACGAGGTCGTGCTCGGTGGCGAGCTTGGCGGCGGCCTCCGCCACCTCGTGCGGGTGCACGGGGGCGCGACCGACCCGGCGGGCGGCCGTGGCGGGCGCCAACGGCTCGGGATAACGGGCGACTTCCGCCGTCGTCACGGCACCCGCCAGCCGCGCGACCTCGGCGGCGTCCCCCGGCTCGTCCGGCCGTACGCCCGTCTGCGCGGCCTTCAGCACGGCCACCGAACGGCCGGCCGCCAGCGCCGTCGCGGCCACCGCTGCGGTCACGACCGTCTTGCCGACTTCCGTGCCCGTGCCCGTGATCACCAGTACCGACATGTCATCCCTCCCGCGCCGCCGCGCACACCGCCCGCGCGATGCGCGCCACGTCCGCGTCGCCCGTCACGTACGGCGGCATGGTGTAGATCAGATCGCGGAACGGCCGCAGCCACACGCCCTCGCGCACGGCCGCCTCCGTGGCCGCCTTCATGTCCACGGCGTGATCCAGCTGCACGACGCCGATGGCGCCGAGCACCCGCACGTCCTCGACGCCCGGAAGATCCGAGGCCGCCGCGAGCCCGTCCCGGAGCCCCGCCTCGATCCGCTTGACCTCCGTGAGCCAGTCCTGGCCGAGCAGCAGCTCGATCGAGGCGCAGGCCACCGCCGCCGCCAGCGGATTGCCCATGAACGTCGGGCCGTGCGCGAGCACCGGCACCTCGCCGCGCGAGATGCCGTCCGCCACCCGCGAGGTGCACAGCGTCGCCGCCATGGTCAGATAGCCGCCGGTCAGCGCCTTGCCCACGCACATCACATCCGGCGTCACGGCCGCGTGCTCCGCCGCGAACAGCGCGCCCGTGCGGCCGAAGCCGGTCGCGATCTCGTCGAACACCAGCAGCACGTCGTGCGCGTCGCACGCCTCGCGCAGCACCCGCAGATAGGCGGGGGAGTGGAACCGCATCCCGCCCGCGCCCTGCACCACCGGCTCCACGATCACCGCGGCCAGCTCGTCGGCGTGCCGCTCGACCGCCGCGCGCAGCTGCTCGGCGTACGACTCCTCGTACGCGACCGGTGGCGGACCGACGAACACCTGACGCGGCAGCACCCCGCTCCACAACTCGTGCATCCCGCCCTCGGGATCGCACACCGACATCGGCTGCCAGGTGTCGCCGTGGTAGCCGCCGCGCCAGGTCAGCAGCCGCTGCTTGCGGGGGCGCCCCAGCGAGCGCCAGTACTGGAGGCACATCTTGACCGCGACCTCGACCGACACGGACCCGGAGTCGGCGAGGAACACATGCTCCAGACCCTCGGGCGACATGTCGACAAGCAGCTTCGCCAGTCGTACGGCGGGCCCGTGGGTGAGCCCGCCGAACATCACGTGGCTCATCCGCTCCAGTTGCCCGCGCGCCGCCTCGTTCAGCACCGGGTGGTTGTAGCCGTGGATCGCCGACCACCAGGACGCCATGCCGTCGACCAGCTCCCCCGAGCCGTCGGCGAGCCGCAGCCGCACGCCGCTCGCCGACTCCACGACGAGCGGTTCCTGCCGGCCGGGCATCGGGCCGTACGGATGCCACACGTGCCGCCGGTCGAGCTCCAGCAGTTCGGGCACCGTCAGCTCAGGCATTGGGCGCGAGGTCCGTTCCGGCGCCCCGGCGGCGGACGGCGACCAGGTCGGGCCTGGGCTCGTCGACTCGCGGAGCAGATGCGGAACCGCAGACTCCGCCGCTCTCGTCCGAGCCGCACCCGCCGCCGTCGTGGCAGCCCCCTGCCGCCCGGTGCTCCGGCAGTGTCACCTGGTCGGTGCCCTCCACCTCGAACCCGGCGTCCGCGATCATCTCCAGGTCGGCCCTGCCCGCCTGGCCCTCGGTGGTGAGGTAGTCGCCGAGGAAGATGGAGTTGGCCAGGTGCAGGGCGAGCGGCTGCATCGTGCGCAGATGGACCTCCCGGCCGCCCGCGATGCGCACCTCGACGTCCGGGCACACGAAGCGCACCATGGCCAGGATCCTCAGGCAGCGCTGCGGGGTGAGGTTCCACTCCTTGGCGAGCGGGGTGCCCTCGACCGGGATCAGGAAGTTGACCGGAACCGAGTCAGGGTCCAGCTCGCGCAGCGAGAAGACGACGTCGACCAGGTCCTCGTCCGACTCGCCCATGCCGGCGATCAGCCCGGAGCAGGCGGACAGCCCTGCCGCGTGGGCCTTCTCGACGGTGTCCACGCGGTCGGCGTACGTGTGCGTGGTGGTGATCTCCCCGTACGTCGCCTCGGAGGTGTTGAGGTTGTGGTTGTAGGCGTCGGCGCCCGCCTCGCGCAGCCGCTCGGCCTGTCCGTCGGAGAGCAGCCCGAGGCAGGCGCACACCTCGACGCCCTCGTTCTTGTCCTTGATCGTCCTGATCGTCTCGGAGACCCGGTCCACGTCCCGGTCGGTCGGACCGCGCCCGCTGGCCACGAGGCACACCCGCTTGGCGCCCCCGGCCACACCGGCCGCCGCCGCGTCGGAGGCCTGGTCCGGTTTGAGCCAGGTGTACTTCAGGATCCCGGCCTGGGAGCCGAGCCGCTGCGAACAGTACGAGCAGTCCTCGGGGCACAGGCCGGACTTCAGGTTGACGAGATAGTTCAGTTTCACCCGCCGGCCGAACCAGTGCCGGCGCACCTTCCCGGCCGCGGCCACCACATCGAGCAGGTCGTCGTCGGACGTCGCGAGGACGGCCAGTGCCTCTTCTCGGGTCGGCCGCTCGCGCCGAAGCCCCTTGTCCACCAGCGTGTTCAGCAGGTCCATGGGAGCCGATCCTGTCCTACGGAGGCGCCCGGGGCCAAGGAGACTTCGTACAACAGAGTCGCTTCGAGGTGTGGGTATTGCCACACACTGACCTGCTGGAGGTCCCGCTAGTGTCTGTGCACTGCCTACAAATTCCCCGGAGGACCACCCATGGCGTTCGGCTGGATCGACGAGCAGGCGCGGCTGCGCCGCCGTGCCGGACTCGTACGGACTCTGCGCCCCCGTCCGGCCGTTTCACCGCTCCTCGATCTGGCGAGCAACGACTACCTGGGACTGGCCCACCACCCCGAGGTCACCGAGGGCGCGGCCCGTGCCGCCCGGGTCTGGGGCGGTGGCTCGACCGGCTCCCGGCTCGTCACCGGCAGCACCGAACTGCACGCCGAACTGGAACAGGAACTGGCCGATTTCTGCGGTGCCGAGGCGGCCCTCGTCTTCTCCTCCGGCTACGCGGCCAACCTCGCGGCGGTCACCGCGCTGGCCCCGCACGGCTCCCTCATCGTCTCCGACGCGGGCAACCACGCCTCGCTCATCGACGGCTGCCGGCTGGCCCGCGGCACGACACAGGTGGTGGCGCACGCCGACCCGGAGGCCGTGCGCAAGGCGCTGCACACGCACGAGGGCCCGGCGATCACCGTGTCCGACACGGTCTTCTCGGTCGACGGCGACGCCGCCCCGCTCGCCGCGCTCGCCGAGGCGTGCCGGGAGCACGGCGCCGGACTGGTGGTCGACGACGCCCACGGCCTGGGCGTCCTCGGCGACGGCGGCCGCGGCGCCCCGCACGCGGCGGGACTCGCGGGCGCCGACGACGTGGTCGTGACGGTCACGCTGTCCAAGTCGCTCGGCAGCCAGGGCGGAGCCGTCCTCGGCCCCGCCCGGGTGATCGACCACCTGGTCAACGCGGCACGGACGTTCATCTTCGACACGGGTCTCGCCCCCGCGGCGGCGGGGGCGGCCCTGTCGGCACTGCGGCTGCTGCGCCGCGACCCCGAGCGCGCGGCGCGGGCCCGTGCGGTGGCGGGCGAGTTGTACGCAGGCCTGACCGCCGCGGGTCTGGAAGCGGTACGTCCGGACGCCGCGGTGGTCTCGGTGCGGGCGCCCTCCCCCGAGGACGCCGTGCGCTGGGCGGCCGGGTGCCGCGCGGCGGGCCTGGCCGTGGGCTGCTTCCGTCCTCCTTCCGTACCCGACGGCATCTCACGGCTCAGGCTGACCGCCCGCGCGGACCTGACCGGGGAACAGATCGAACGCGCTGTACGACTGATCGGCGAGACGCGGCCATGAGTCGGCGTGACACGGCCGTGCGTCGCTCGACGACGGACTGATCAGGAGTGGTTCCGGATTCGGCTCACATGCGGTCGACCGAGGCCGTGAACTGCGCCCAGCTCCTCGGGGAGAAGAGCAGCGCGGGCCCGGCCGGGTCCTTGGAGTCGCGCACGGCGAGCAGTCCGGCCCAGGGCGGGGCGTCCGGACACGCGGTCTCGACGCAGTTGTTCGCGCCGGTGCTGTAGCTGCTGCGCAACCACCGCACACCGTGCAGTTCGATGCTTGAGGGGACGTGACGAGGCAGTGCACGCATGGTGCCTCCTTACGCGCCGGCGGCTGTCCCGGCGATGAAATCCAACGATTCCTCGGGCGAAAGGGCGTGGATCTGAAGGGCGTTGAAGGCCTCCGTGTAGGCCTGGAGGTCTTCTTTCCGTTCGAGGTAGAGGCTACTCGTCAAGTGGTCGAGAACAACAACATCCAGATCAGAAGTGCTCAAAAATGACAAGATAACGAAAGGACCGGTGACGCCGATGTGCGCCCCGGCGGCGAACGGCAGCACCTGGAGCCGCACTTGGGGCAACCGCGCGGCTTCGACCAGGCGTTCCAGTTGACGGGCCATGACCCCGGGCCCGCCCACCTCCCTCCGCAGCACCGCCTCGTCCAGGACGGCGCTCAGTTCCAGCGGCGGATCCGCGCGCAGCACGTCCTGCCGGGCCAGGCGCACCTCGACCAGCGTGTCGAGCCGGTCCTCCGGCAGGCCCTCCACCGCGGCCTTCGTCACCGCACGGGCGTACTCGGGCGTCTGGAGCAGCCCCGGGACGACGGTGGTCTCCAGCGTGCGCATCGCGCCGGCCTGGGACTCCAGGCTGATGAAGTCCCGGTAGGTCGGCGGCAGCACCCCGCGGTAGGCGTGCCACCAGTGGTGCCGGCCGCCGCTGTCCTCGGACCCGGCCAACACCATGAGCAGCTCGCGCAGTTGCGTGTCCGCCACGGCGTACGCGTCGAGAAGTAACCGCACATCGGCCGGTTTCACCCCGCTCGTGCCCGTCTCGATACGACTGACCTTCGACTGGTGCCAGCCCACCAGCCGGGCCGCCTCACCGCTGGTGAGCCCCGCCGAGGTGCGCAGCGCGCGAAGTTCGGCGCCCAGTTTCCGGCGGCGCACCGCGGGACCGTGCTGCATGGGTTACTCCTTACTCCTTCCGAGCCACCCGAATACGGTCTCGCGTCGCAGAGTTCACCGCATTGAGCGACAGATATATGCATATCTTGGTGGATCGCCGCCCTTGAGGGGTGTTCTGGTGGCACTCTGGCGACGAAGCACCAGTCCGGGACCGTACTCGAACCTTCCGCTCCGTGTCGGACTGCGGTCCCGTTGGGAAAGGGACGACGTCGCCATGGCAGACCATTTGGAAGCATCCGTCACTCTGCCGAGCGATCCCGCCTCGGTCTCCGCTGCGCGCGCCTACGTGGTGGGCACGCTGGCGGAGTGGGGCCTGCCGGTGGACACGGAAGTGTCCGACTCCATCCGGCTGATCATCTCCGAACTCGCCACCAACGCCGTACAGCACACCTTCGGGCAGTCGCCCACCTTCACGGTGGACGTCGAACTCGACCGCGACGAACACCTGCGCATCGGCGTCACGGACAGCCACCCACGACTCCCCAGACGCCTGCCCGCCGCCGTCCAGCAGGACAACGGCCGCGGCCTCGTCATCATCCGCTGGCTGACCGCGGAGTGCGGCGGCAGGCTCAGGATCCGCCCCACCCGCGAGGGCGGCAAGACCATCTCGATCGAACTCCCGTGGACCGTCCCGGCCCGGCCCGTGACGGCGGCGGGACAGCAGGAGCCGTGAGCTCACCGCGTCTGTGACGTCTGCCGCGCACGGCCGAACGCCCCGCGCAGCAAGGCCCGGAAGGCCTCCACGGCCGGCGCCGCCTCCTCGCCCCGGTAGGCGACCGAGATCGTACGGCGCAGCTCGCCCGCCCCGAGCGGGCGCACCCCGACCGGCGTGACCGACGTCCGCGCCACCATCTCCGGTACGACGCCCACCCCGAGCCCCGCGCTGACCAGCGCGCACACCACCGCGTACCCGGGCGTCGCCACCAGCACCGACGGGCTGGCCCCGGCCCCCGCCAGCGCCGCCTCCACTCCCTGCCGGGAGGGATGTTCCGGCGCCATGCTGATCAGCGGCTGACCCGCCAGTTCCGTCAAGGGAAGCCTGGACGTGCCGTCGGCGAGGGCATGACCCGGGGCGGTCACCAGCACCAGTTCCTCGACCAGGACCGGCTCCATGCGCACGGAGGCGGGGAGAGCCAGGGCATCGGCGGGCTCGTACGTGTGCGTCAGGGCCAGGTCGATCTCACCGGCGGCCACGGCCGTGACACCCCTCGGCGGTTCACAGTCGGCGACCGACAGTTCCACATCCGGGTGGGCCCGGTGGAACGCGCTGAGCACCGGCGGCAGCAGATGGATGCCCGCCGTCTGGAACGTCCCGAGCCGCAGGACACCCCCCGACAGGCCGGCCAGCCGGGCCAGTTCGTGGCGGGCCAGCTCCAGCTCGTCGAGCACGCGCCGGGCCCGTGCCACCAGCAGCTCGCCCGCGCCCGTCAGCCGCGCCCCGCGGTGATGCCGGACCAGCAGCGCCGAGCCCGCCTCCCGCTCCAGCTTGGCCAGTTGCTGGGACAGGGCGGGCGGGGTGTAGCCGAGGCGTTCGGCAGCCCGGGTGATGGACCCGGCCTCCGCGACGGCGACCAGTGCGGCGAGCCGGGTCGGGTCGTACATGCCGCTGACCTCCACAGACCAAAGCAGTGCTTAAGGCCGGCCCAGGATATTCGACATACCTGCTGAAGGCTCCGGCCCGGCAGGCTGGCCGTATGGACGCACAACTCATCGCCTTCACCGGGGTGGCGGCGGGGATGGTCGCCATGCCGGGCGCCGACTTCACGGTCGTCGTGCGCAACGCCCTGGTCTCCCGCCGGGCCGGGGTCGCCTGCGCGCTCGGCATCGCGGGCGGGCTGCTCCTGCACACCGCGCTGGCCGTGGCGGGCGTCGCCGCGGTCCTGGCCGCCGTGCCCGCGCTGTTCCGCGTGCCGTGCCCGCCCAGGCCACCGGGGCCATCTCGTCCGCCGCGCGTCCCTGGCGGCAGGGCTTCGTCACGAACGCCCTGAACCCGAAAGCGCCCATCACCTTCCTCAGCCTGTTGCCGCAGTTCGTGCCCGCGGGCAGTTCCGCGCTGCCCCGGACGCTGCTGCCGGCGCTGATCGTGGTGGTCCTCGCCCTGCTGTGGTTCCCGGCCGTGGCGCTGCTGGTGGACCGGCTCGGCCGGTGGCTGCGGGAGCCGCGTGCCGCGCGGGCCGTCGAGGGGGTCACCGGCGCCGCGCTGACGCTTCTCGGTGTGCGGCTCCTTCTCGAACCGCTGAGGGCTGCCTGATGGTGCCGCGCAGCGGCGCGGGGATCCGGACGCTGCCCTGGGGCGCCGGCTCCGCCACGCCGGCCTCCGGCCGCCCGGGGCTGCCGCGCGTCTCTTCCCGCAGCCCCGCCCGCCGCACCAGCCGCGGGAGCAGCCCCCACAGGCCGACGCAGACCAGGAACGTCGCCGCGCCCGCGGCGATGCCGCCGGTCCGACTGGTCGTCACATCCACCACCAGCAGCACGGAACCGCTGAAGGCGAACACCAGCACGATCAGGCCGGTGGTGGCCAGTCGTGAGGAGACCTGCACGATGCGGGGCTTGGCGCCCTGCTGGAACAGCGAGCGGTGCAGCGCGGCCGGCGCGGTGAACAGCGCCGCGGCCAGGACCGCCAGCAGCAGCGTGATGACGTAGGTGACGCGCTGGACCGTGTCGAGGGACGTGAAGCGCGAGGTGAACGCGAGCGACAACAGGAACGCGAACAGGATCTGTACGCCCGTCTGGGTGACCCGGAGCTCCTGGAGCAGCTCGACGAAGTTCCGGTCGGCGCGTTGCAGCGGGGTCTCGCCGCGGGCGGTGCAGGGACGGTGGTCGGCCATGGGGTGACGGGTAACCACCTGGGACCGTGTCACGCTCCGGCGTGCGGCGGCGCGTCAGGGACGCCGCCGCACGCCGGGCGGATCACTTCACGCGCCCGTACCAGACGCTCTTGGTCCAGATCTTCTGCAACCGCACCACGTCCCCGGTCTTCGGGGCGTGCCAGAGCTTGTTCTTACCCGCGTAGATACCCACGTGGTACACGTTGCTGCCCGAGTGGAAGAACACCAGGTCGCCCGCCTTGCGGTTCTTGGCGGAGATGTGGCGCGTCTTGTTGTACTGCTGGGCGGCCGTGCGGGGGAGCTTCTTGCCGACCTTTTTGAACGAGTAGAGCGTGAGCCCGGAGCAGTCGAACCTGTGCGGACCGGTGGCCCCGTACTTGTAGGGCGAACCCTTCTTCGAGGCCGCGATCTGGAGTGCCTTCGTCCCATGGGTGGCTGCCGAGGCCTCCGAGGAGAAGCCGGGGGCCACGATCGAGCCGCCCACCGCGGCGATGGTGAGGGCCGAGGCCGTACCGGCCCGGACCATGAGCGACGGGACACGATTGAGCGCAGTCATGCGCAACCCTTCGTCAGCCGCCTGTGAAGGATGACCTGTCGGATTCGGGCTGGCGAAGTTGCCCGGCCGCTGACGCGGCTTCACCCCAAGGGCTGCTCGGGCCCGGTCATGGCGTGACCGTCCCGGCGACCCGTCGTGCTTGGGTCCTCCACTCCTGCCGATCCACTCCTGTCGACCGGTCATCCAGGCGGCGGCAGGACTCGGCGTCCGCCCGGACCGCCCCGCCGCTGTGGCGGGGGCTTGTCGTCAGTCAGGGATCTTGGCTCATGCTTGTCCGGAAATCCCAACGGAACCGGGGATTTGTGTTGTTACTCACCACTCACCCGTTCGGGTGGACACGTCTGTGTTCGAGCCACCGTCTACGGGCCCATGGACCGCCGGACCAGCGATGGAATGCCCCATTACGCCCTGCGGCTAGGCGCGTTGCGCAACTGCGAGGGCCCAAAAAAAGGACTCCCGTCTACTCCGAACAGAGGTACGTCGTTCGGCCCGTTTCGACTCGGGCCCGGACGCTCCGTCAACAGGGCGGGCGTCCGGGCCGACGGATCCGCGTCAACTGACGGACTCTGGGGGCAGGGCGACGCGAGCCGTGCGCCGCTCGCCGTCCAGCACCCGCAGCGCCCGGCCGAGCGTGCCGGCGTGCAGTTCCGTCTCGCCCCGCTGATGCATGAGGGTCAGCGCGTCACGCAGCGCCGTCGCCTTGCCCACCAGGGCCTGGGCGGCGCGCAGTCCGCGGTAGGTGTCGCCGGGCAGCGCCGGGTTGATCCGGCCGAGCAGGTCGACGACCTCCAGGTAACGGTCGATCAACTCCGCCTCGGCGCGGGTCAGTGCGGGCAGCGGCGGCAGTTCGGGCGGGAGCACCGGCGGCTCACTCTCCGGTCGGCGGGGCCAGGGTGGCCTTGCGGTGGGGGACGATCCGGTCCACCAGGCCGTACTCCACCGCCTCCTGGGCGGTGAGGACCTTCTCGCGCTCGATGTCCGCGCTCACCTGCTCCCGGGTGCGGCCCGTGTGCCGCGCGAGCATCTCCTCCATGCGGGTACGGATGCGGGTCAACTCGTCGGCCTGGATCGCCAGGTCGTCGGCCTGCCCGCGGACCGGCTCGGGCAGCGCGGGCTGATGGATCACCAGACGGGCGTCCGGCAGCACGGATCGCTTGCCGGGCGTGCCCGCCGCCAGCAGCACCGAGGCGGCCGCGCCCGCCTGGCCCAGGCACACCGTCTCCACGTCACAGGCGATGTACCGCATCGTGTCGTAGATGGCCGTCAAGGCGTGGAAGGTGCCGCCGGGGGAGTTGATGTAGAGCGAGATGTCGCTGTCGGGAGCCTGGTGTTCGAGGTACATGAACTGGGCCATCACGTCGTTCGCCGAGGTCTCGTCCACCGGCGCCCCGAGGAAGACGATCCGCCCCTCCAGCAGCTTCGAGTACGGATCCATCGTCCGTTGCCCGGACCCCGTGCGTTCGGTGAACTCGGGGAGCACGTAACGGGCGGACGGTCGGGTCATGGTGAACCACTCCTCGCGGGCAGAGCCGTCTCCGGCGACGGCTGCTTCTGTAAAAAATGTACAGGACGTACATGACGTTATGATGGCTGCATGGCCTACGAGATTCCGGTGACGCAAGCCAGGGCTGAGCTCGCCGACCTGATCAACCGCGTGGTGTACGGCGGTGAACGCGTCGTCGTCACCCGGCACGGCAAGCCCCTCGTCGCCCTCGTCTCAGCCGATGACCTGCGGCGACTCGAAGAGGCCGCAGAGCTCGCGGAACTCGCGGAGCCCGCGGACGAGCAGGTGGTCAGCGCGGTCTCCACGGTTCGCGAGGTCGCGTCCGCTCCTCGCGAACGGCAGCGGTTCGGGATCGCGGCGGAGCACCGGGGGGCCGACCCGGCGTAACCGGGGCCGGAGTCCGGGCAGACGGAAACCGTGCACCCCGTCCGCTGCGGCGGGGGTGCACGGTCGTTTCTGCCGGCGATCGCCCTTCTGCGAGGGCGGCGGCTCAGCGCAGCGCCGCGAGTTCCCGTCCGTCGGTCGCGGCCTCGCCGCGCGCCTTCCGTCCCCGGAGCGCGCCGCCGAGCAGTACGGCGCCCAGGCCCAGCACCGCCCACCAGGCCAGGGTCAGGGCGGGGCCGGTCGCCGCAGCGCCGTCGAAGTAGGACACCGAGCGCAGCAGCGTCGTCCCCGCGCCGGGCGGCAGCCACTGGCCGATCGCACCGGCCGGCTCCGGCAGCATCTGCGGTGCCGAAGCGGCGCCGGAGAAGGGGTTGCCGAGGAGCATGACCACGGCTCCGGCGATCCCGATGCCGGCGGTGCCGATCAGGGCGGCGAGCCCGGCGACGGCACCGCTGACGGCCAGCGCCGACAGTCCGAGCACGGCGGCCTCCGTCCACCAGCCGCCCGTGAGCACCCCGAGCCAGCTGTGCGCGATCCCGGCCGCGGCCACGCCCACCAGGGCGGACGCGCCGAGCAGCGCGGTCACGGCCCGGGCGCCGCGCAGCCCCAGCACGGTGACCACCGCGCCCGCCGCGATGCCGGCCAGCGCGAGGGGCAGCACGGTGGCGTTGAACCCCGCGCCGCGCGGATCGCTCGCCGGTGTGGCCACGGCATCGACCGTCCTGACCCGCGTGCCCTCGGCGGTTGCCTGTTGTGCCACCGCCTGCTGCAGGAACTGGGCGACGGCGGGCCCGGCGGCGGACGCGGTGAGGAGTTCGGGGCCTGGGGGGTGACCATGACCGCGCCGTACACGGTCCGGTCCTCGATGGCGTCGCGGGCTGCGGCCTCGTCGGCGTAGCGGTGGATCTCGAAGGCGCCCTCGCGCTGCTCCAGCCGCTTCTCCACCTGCGCCGTCGCGGCGGGCGGCCCCGCCACGCCCAGCGGCAGATCGCGCGGTGCGGTGCGGGCGGCCGGCCAGACGAAGGCCCACAGGGCGAGGGCCGCGAGGACGGGCACGAGGACGACGACCGCGATCAGGCGGCGGGTCGGGGTGGCGGACATGAGATCTCCTGCGGGCGGCGGACAGCGGAGCCGGGCGTCAAGGCGTCAAGGCGGATCGCCAAAAAGAAGGATCGTTCGTTTTTGCTCTGCCACCACCGTGCGCCGCCCAGTCTTCGCTTGTCAAGAATGAATATTCGTTTTACGTTGTGGACCATGGCCCGCGTGTCCCAGGAACACCTCGATGCCCGCCGCCGGCAGATCCTCGACGGCGCCGCGCTCTGCTTCGCCCGCAACGGCTTCCACGCCACGTCCATGCAGGACGTGCTGAAGGAGGTCGGCCTCTCCGCCGGAGCCGTCTACCGCTACTTCAGCGGCAAGGAGGAGCTGATCGGGGCGATTGTCGGCGAGGTGCTCGACGTCGTGGGCGGTGTCTTCGAGAGCGCGGCCGAACAGAGTCCGCCGCCGCTGCCCGACGAGATGATCCCCAGGCTCCTCGCGACCCTGAAGGAACTCAGGCCTGGTGTGGTGCACAACGGCGAGTGGATCTTCCCCCGTCTCATGCTCCAGGTCTGGACCGAGACCCTGCGCAACGAGGATCTGGCCGCCATGGTCCACACCGGCTACGCCAGGGTCCGCGCCGCATGGGTGAAGGTCGTGGAGGGCTACAAGGACGCCGACCTCGTCTCGGCGGACGCCGACCCCGACGCCATGGCGCGTGTGATGATCGCCCTCGCGCAGGGCTTCGCGGCCCAGATGGCCGTCTTCGGGGAGATGCCCCCGGAGATCCTGAGGGACGGACTGCGGGCGTTGGTGAGCATGCGGGACCCCCGGGTCGGCGGCCTGGAGGATCACAGCTCGGTTAACGTGCCTGAAACCCGGTCCAACTAGCCTGCCGCCACGCCACCAGGGCTTTTCCCCCGGGGCTGCGGCAACCGGGCCCCGCACGGTCCGGAGCGAGGACTGTGAGGTGGGACGTGCAACTGACCCCGCACGAGCAAGAGAGGCTGCTGATCCACGTGGCGGCCGACGTGGCCGAGAAGCGCCGGGCCCGTGGGCTCAGGCTCAACCACCCCGAGGCGGTCGCCCTCATCACGTCGCACATCCTCGAAGGTGCCCGTGACGGCCGTACCGTCGCCGAACTCATGTCCTCCGGACGCACACTGCTCACCCGGGACGACGTCATGGAAGGCGTCCCCGAGATGATCCACGACGTCCAGGTCGAGGCCACCTTCCCGGACGGCACCAAGCTCGTCACCGTCCACGAGCCCATCGTCTGAGAGAGGTCTCGATGATTCCCGGAGAGATCGTCTTCGCCGACGACCCGATTGCGTACAACGAGGGCCGGGAGATCACCCGGCTCACCGTCCTCAACGCCGCCGACCGTCCCGTCCAGGTCGGCTCCCACTACCACTTCGCCGAGGCCAACCCCGGTCTGGAGTTCGACCGCGCCGCCGCGCGCGGCAAGCGGCTGAACGTCGCCGCCGGCACGGCCGTGCGCTTCGAACCCGGGATCCCCGTCGACGTCGAACTCGTTCCGCTGACCGGCGCCCGCGTCGTGCCCGGTCTGCGCGGGGAGACCGGAGGTGCCCTCGATGCCTGAGATCTCGCGTGCCGCGTACGCCGACCTGTTCGGCCCGACGACCGGCGACCGGATCCGGCTCGCCGACACCGATCTGCTCGTCGAGATCGAGGAGGATCGTTCCGGCGGGCCCGGGCTCGCCGGTGACGAGGCCGTGTTCGGCGGCGGCAAGGTCATCCGCGAGTCCATGGGCCAGGCGCGTGCCACCCGGGCGGAGGGCACGCCGGACACCGTCATCACCGGCGCGGTGATCATCGACCACTGGGGCATCGTCAAGGCCGACGTCGGCATCCGCGACGGGCGGATCACCGGGATCGGCAAGGCCGGCAACCCCGACACCATGGACGGTGTGCACCCGGACCTGGTCATCGGACCGGAGACCGAGATCATCGCCGGCAACGGGCGGATCCTCACCGCGGGCGCGATCGACGCGCACGTCCACTTCATCTGCCCGCAGATCGCCGACGAGGCGCTGTCGTCGGGCATCACCACCCTCGTCGGCGGCGGCACCGGCCCGGCGGAGGGCTCCAAGGCGACGACCGTGACGCCCGGCCCCTGGCACCTGGCGCGGATGCTGGAGGCGATGGAGCAGTACCCGCTCAACATCGGCTTCCTCGGCAAGGGCAACACCGTCTCCCACGAGGCGATGCTGTCGCAGATCCGGGGCGGCGCGCTCGGCCTGAAGCTGCACGAGGACTGGGGCTCGACCCCGGCCGTCATCGACGCGTCCCTCACGGTCGCCGAGCAGACCGGCATCCAGGTCGCCATCCACACGGACACCCTCAACGAGGCCGGGTTCGTCGGCGACACGCTCGCCGCGATCGCCGGGCGCGGCATCCACGCGTACCACACCGAGGGTGCGGGTGGCGGGCACGCGCCGGACATCATGACCGTGGTCTCCGAGCCGCACGTGCTGCCGAGCTCCACGAACCCGACCCGGCCGTTCACGGTCAACACCGCCGAGGAACACCTCGACATGCTGATGGTGTGCCACCACCTCAACCCCGCGGTGCCGGAGGACCTGGCCTTCGCCGAGTCCCGGATCCGGCCGTCGACGATCGGGGCGGAGGACATCCTGCACGACCTGGGCGCCATCTCGATCATCTCGTCCGACTCGCAGGCCATGGGGCGGGTGGGCGAGGTCATCATGCGGACCTGGCAGACCGCCCACGTGATGAAGCGGCGCCGGGGCGCGCTGCCGGGCGACGGACGCGCGGACAACCACCGCGTACGGCGTTACGTCGCCAAGTACACGATCAACCCGGCGCTCGCCCAGGGCCTCGCCCGCGAGGTCGGCTCCGTGGAGAGCGGCAAGCTGGCCGACCTGGTGCTGTGGGAGCCGGCGTTCTTCGGCGTCAAGCCGCAGCTCGTCATCAAGGGCGGACAGATCGCCTACGCGCAGATGGGCGACGCCAACGCCTCGATCCCCACGCCCCAGCCGGTCCTGCCGCGCCCGATGTTCGGGGCGATCGGGCGGGCACCCGCCGCCAACTCCCTGAACTTCGTCGCGCCCCTGGCCGTCGAGGACGGGCTGCCGGAGCGGCTGGGCCTCGGGAAGCGGTTCGTGGCGATCGAGTCGACGCGCGGGGTCACCAAGGCCGACATGCGGGAGAACGACGCCCGGCCCGAGGTACGGGTCGATCCCGACAGCTTCGCCGTGCACATCGACGGGGAGCTGGTCGAGGCGGCACCGGCGGCCGAACTGCCCATGGCCCAGCGCTACTTCCTGTTCTGAGGGCATCCTGATGTCACGTGCGGCACTTCTCGTCCTGGCCGACGGCCGCTTCCCCGCCGGCGGCCACGCCCACTCCGGCGGGGCCGAGGCGGCGGTCAAGGCCGGGCGGATCCGTGGAGCGGCGAGCCTGGCGGACTTCTGCCGGGGGCGGCTGCACACGGCAGGCTCGGTGGCGGCGGCCCTTGCGGCGGCTGCCGCGCTGGGGATCGACCCCGTCGCGCTGGACCGTGCCGCGGACGCCCGTACGCCCTCGCCCGCGCTGCGCGTCGCCGCGCGCAAGCTGGGGCGGCAGCTGATGCGGGCCGCCCGGGCGACCTGGCCGTCCGCCGAACTGGACGCGCTGGCCCGGGAGTTCCCCAAGGGGGCCCATCAGCCGGTGGTGCTCGGGCTGGCGGCGCGGGCGGCCGGGCTGGGGCCGGTCGACGCGGCGTACTGCGCGGCGTACGAGAGCGTGAGCGGACCGGCCACGGCGACGGTGCGGTTGCTGAGCCTGGACCCCTTCGACGCGACGGGTGTGCTGGCCCGGCTGGCGCCGGAGGTGGACCACGTCGTGGACCGGGCGGTGGAGGCGGCGCGGAGGGTGGTCGACGAGGGGGTCGACGCGCTGCCGGCGGGGTCGGCGCCCTTGCTGGAGATCGGGGCGGAGGTACACGCGGGCTGGCCCGTGCGGCTGTTCGCCTCATAAGCAGATCACCCCTCCCGCCACTCGAATCAGTCGGACAAGAACGTAGGAGCCGCCCCATGCACCTCGACCACGACCACACCCACGACGGCCCCGGCGCCGTGAGCGCCGACGCCCTGAGGCCCGACGGCAGCCGCCGTGCCCTGCGCATCGGACTCGGCGGGCCCGTCGGGTCCGGGAAGACCGCCACCGTCGCCGCGCTGTGCCGCGCGCTGCGGGACGAGTTGTCCCTCGCGGTCGTCACCAACGACATCTACACCCGCGAGGACGCCGAGTTCCTGCTCCGGGAGGCGGTGCTGCCGCCCGAGCGGATCACCGCGGTGGAGACGGGAGCCTGCCCGCACACCGCGATCCGGGACGACATCTCCGCCAACCTCGAAGCCGTGGAGGACCTGGAGGACGCCGTCGGACCGCTGGATCTGGTCCTCGTGGAATCCGGTGGGGACAACCTCACCGCGACCTTCTCCAAGGGGCTCGTCGACGCGCAGATCTTCGTGATCGACGTGGCGGGGGGCGACGACATTCCGCGCAAGGGCGGTCCGGGCGTGACCACCGCCGACCTGCTCGTCGTCAACAAGACCGACCTCGCCCCGTACGTCGGCTCCGACCTCGCGCGGATGGCGGCCGACGCCAAGGCGCAGCGGGCCGAACTGCCCGTCGTCTTCCAGTCGTTGCGGAGCGAGCCCGGGGTGACGGATGTCGCCGCCTGGGTGCGTGCGCAGCTCGCCGCGTGGGCGGCACGCACGTGAACAGCTCCGGCGTGCGGTCCGTCGCGAGGATCGTCGCCCGGGACGACGGCCGGGGCGGGACCGCCCTGCCGGTGCTGGAGAGCGACGGGCCGCTGGCGCTGCGGCGCACCCGGGGGAGCGGTGCCGAGGCGCGGGTCATGCTGGTCGGAGCGATGAGCGGGCCGCTCGGCGGCGACCACTTCACCGTGCGGGCCAGGGTGGAGGAGGGAGCGCGACTGTCCGTCGGGTCGGCCGCCGCGACCATCGCCCTGCCGGGGCAGGCCAAGGGAGAGGCCCGTTACGACGTCCGGCTCGATGTCGCCGACCGGTCCGAACTGCACTGGCTGCCCGAGCAGTTGATCTCCGCACACGGCAGCGACCTGTACGTCACGACCCGCGTGGAGCTCGCCGCCACGGCCCGGCTCGTGCTGCGCGAGGAGCAGGTGCTCGGGCGGGCGGGTGAGGAACCCGGGCGGCTGACGAGCCGGCTCACCGTGCGGGTCGCCGGGCAGGTCGTGCTCGACCAGGAGCTGGCGTGCGGGCCCGGCGCGCCGGGCGGCTGGGACGGTCCCGCGGTGCTCGCGGGTCACCGGGCGGTCGGGCAACTGGTCGTCGTACGACCGGAGTTCGCCGCCGAGCCGGTGCCGGCCCGGGCACTCGGGGAAGGGGCCTCGATCGTCCCGCTCGCAGGTCCCGCCGCCCTGGTGACCGCCGTGGCGGCAGACGCGCTGCGGCTGCGACGGCTGCTCGACGAGGCACTGGCGTCACTGGTGCAGCCGTAATCGTCCGCTCACGCCCCGAACCAGGCGTCCTCCGCCGCGTAGTCGAACAGGTCCGGGTAGATCCGTGCGAGAGTCGGGAACGCGTCCGTCCAGTCCTGCCCGGACAGCCGGCGGGTGAGCCAGTCCACCGTCTCCGGCAGGCTCTCGGGGTAGGACACGACCGGCCGGTAGCCCAACTCCCGCTCCGCCGCGGACATGTCGAAGACCACCGGCAGCTCCACCGACCAGGGCGAGCTGCCCACGGACGGCGAGGGTGCCGCCCCGTCCACCAGGACGGTCTGCGTCTCCACACCCATCACCGCGTCCACCGCCGCTCCGATCTCGGCCACCGTCGGCGGCTGCGGATCACAGGCGTTGAGCACCCGCGAGCCGGGCCGGGCGGCCGCCAGCCGGATCAGTTCGGCGATGTTGCGGGCGGCCGACGTGTGGAAGAGGCTCTCACCCCGGTGGGCGAGCACCCTCCTGCGCCGGCCGTCGAGGTTCCGTTTCACGAAGTACAGCTCGCGGGGGAGCGGGCTGTGGGGACCGTGGATCGCGCCCGCGCGCAGCAGGGTCGTGGGCAACCGGTCGCCCGCCGCGATGAGTTCCCTCTCCAGGGCGGCCTTGCCGGTGCTGTACGAGGCGTCCCCCGGCGGGACCGTCGGCTGGTCCTCCCGTACGGGCACGGGGTACTGCGGGAAACCGCCCGGCTCGCTCATCGTGTCGAAGCCTCGGCCCGTGCCGTCCCCGTACACCGACACCGTCGACACGACCACGGCCGAGCCGACGCGGCCGGCCAGCTCGGTCAACTGCCGCGCGTGCCCGGCCCCGTAGGCGACGATGTCGACCACGAGGTCGCAGCCGTCACCGATCAGCTCGCCGAGCGCCGCGTCGTCCTCGCGGTCCAGCCGCCGCGTCCGTACCTCGCCGGGCCAGCTCTCGTCCCGGGTCCCGCCGCGCGACGCGGCCGTCACCTCCCAGCCGTCCCGCGCCAGTGCCTCCACCGCGGGCCGTCCTATCTGACCGCCGGCCCCGATCACCACAGCACGTCTCATGTTGCGACCGTAGAGGGTCGAGGTGGCCGGGGAGACGGCTTCTGCCGACAGCAGAGCCTCAAGTGAGCGGCAGGCGCGGGAACTTCCGCTCCTGCGCGGCGGCGGACGCCTCTTCGGCCTTCACGACGGCCGCGTACTGGTCGACGTATTCCTGCCCGGACAGGGAGAGGATCGCGTACATGATCTCGTCGGTGACGGCGCGCAGGATGGCCTTCTCATTCTCCATGCCCTCGTAGCGCGAGAAGTCGAGGGGCTTGCCGAAGCGGATCACGACGGGGTGGAGGTTGGGGATGACCTTGCCGGGCGGCTGGGCCTCGAAGGTGCCGATCATCGCGCAGGGAATGACCGGGACACCGGCCTTGAGGGCCATGACCGCGACGCCCACCTTGCCCTTGTAGAGCCGGCCGTCGTGCGAGCGCGTGCCCTCCGGGTAGATGCCGAGCAGCTCGTCCTTGCTCAGCACGCCGAGGCCCTCGCGGATCGCGGCCTGCCCGGCGTCCTTGCCGGAGCGGTCGACGGGGATCTGCCCGGCGCTGCGGAAGAACGACGCCGTCAGCCGGCCCTTGATGCCCGGGCCCGTGAAGTACTCGGCCTTCGCGAGGAAGGTGATGCGCCGCTTGAGGACCGCGGGCATCAGGAAGTGGTCCGAGAAGGACAGGTGATTGCCGGCGATGATGGCGGCGCCCTCCGCCGGAACGTGCTCCAGGCCTTCTATCCGAGGCCGGAAGACCAGCCTCAGCAGCGGTCCGAGCAGCACGTATTTCAGCAGGTAATAGAACAAAGCGGGCGCTCCTCGACTCTTGCGGTGGACTCAACCGCCGCGTTCCAGCAGGTCAACCGGCATGTCGTGGGGTGCCAGTGTAGGTGCAGGCATGGCCACCGGGCACCTCGTGCGACGGGACCGTGCCGATCCTTTGCCGATTGACTGACGGTCAGTCAGGGAGGGTGTATCCGATGGTGCTCATGCGGCTGGGGAGGACCGCGGGACCAGCGTGCTGCTCCACCCGGGTGACCGGCAAGCCGAACGGGTGGCGTGGCGGGATACCAGGGGTGCCTGGCCAACCGCCGGCTCTTGCGGCCCTGCCGAGTAGTCTGCGAAGTATGCGGATCTCTGTTTCCTCGGACATGGACGAGCCCGTCGCCCGCTCCCTCGTGGCCGCGCTGCGCGACCGAGGGCACGAGGTGCGCCCGCACGGCGCGCTGCGTCCCGGGGACGACCCCCAGTGGGCGGTGTGCTCCGAGGCCGCGGCCCGCGAGGTCGCCGACGGGACGGCCGACCAGGCCGTGGTGTGCTGCTGGACCGGCACGGGTGCCTCGATCGCCGCGAACAAGGTGCCGGGCGTCCGGGCCGCCCTGTGCACGGACGCCTACACGGCCGACGGGGCGCGCCGCTGGAACGACGCCAACGTCCTCGCCCTCAGCCTGCGGCTCACGTCCGAGCCGCTGCTGAAGGAGATCCTCGACGCGTGGTTCGCCGGCGAGCCCAGCGCGGACGCCGAGGACCGGCAGAACGTGGACCGGGTCAGGCTGCTCGACCACGGCAACACCCGCAGGTAGGGCCTGTCGCCCTGGCTCACAGCCGCACGACGATCAGCGCGGTGTCGTCGGTGGCGCCGCCGGGCGGCAGCAGTTCCAGCAGGACCGTGTCGGCGAGGGTCTCGGGATCCTGGTCCCGGTTCCGGTACAGCGCGTCCGCGAGGCGGGCCAGGCCGATGTCGATGTCCTCGCCGCGTCGCTCGACCAGGCCGTCGGTGTAGAGCACCAGAGTGGCGCCCGGCGTGAAGGCCGTCTCGGCCTGGGGTCTCGGAATCGGGTCGGGGCGGGCGTCGAGCGGCGTGTCGGTGGCACCGTCGAGGAACTCGGCGCGGCCGTCGGGGTGGACCAGCACGGGCGGCGGATGGCCGGCGCTGCTGTAGGTGATGGTGTGCCGGTCGAAGTCGATGAAGGTCGTCACGGCGGTCGCCGACTCGGCGCCGTCGACCACGTGGGCGTAGCGCCCCAGCACGTCCAGGGCCTGGGCCGGGCCCTCGGCGACCCGGGAGGCCGCGCTGAGCGCGCTGCGCAGCTGGCCCATGACACCGGCGGCCTCCAGCCCGTGCCCGACGACGTCGCCCACGGACACGCCGACCCGGTGGCCGCCGACCAGGTCGACCAGGTCGTACCAGTCCCCGCACACGTTGAGCGCGCCCACGGCGGGCCGGTACCGGACGGCGGCCCGGTGGTGGGGGCTGACCTGACGGCGGTTGGGCAGCATCGCCTCCTGGAGGGCCAGCGCCACCTCGCGCTCCCGGGAGTGCGCCTGGCGCAGCCGCTCGTTGAGCTCCTGGAGCTCGCGGGCGCGGGTGTACAGCTCGGCCTCCAGGACCCGGGCCCGGCCGCCCCGGCCCCCTCCCGGGCGGCCCCGGGCCCGGATCAGCTCCGTGACCTCCTCGACGCGGTGCAGGATCAGCGCCACCTTGCCGTCGGGGCCGAGCAGCGGCGCGTTCACCGGACTCCAGTAGCGCTCCTGCCATTCACCGGGCCGCTCGGGATCCTCGATGTCGTAGCGCTGGAGGGCCATGGCGTCGCGCTCCCCGGTCGCCAGGACCCGGTACAGCGAGGCCTCCAGGTTGCGCATGCCCGTCGAGGCGGGGTCGTTGGGGTTGTCGGGGAAGACGTCGAACAGGAAGTGCCCGACCAACTGCTCGCGGGAGCGCCCGGACACCCGGACGAACTCGTCGTTGACATCCGCGTACACCAGCTCGGGCGTCAGCAGCGCCACCATGCCGGGCAGGGCCTGGAACACCGCCGTGTAGTCGATCGCCGAATCCGTCATGGCCGCCGCCTCACCACTGCCGGGATCAGACCAGTTTCCCACGGTATGGGCGAACCCGGCCCCGGCTTCACTCCACGAGCGCGGCCATGGGCAGCTCGGCGAGCTCCGTCAGGGACTGCTCCGCCCAGATGATCTTCCCGTCGGGGACGAACCGCGTGCCCCACCGCTGCGTCAGCTGGGAGACCAGCAGCAGACCGCGCCCGCCCTCGTCCGTCGTACGGGGATGGCGCAGATGGGGCGCGGTGGCGCCGCTGTCCAGGACCTCGCAGACCAGGGCACGCTCCCGGATCAGCCGAAGCCGGATGGGCCCGGTGGCGTGCCGTATGGCGTTGGTGACCAGCTCGCTCACCACCAGTTCCGTCGTGAACGCCAGCTCGTCCAGCCCCCAGCGGGCGAGCTGCCGGGTGGCCGTGCGGCGGGCGTCGGCGACGAGGGCAGGGTCCGGGTCCAGGTCCCAGGCCGCCACCTGCTCGGTGCCGAGACGTTTCGTACGGGCCATCAGCAGCGCCACGTCGTCGTACGGGCGCGCCGGGACCAGCGCGTCGACGACGTTCCGGCAGCGCGTCTCCAGCGGCCCCGCCCCTTCCAGTGCCCGGCGCAGCCGTTCCCGGCCGGCGTCGACGGCCCAGGTCTCTCCCCGGGCCAGCAGCCCGTCGGTGTGCAGGGCGAGGGTGCTGCCCTCCACGAGGGACAGCTCGACCGCCTCGAAGGGCGGACCGCCCACGCCGAGCGGCGGCCCCTGCGGGAGATCGACGAACGTGACCGAGCCGTCGGGCAGCACCACGGCCGGTGCGGGATGCCCCGCGGCGGCCATCGCGCAGCCGCCGTCGACCGGGTCGTAGACCACGTACACACATCCGGAGCCCACGCACTGCGTGCCCGCGGAGCCCGCCGCGCCCGGTTCGGCACCCTCTTCCCGGGCCGACCGCGCCACCAGGTCGTCGAGGTGCCCCAGCACCTCCTCGGGCGGCAGGTCCTGAGCGGCCAGCGTCCGTACGGCCGTCCGCAACTGACCCATGGCCGCGGCGGCGTCGATGCCGTGCCCGGGCACCTCGCCCACGACGAGCGCGACGCGCGCACCGGACAGCGGGATGAGGTCGTACCAGTCGCCGCCGAGGCCGGTCAGCTCGTCGGCCGGCCGGTAGCAGGCGGCCACCTCGACCGCGTCCTGCTCGGGGAGCCGGTGGGGGAGCAGGCTGCGCTGGAGGACGAGCGCGGCGTCGCGCTCGCGCGTGTAGCGCCGGGCGTTGTCGAGGCAGACGGCCGCGCGGGAGACGAGGTCCTCGGCCAGGCGCAGGTCCTCCTCGTCGAAGGGCTCCCGGCCGTGGCGCCGGAAGAAGGTGGTGACGCCGAGCGTGGTTCCGCGCGCCCGGACCGGCACGATCATCACGCTGTGCAGGCCCAGCTCCCGGAACCTGGCCTGTCGGCCGCTCGGTGCGTCGGTGGTCCAGTCCCGGGCCGACGGGTCGAGCCGTTCCTCGCGCCAGGACCGTCCCGTGGTGAGGCAGCGGACCGGGGGCGTTCCGGCCCGGAAGGCCACCACCTCGCCGATGTCGATGACGGACTCCACGAGGTCGTCCTGCGCGCACCGGTATCCGGCGCGGCGCAGGGCCACGGCCACCGGCTCGTCCGTGTCCGCGAGCGGCCCGGGGGTCAGTTCGGCGCCTCGCAGCACCGTCTCCAGCAGGTCCACGGTGGCGAAGTCGGCCAGTCCCGGCACGGCCACGTCGGCCAGCTCCTGCGCGGTGCACATGAGGTCCAGGCTGCGGCCGATGCTCTCGCCGGCCCGGTCGAGCAGCGCCAGCCGCTGCCGGGCGCGGTGCCGTTCGGTCATGTCGACGACCGTGTAGTACACGCCCATCGGGTTGCCCTGATCGTCGTCGAGCCGGGTGAACGACAGCATGTGCGCGGTCTCGCGCAGCGGGGCCGACTGCACCTGGCCCACGTGCTCGTAACCGACCACGGCCTCGCCGGTCTCCAGCACGCGCCGCATCTGCGCCTCGACCGCCTGGGCGTCCAGGCCGGGCTGGACGTCCGCGAAGCGCAGGCCGAGGCGGCGCGGTGCCGGTCCGCCGCCGAACTGCTCCAGGGCGGCGTTCGACCATACAAAACGCAGGTCCGTGTCCACGATCGCGATACCTACGGGGGCGTCGGACACCATCCGCTCCAGCACCGTACGGCTCATGTCCCAGCCGGGCGCGTCGGCCAGCTCCGACAGCAGCACCAGCCGGCGCTCGCCGCCGTGCGCCTCCTCGGCCGAGGTGATCCGGGCCGCGACCCGCACCGGCTGCCCGTCCCTTCTGCGGGCCGTCAGCAACCCCGTCCAGCCACCGTCCCTTCGGCACCGCTCGACCAGGTCCGGCACGCGCTGCGCGTCCTCGGCCGTCAGCAGATCCGCCAGCTTCCTGCCGACCGCCTCGGCCGCCGGGTACGCCAGCAGCCGCCGGGCTTCGTCGGTCCAGCCCGTCACCACGCCCTGCGGATCGAGCAACAGGGGCGCGGCGTCGGCCACGTCGAACCGCTGCCGGGCAACGCCGTACTCCTCGTGTGCGCCCACGGCCGACCTCTCTGTCGCTGAGAGTGGTCTACCACCTCTTGCCCCAATCTTCACC
>NZ_NGFN01000129.1 GCF_002148965.1 Streptomyces swartbergensis | reverse complement strand
CATGGTGCGTCACCGGTCCTGGGACAGGGAGACGAGTTCCGCGAACAGGCCTCCGGCGTTCGCCAGTTCCTCGTATGTGCCCTGTTCGATGACGCGGCCCTGGTCCATGACGAGGATGCGGTCGGCGAGCTTCGTGTTCTCGAGCTGGTGGGTGACGACGATCGTCATGCGCTCGGCGGCGATCCGTTTGATCTCCAGGAAGATGGCGTGCTCGCCACGGGCGTCCATCTGCGAGGTCGGTTCGTCCAGGATCAGGAGCGGGGTCTGCCGGTAGAGCGCGCGGCCGCACGCGAGGCGTTGCCACTGCCCGCCCGACAACTCGGCGCCGCCCCAGAGTTCTTTGGCGAGGAGGGTGTCGAGCCGCTGGGGCAGTTTCTCGATCGCCTCGCGCATGCCGACGGCGTCGACGACGTCCCACACCGGTCCGTCGTCGTTCGTCCGTGGCTGGCCGAGGGTGATGTTCTCGCGGGCGCGCAGCGGCCAGGCGGCGAAGTTCTGCGGGACGAGCGCGGTGCGTTTCCACACGGCGTCGGGGTCGGCCCGGGCCAGGTCGGTGTCGTCCCACAGGACGCGGCCCTTGTCGGCGAGCAGGACGCCGGTGATGAGTCTGGTCAGGGTCGACTTGCCCGAGCCGTTCTCGCCGACGACGGCCAGGATCTCGCCGCGCCGCAGCGTGAGCGATACGCCCGCGACGGCGGGTTCGGCCTTGCCGGGGTACCGGTAGACGATCTCGTCGAGGCGGATCCGGTCCACTCGTTCCGGGATGGCCAGGTCCCCGCGCCTGGGTGCGCGTTCACCTGCGATGTCGAGGAAGGACCGCATGTCGGCGAGGTAGAGCGAGGTGTGGAACATCGCGGCGCCGTGGATGACGAACTGGGAGAGCGCGGCCAGTGTGGTCTGGACGGCGACCACGGCGGTGGCCGCGACGGGCAGGGCGATGCGGCCGGTGGCGGCGAGCCAGGCGAGCGTGGCCCAGGTGCACAGCAGGAAGGCCCCGCCCAGGGCGCTGGTGCCGAGGGTGATGCGCAGCATGCGCGGGGCGGCGGTCAGGGTGCGCTGGTCGATCCGGTCGGACAGGGCCCGGTACCAGTAGGTGAGGTAGCCGGTCATGCCGTTGGCGCGGACCTCGTCGCCGAAGCGGGAGTAGGTGGCCCACCAGCGCATCATGGAGCGCACGTTGCGGTCGCCGAGGTTGAGGTAGTGGGTCTCGTAGTCGACGCGTGCCGACAGGACGGCTCCGGCGCCGGCCGGGAGGACGGCCAGCAGGAGCAGGGGCAGCAGCAGCGGGTGCAGCGTCGTGACGACCCCGCTCGCGGCGATCATGCGGATGAGGGCGGACATGAACCGCTGGGCGTCCTGCACCATCAGCCGGGTCCGGGTGACGCCGATCTCGGCGGCCTCCTGCCGGTCGGCGAATCCGTCCTCACCGTAGGCGCTGGACTCCACGCGGCACACGGCGGTCACCAGCGCGATGTCCGCTTCGGTCGTCAGCCGCGGGGTGATCCGTCCGTCGGCGTACGAGGACAGGGCGCCGCTGACTCGGCCGATGGCCGCGGCCGTCGTCACGACGATCAGGGCGGGCAGCGCGGCGTGCAGGCGTTCGGACACGGTGCCGGTGCCGAGGATGTGGGTCATCGCCTGTGCGGTGAAGGCGAGGACGACGGCGGCCGCGCCGCCGGTCAGCAACTGGCAGGCGAGGAGCAGCACGACGCCGGTCCTGTCGACGGCCCACGCCATCCGGGCCGTACGCCCGAGCACGGAGGGCAGACGTCGGCACATCGCGGTGAAGCCGGCGTCTGCCAGCGGGTTCTTGCCGAACTTGCCCTCGAAGGTGATGGTGGCCGGGGGTGGAGGGGGTGGCGTCTTCGCGTTGTCCATCGAGGCGTCAGTCACCGTCACTGCATCGCTCCTCGGGTCGTGCCGCGCCTGGTCGGCTCGGCCGTGCACGGCATAACGACGCGGCGCGGGAATCGAACGCGATCGATTCCGGACGTGTGCGACACCAGACACGGCAAGGGCGCGAACAGGTGGACGCGGTGCTGAAGCCGTCCCCGGGCGGCTTGAGTTGGCCGAAACGCCGAGGTCTGAAACCGGAGTGACCGATGAGGTTCGTACGTGCGGGATCGCGCCGCGGCAGTCGCATGCCGCGGCGCGATCAGGGCTCGGCGAGGGAGTCAGCTCGCCGGAGCGGGGCCGGGCGGCAGATGGACCGTCATGATCAGGCGGCAGGTTTCCGTGCCCGCGCCGCGATAGGTGTGCGGGGTGTCGCCGTCGAACGTGGCGGTCTGGCCCGCCTCGACGATGTGCTCGGTGCCGTCGACGACCAGGGTCATTCGGCCGGAGGTGACACTGACGGTTTCCACGACACCCGCCTGGTGGGGGTGGCTGGGGTACTCCTCGCCCGGTTCCAGCCGCCAGCGCCAGACCTCGACCGGCGCCGGTCCCGACGTCGTCAGCATCAGCCGGGCCTCGCCGCCCTGTCCTCCGCTCCACAGGGGGGCCACGGCCTCGGCGGACACGACGCGGACGCGGCCTTCGGGCGATCCCTGCATCAGGGCGGAGACCGAGACGCCGAGGGTGTCGGCCAGCCGGACCAGGGTGGCCAGGTTGGGGTTGCCCTGGGCTTTCTCCAGTCCCACCAGGGCGCCCTTGCTGACCTGGGCGCGCCGGCTGAGTTCCTCCAGCGTGAGGCCCGCGCGGATGCGGGCCGCCCGGACGTTGCGCGCGACCGTCCGCAGGGCTGCGGCTGTCTCGGCCACCTGATCACCATCCTTGCAGCTGGATCATTCGACTGCACCGCCCGGTCGTTTGGTTGACATCGGGCGGTCGTTCTGTTGTACGGTCTGGTCGTTCCACTGAATGGTAAGGGATGTGCTGTGATCGCTGTGCTGCTGGCCCTGGGCAGCTCGCTCGCCTACGGATGCGCCGACTTCCTCGGCGGCCTCGGCGCCCGCAAGACTCATGTGCTGCGCACGGTGATGAACGCGGCCCCGGCGAGCCTCGCGGTCGAGCTGTTGCTGTGGCCGGTGCTCGGAGCCTCTTTCAGCGCGGGCACCCTCGGCTGGGGTGCCGCGTCCGGGGTCGCCTCCGCCAGCCGCGTTCGCGCTGCTCTACCGCACGCCGGCGATCGGTCCGATGAACGTGCTGTCGCCCGTGACCGCGCTGGTGTCGGCCGCACTGCCCGTCGGTGTGGGTCTGTTGCAGGGCGAGCACCTGGCCGCCGCGGGGCTGGTGGGGCTGCCGCTCGCACTGGTGGCGGTCGTGCTGGTCAGTGCCGACGAGGGCGCGGGCTCGGCGCGCCCCTCCCGCTTGGCGCTGCCGCTGGCCTTCGGCGCGGGCGCCGCCATCGCCCTTCAGCTGGTCTGCCTGCACCAGGCGCCGTCCGACAGCGGGGTGGCGCCGCTGATCATCGGACGGGCGGTCTCCTCGGCCGTGACCCTGGCCGCGGCGGGGCTGATGCACCGCAGGCTGGGCACCGAGCGGCCCGCGTACGCCCTGTCGGCAGCCGCGGGTGCGCTGGACTCCGTGGCGAACCTGCTGTTCCTGCTGGCCGCCCGCAGTGGAGACCTCGCCGTCGTCGCCGTGATCACCGCCCTCTACCCGGCCGGTACGGTCCTGCCGGCCCGCGGCGTGCTCGCCGAACGGATCCACCGCGGCCGGCTCGCCGGCCTCGGCACCGCCGCCGTCGCGGTCAGCCTGCTCGCCCTGACCTGAGCGGCCCCGCACTTGTGCACCACCGAACCAAGGCCCGTCCCGACGCGAGAAACGGAAAACCCGCCATGCCCGCCTTCCACCTCACCCCCGCCGTCGCGGACGGCTTCCCCGACACCCTCATCGCCCTGGTCACCGCCACCGGCCTGCGCGGCCACGAAACCTGGCCCGACACCGCCACCGCCCTGGAGGACCTGGAGCAGCAACTCGCCGACGGCTCGTGGCAGCCGGCCGACGAGACCGACCCGCGCATCGAGGCCTGGCACACCGCCTACCGCTCCTTCGGCACCAACCCGCGCCGCATCCGCCCCAGCGTCGACGCGCTCGGCCGCCGCCTCGCCAGGAAGGGCACACTGCCGCGTATCAACGCGGCCGTCGACTCCTACAACGCCGTCTCCGTCCGCCACGGCCTGCCCGCCGGCGCCTTCGACCTGGCCCACGTCGCGGGGGACGTCGCCATCCGCCGCGCGGACGGCACCGAGTCCTTCACCCCGCTCGGCGAACCGGACACCGTCGAGCACCCCAAGCCCGGCGAGATCATCTACGCGGACGCCACCGGCGTCCTGACCCGCCACTGGAACCACCGCGACGCCCACCGCACCCGCGTCACCGAGGACTCCACGCAGGTCGCCTTCGTCCTCGAAACCCTCCGCGCCACGCACGACGGCGACCTCCTCAAGGTCGCGGCGGAGGAGTTGCAGGGTCTGCTCGCCCCGCATGCCGCGCGGACCGCCGTGTACTACCTCAGCCCGGCCGAGCCCCGGGCCACCGCCTGAGCAGGTGTGCGCAGGGCCAGGAGGGCGACGTCGTCCTCGTTCTCGGCGGGGCGGACGCGGCGCAGCAGGTGGTCGGTGAAGGAGGACAGGGGGCGGTGGGCGAGGGCGGCGGCGTGCCGGCGCAGCCGGTTCAGGCCCTCGTCGAGGCTGTGGCCGGGTGCTTCGATCAGGCCGTCGGTGTACAGCACGAGGGTGGATCCGGGCGGGAGCAAGGTCGTGGCGTCGGGGCGCGGGGTGCCGGCACTGGCGCCCAGCAGGATGCCGTGTCCGTCCGTGAGGTAGCGTGCGAGGCCGTCGCGGCTGATCAGCAGGGGCGGCGGGTGGCCCGCGTTGGTCCAGGAGAGCTGCCACCGGCCGTCGTCCGCCGCCTCGATCCGGGCGAAGATCATCGTGGCCATGTCGACGTCCGTGATGTGCTGGAGCGCCTCGTCGAGCCGCGTGACGATCCGGCTGGGGGGCTCGTGCTGGGACCAGGCGTAGGCGCGGAGCATGTTGCGCACCTGCGCCATGCCGGCCGCCGCCTCCAGGTCGTGCCCGACGACGTCCCCGACGGCCAGGGCGGTGGATCCGTCGGACATGGGGAAGGCGTCGTACCAGTCGCCGCCGACCTGTGAGGCGTCGGGTGCGGGCAGGTAGCGGACGGTCATCTGGAGGCCCGGAACCCCCGGCATCTGGGGCAGCAGATGGTTCTGCATGGTCTCGGCGACCTTGCGCTGGCGCTGGAACAGCCGGGCGTTGTCCAGGGCGAGCCCGGCCCGGCGTGCGATGTCCTCGACCAGTGGGAGATCGGCCGGAGTGAAGGGGACCGGGTCCTCGGCCCGGCCCAGCGTCAAGGCCCCGAGGACCGCGCGGGTGCTGCGGATGGGCGCGATGGCCGCCGAGTGCATCCCCGTGCTGTCGAACAGCCGGCGTTGCTCGACCGCGATGCCGGAATCAGGTTCGCGCTGGTAGTAGGTGTCGGGCCCGGCCACCGTGGAAGCCACCCCGCGCAGCGCTCTGGACAGGGGCATCGGGGACGCCTCCGGGACGGGCGGCATCGGGCCCTGCAAGTCGTCCCGGCGCACCAGGGTGCCGCCGTCGGCGTGGACGACTTCGGAACGCCAGACTTCGTCGTGCTCGGTGATCAGATCGACGATCACCCAGTCCGCCAGCCGGGGCACGACCAGGCTCACCAGGCGTTCCAGCGCCTCGTCGACGTCGAGCGTGGAGGTCAGCCGTGTGGTGGCGTCGGCCAGCAGGGACAGCCGTTCCAGCTCGGGCAGCGGCCGGCCCGTCGGCTCCGGCTGCGGGCCGGTTTGGGGCGCGGGCTCGACGGTGTGGAAGAGCACGAGCGTGCCGGCTCCGTCGTCGCCGATGTCGTACGGGGTGATCAGCCAGGAGATCGGCAGCAGGGAACCGTCGCCGCGTGCGAAGTAGTCCTCATCGGCCTGGGCGGTCCGCCCGGCGTGGAAGGCCTGCCGCATTCCGCACCGGGTCCTGGGCAGCGGCCGCCCGTGGGCGTCCCGGTGCAGCAGGTCGTGCGCGTCATGACCGAGCAGGTCCTCGGTGGACCGGGCCAGTACGTCCCGGGCGCGGGTGTTGGCCGCGAGGATGCGGCCCTCCTCGTCCACGACGTAGGCGCCGGTACCGATGGCGTCCAGTCTTCGGGTCAGCGAGGTGCCGAGTACGGCCACGGACCGTCGCGCGGCTGTCTCCGTATGCTCCGGCCCTGCCATGTCGTCGTCGCCTCCTCGCTGATCGGCCGCCCCGGTCGGCTGTCGGCCCTTCCACCGGGGGATGCCCTCCTGTGTGCATCCCGTGTGCCCCGTGGCCTCGAAACCAGCCCCCGCGTGGCTGATACCGCCGGGAGCAGCGTGCCGAGAACGCCTGGTGGCTGTCCTGGTATGGGTGGAGCGCGCCCGGGTAAACGCAGGGCGACAGAGCGACCCCGGCAGGGGCGAACACAACGAAAGAGCATCCGTATGGTCCTCCCGCTTGGGAAGCAGGCGGCAGATCGACCGGGCGCGGACGAGCACGCCACGCTGCGTTTCGGCGCGGCCTGGGACGACGGCGCGGCAAGCGCCGTCGACGCGCGTCTGGCCCTGCGCGCCTTCCTCGCCCACGGCCCGAACATCGCCCCCGCCACGATTCCGGCCTCTCTGGCCGTGGACGCCGAACTCGTCGTCAGCGAACTGGTCACCAACGCCATCCGGCATGCTCCCGGACCCTGCGAGCTGATCCTGCGGCTGTTCCGGGGACAGCTGGCCATCACCGTGCGGGACACCTCGGCGGAGCAGCCCACGGTGCGCCAGGGTGACCGGTTCCGCGTCGGCGGCCACGGACTGCGCCTGGTGCACACGGTCAGTGACCGGGTCGCCGTGGCGCGCCGGGCCAGGGGAAAGCAGATCACGGCCTACCTGCGGCTGGCGCCGCACGACCACGCGGGCGCCGGTGCCGGTGAGGGTGCCGGTGCCGGGAGGTCAGTGCTGGCCGCCGGCTGACCCGGCCGACGGTCTCCGTATGCGGTGGGCGCGCGGCGGAATCAGTTCTGCCGGGCGTGTATGGGGCTGTTGGCGACATCCTCCGGGCACTTCCCGTGCCGCTGGCGCGACCGCCGGTCGCGCCTCCAGTCGGACGTCGCGAGGGCCAGGGACGCCAGCATGCCGAGGAGGGCGGCGCCCAGTGCGGTGGCGAGGGCGCCGCGGTAGTCGTCGCCGCTGCCGAGCACCAGGTAGAAGAGGCCGGGCAGGGCGGCGGTGCCCACCGCGGCGCCGAGCCGCTGCCCGGTCTGCAGGGCGCCGCCCGCCGCGCCCGCCATGTGCACGGGCACGTCGCGCAGGGTCATCGTGATGTTGGGTGAGATCACGCAGCCGCTGCCGACGCCGCCCAGGAACAGCACCGGGGCAGCGACCCAGGGCGCGATGTCGAGGGGTGCGAAGCGGAGCAGCAGCGCGGTGCCGCCCAGCCCGGCGATCACGGCCGTGAGGCCGCCCACGGTGAGCATGCGGCCCAGCCGGTCCACCAGCCGGCCGGCGACCGCGGCCGCACAGGCGGAGCCGAGGGCGAAGGGAGTCACGGCGAGGCCGGACCGGAGCGGGGAGAAGCCCAGGCCGTCCTGGTAGAAGAGCGCGAAGACCAGCCAGACGCCGCTGAAGCCGATGAAGTAGAGCGTGCCGACGCCTGCGCCGACGGCGTAGCCGCGCACGGTGGTGAACAGGCGCGGATCGAGCAGCGGCTGGGTGTCCCGTTCGACGAGGCGTCGCTGCCAGCGGGTGAAGCCGAAGAGGATCGCGGCACCGGCGAGGAACATCCACCACAGCCCGCCGAAGCCGCCGGAGCCCGCCTGGACCAGCGGATACATCAACGCGAGGACGCCGAGGCCGAGGAGCACGACGCCGGGCAGGTCCACGTGCTGCCGGCCGGACCGCCGGGTGCGGGGCAGCAGGCGGCGGCCGAGGAGGACGGCGAGGATGCCGATGGGGACGTTGACGTAGAAGATCCACCGCCAGCCCTGGTCGCCGGCGGCCAGGGCGAGGATCAGCCCGCCGGCGAGGGGGCCGACGGCGGACGATATGCCGACGGTGGCGCCGAAGAAGCCGAAGGCACGGCCGCGTTCGGCACCGCGGAACATCTGCTGGATGAGCGCGGAGTTCTGGGGAGCCATGAAGCCGGCCGCCAGGCCCTGGGCGAGGCGTGCCACCACCAGCAGCGTGATGCTGGGGGCCGCCCCGCAGGCCGCGCTGCAGACCACGAAGCCGCCGAGGGCCAGCAGGAAGATGCGGCGCCGGTCCAGCGCGTCTCCGAGGCGGCCGGCGGTGACGAGCGCGAGAGCGAAGGCGAGGGCGTATCCGGACACCACCCACTGCACCTGCGCGGGAGAGGCGTCCAGGCCGCGCTGGACGGAGGGCAGGGCGACCGCCACGATCGAGACGTCCAGCAGGCTCATGAAGCCGGCCACCAGGGTGACCCACAGGGCCCGCCACCGGTGCGGATCCGGCTCGTATCCGGCCTCCTGCGCGCCCGGGTTCCGGTCGCCCGCCGCTGACGCTGTCACATGGGCTCCTCTCACCGGGTGGGCACCCCAGGTGGGCACCGGCGAACCAAGTTCCCCCTCCGGGCACCGGCACACCACGGCCGGCGGGCAGCGCGGGCCTCACCGAACGCACCCGGTCATTACTCCCGGTAGGCATCCGGGTGCCGCGCGAAGGACCGGTACGGCTCCCTCTCGGTCGCCTACAACCTGGCCACGTCGGTCTTCGGCGGTACGACTCCCCTGGTGATCACCGCCCTGATCAGCGCCTTCGACTCGACCCTGATGCCGGCCTACTACTCCACGGGTGCCGCGGTCATCGGCGTCATCGCCGTCCTGTGCATGAAGGAGACCGCCAACAAGCCCCTGGCGGGTTCGCCGCCGTCCGTCGAGACGCAGGCCGAGGCCGCGGAGATCGTCGAGGCGCGGGCCCCTCGGCCCAGGTTCTGACCTTCCGTCGGACGGCTGCGGTTCTTCGCGTCACAGGCCCGGGGCAGCGGCGGCGGTCGTACCGGCCCGCCGCTGCCCCGGGGCGCAGCCCTGCAGTTCGTGCCGATGCCCGGGATCAGGACCTGCGGCCCGTCGTGGAGGCGAAGCCCAGCCAGGTGTGGCGGTTGTTCCACCAGCACCAGCCGACCTTGGGGGCGTTGCGGCGCTCGCGGCCGTCGCGTCCGGTGCCGTTGCTGATCCAGATCGCCGGGGTGCGGGCGTCCATGCTGCCGTTGGGCTTGCGCAGCCGGGACCCGATGGTCATGAAGCAGCGGTTGCGCTCCAGGACCGCCGGCTCCTGGAGCACCCAGTAAATGCCCTCGGTGAGCAGCAGCGGCGTGCGGTCCTCCTTGGTGAGGGCGGGCAGTGCCTCGTCCGGGCTCCAGTTGGCCATGCGGTCACCGCGGTCGACGCCGGTGACGACGTAGAGCGGGGTGTCGGGCAGTTCGACGGCGGAGGGTCTGAACTCGTCGACGTCGGGCATGTCGAGGACGACGAAGCCCGGTCTGCCCTCGCGGCGCAGCAGCGGTGCGAGGGCGGAGGCGGGGGCTCTGTCCGGGTGCACGGCCAGCAGGGCGCCCTCGCCGTCGGTCTCGGCGGCGAACGTACGGATCTCCTCGGCGGACAGCCCGGCGATCTCGTGCACCCCCAGCTCGATCAGCCGCTCCGCCTGCGCGCTCAGGGCCGGGAGTGCGGGGAGGACGGTGGACGTGTCGGGCGTGGCGTCGGGCACGATGCTCCCGTGGTCGGTGACGTGGGCGAACTCATGTGCAACGTGCCGGTCTGCCGTGACGTTCCCGCGACGGATCATTTCTCCAGGAAGGCGAGCAGTGCCGAGTTGACCTCCTCCGCATGGGTCCACAGCAGTCCGTGCGGGGCGCCTTCGATCTCGACGTAGTCGGCGGCCGGGAGAGCCTTGTGGAACTGCCTGGCGGTGCCTTCCACGGGGAGGATGCGGTCGCCCGTGCCGTGCAGGATCAGGGCCGGCACGTCGATCGCCGGGATGTCGGCCCGGAAGTCGGTGTACCAGGTCGACGGCGCGGCGGCCGCCGCGAAGAAGCCGCCGCCCGCGGCGACGTTCCAGCTGTTGCGGACGGCCTCCTCGCTGATCCTGGTGCCGAGGTTCTCGTCGAGGTTGTAGAAGTCCTTGTAGAAGTCCGTGTAGTACGCGTAGCGGTCTGCCTTGACGGCCTCGACGATCCCGTCGAAGAACTCCTTCGGGGCGACCCCCTGCGGGTTGTCGTCGGACTTGAGCAGGCAGGGCTCCAGCGAGGCGAGGAAGGCGACCTTGGCGACCCGGCCGGAGCCGTACCGGGACACGTACCGGGCGACCTCGCCGGTGCCCATGGAGAACCCGACGAGGACGGCGTCCCGCAGGTCGAGGGTCTCCATCACGGTGTTCAGGTCGGCGGCGAAGGTGTCGTAGTCGTAGCCGGTCGTCGGCTGGGCGGACTGCCCGAAGCCGCGCCGGTCGTAGGTGATCACGCGGTAGCCGGCGTCGAGGAGCACGGCGGTCTGCCGCTCCCAGGAGTGGCCGTCGAGCGGAAATCCGTGGATGAGGACGACCGGCCGCCCGGATCCATGGTCCTCGTAGTAGAGGTCTATGGCGGTGGAGTTCTCCTGGCCCACGGTGATGTACGGCATGCGCTGCTTCCTCGTTTCCGGGTGGCTGGTGAGGGGACCTGGCAACGCTAGGACCGGGGCCGTGCGGCCGGTTGCCGGAGAACGCACCGGTTCTTGACCGAGAGCGCACAGGAGCAGTCGCTCGGAGATCGTCAACCCGTCGCACCGCCGTGACCTGCGTGACACCATCGCCGCATGGAAGCATTCTTGACGTCTCATCAGATCGACGCCCGTAAGTCCCGCGCACTCGCCGCGGCCGTCGCCGCGGGGCGTGATCTGGGGCTCACGGTGACCGACGCGAGGGTGCTCTACGACGTGTTCTCCGTCGTGGTGCACCTCGCTCCGTCACCCGTGGTGGTGCGGGTGCCGACCGTCCTGCCGTCGTACTCCGGCCCCGAGTTACAGGCGGCGCGGCAGCGGCTGGAGCTCGATGTGGTGGCGTGGCTGGCGGAACAGAGGCACCCGGTGATTCCGCCGAGTCCGCTCGTGCCGCGCGAGCCCGTGCGGCGGGACGGTTTCTCGATGACGTTCTGGCAGTTCGTCGAGCTGGACCAGAGCGTCGAGCCCGATTACGTGCACAACGCCGGCCTGGTCGCCGACCTGCACGCGGCGCTGCGCTCGTACCCGGGTGACCTGCCGTTCCTGTCGGCAGCCGAACCGCGGTTCGTCTCCGAGGGACTCGCCGCGCTCGAAGGGCGGCCCGACCTGCTGGACCCGGCCGACCTCGACCGCGCGCGGCGCGAGTGGGACGTCCTGGAGCCCGTCATCAGCTCACGCGCGGGGTTCGAGGCGGCGTTCCCGGGCATCGAGTTCCAGCCGATCCACGGTGACTCCCCCGCGGCCAACATCGTCTCCGCCAAGGGCGGCGAGTTGTACTCCGATTTCGAGCTGACGACCTTCGGACCGGTCGAATGGGACCTGGCGGCTCTCGGCCCCGAGTGCGAGGCCGCCTACAACACTGCCGCCGAACGCCGGGGTCTGCGGCGGCTGGACGAGGGTGTGCTGCGCGTCGTCAACGCCGTGGGCATGTCCCGCGCGGTGGCGTGTCTCGCACTCGCACCCCAATTGCCCATGCTCGTCGACGCGTTGCGGCCGGCCATCGAACAGTGGCGGACGATGCCGTTCGCCGGTGGTCTGGGCGGCTGAGCGAGAGGCGGCCGGCTCCGCTCACTCGGGCAGGGGCCGGTCGTCCACGACGTGTTTCATGACGAGGGTGGAGTTCAGGCGCTGGACGCCGGGCAGCCGGGCGAGCCGCTGGTCGTAGAGCTGCTGGAAGGCCGCCAGGTCGGTGGTGGCGACGCGCAGGAGGTAGTCGGGGTCGCCGAACAGGCGCTGCGCCTGGAGCACGTGCGGGACGGCGGCCACGCCTTCTTCGAACGCGGAGACGGTGTCGGCGTCCTCCCAGCGCAGGGTGACGAAGACGAGCGCCTCGAAATTCAGACCCACGGCGGCCGGGTCCACGACGGCCCGGTAGCCGCGGATCGCGCCCTCGCGTTCGAGGTCGCGCAGGCGGCGATGGCAGGGCGAGACGCTCAGTTTCACCCGGGCGGCCAGCTCGGTGACCGTGAGACGGCCGTCGAGCTGTAGCTCGGTAAGAATTTTCCGGTCCAGGGCATCCATGGAGAAGATTCTGCCCCAGATGGCGCGATCAAGGAGTAAAGAAGGGAACACTTTCGGGCTGATCCGACCTAGCCTTCCTCTCGCGACAAGGCACGTGAGAGGGACCGATCGATGGAAACGACGACACTGGCGGCATTCCTGGCGGTGGATCTGCTGCTGGTGTTCACACCCGGAGCGGACTGGGCCTATGCGATCACGGCGGGCGTCAAGGGCCGGTCGGTCGTCCCCGCGGTCGCCGGGCTGATAGCCGGATACGCCGGATACACCCTGCTCGCCGTCGCGGGCCTGGTGGTGGTCGTGGCGAACTCGGCGACCCTGCTCACCGCGCTGACCCTGGCCGGGGCCGGCTACCTGGTGTGGCTCGGCTGCGGCGTGCTGAGGCAGCCTGCCGTCCTGACGGCCTCCGAGGACGAGGTGGGCTCCTCCCGCTTGCGGATCATGCTCAAGGGTGCCGGGATCAGCGGACTGAATCCGAAGGCGCTGCTGCTGTACTTCTCGCTGTTCCCGCAGTTCATCGACCCCGCGGGCGGCTGGCCGGTCGCCACGCAGACCGGCCTGCTCGGCACCCTGCACATGACCGCCTGCGCCGTCGTCTACCTCGCCGTCGGCGTCCTGGCCCGCACCGTCCTGAAGACCAGGCCCGCCGCGGCCCGGGCGGTCACGCGTGTCTCCGGCGCACTGATGATCGCCATCGGCGGGTTCCTGCTGGTGGAACGCCTGGCCGGCTGACGATGCGCTCCTCACGGTGACTGACCGGCAGGGCGTTTCAGGACCCGACGGGGGCGGTGGCGGGAAGCCGCAAAGGGGTACCCGGCGGCCCTCCCTGAGATGATGACCGGGGAAGCGGCAGGGGGTCACATCCGGAGGCACCGTGCACGGACGCGTACCGGAGGACTTGGCGGTCGTCGTCGACGCCCGTGGGCTGATCACGGTGTGGAGCGACGGCGCCCGACGGCTGCTCGGATACGAACCCGACGAGATCGTGGACCGGGCCACCACGCGCCTGCTCGCCGCCGACCTGCCCGGTGCCACGCGACCTCACGTGGCCGACGGGCAGCGCTGGGCCGGTGAGGTCGCGCTACGGCACCGGGACGGCGACCGTGTCGTGGTCCGGCTTCAGGGCACGCCGATGCTGGCCGCCGCTGGGCCTGGGCGGCCTGCCGTTCGAGGCCGTCGAGGTGCGGCTGGAGGAGAACAGCCTGCTCGCCCTCTACACCGACGGGCTGATCAACGCCGCCGACCACGACATGGAGGCCGGGCTCGCCCTGCTCCGCGAGGCGCTGGGCAACCCAGCCGGGGAGCTGGAGGACACGTGTGAGCAGGTGCCGCGCACCGTGCTGACCGGCCGTCCCGCCGACGACATCTGCTGATGCCGGCCCGGACCGCCGCGCTCGACGCCGGAAAGGTGCGCACCTGGCAGCTGCCGCCCGAGCCCGCGGCCGTGGCCCGGGCCCGCAGGATGGCGGGCGGGCAACTGGCCGCCTGGGGGCTGGCGGAGGCGGAGTTCACCACGGAACTCGTCGTCAGCGAGCTGGTCACCAACGCGCTGCGGTACGGCGGCGCGCCCATCGAACTGCGGCTGATCCGCGACTCCGCCCTCATCTGCGAGGTGTCCGACGGCAGCAGCACCGCACTCCACCTGCGCCGGGCCCGCGTGTTCGACGAGGGCGGACGAGGACTGCTGCTCGTCGCCCGGCTCTCCGAACGCTGGGGCAGCCGCCAGACCCCCACGGGCAAGACGATCTGGGCGGAACAGTCGCTGTCCACGGAGTCACTGGCGGCTGACGGCTAGCGGGTGTCGACGATGCCGCCGGTCACCGCGATGACCTCGCCGACCGTGTAGCTGGAGTCGGCGTCGGAGGCGAGGTAGACGTACGTCGGTGCGATCTCCTCCGGCTGGGCCGCGCGTTGGAGCGGAGCCTCGCTGCCGATGTGGGCGAGCCCGTCCGGCGGCATGTGCTGGTCGGCCTCGTTGAGCGGCGTCCAGGTCGGGCCCGGCGCGACCACGTTCGCGCGCACGCCGCGCTTGGCCAGGTGCACGGCGACGGACTTGCTCAGGGTGATCAGCGCGGCCTTGGACGCCGCGTAGTCGATCATCGTCGTACTGCCCTTGAGCGCCTCTTCGGTGGCCGTGGCGATGACGGCGTCGCCGGGCTCCAGGTGGGGCAGCGCCGCCATGAGCAGGTGGAAGTACGCGTAGACGTTCGTCTTGAACGTCCGGTCGAAGTCCTCGGCGGTCAACTGGTCGAGTTCCAGCTTGCTGTTGAGGTACGCGGCGTTGCTCACCAGGATGTTCAGCCCGCCGAGCTCCGCCGCCGTCCGCTCGACGGCCTCGCGGCAGAACGCCGGGTCGGTGAGGTCACCCGGCAGCAGCAGACAACGCCGGCCCTGGTCCTCCACCTCGCGCCGGACCCGCTCCGCGTCCACCTGCTCCTCCGGCAGATGGACGAGCGCGACGTCGGCGCCCTCCCGCGCGTACAGCAGCGCCACCGCCCGTCCGATACCCGAGTCGCCGCCGGTGATCAGCGCGACCTTTCCCTCCAGCTTCCCGCTGGCCCGGTAGCGGCTCGCCCGGTAGCGCGGCGGGGTGCGCATATCGGCCTCGAGGCCGGGCCGCTGTTGCTTGTCGGAGTCGTAGGGCGGGGCGGGCTCGGACACCACCTGTGGTGCGGACCGTTCCTGCTCGGGCTGCACGGGCTTTCCTTTCGCCGGTGTCGTCCACGGCGCGGCCGTTCACCTGGGGTCACGCCGTTTCTTCCCCGCACCGCGTGCCCACATCGGCGGCAGGCATGTTCCCCGTTGCCGCCCGGCCGGCGCCGCGCCGACCGGCATGGCCGCACCCGCAAGGGGTACTCAGTCGATCTTGGAAGGCCCGGCCGGAGGGCCTGCTGTCGGAAGGAGATCCGTGTCTGACGAGACGGTGAAGAACGTCTTCGTAATCGGGCTCGACGAGGCCAATCTGCCCACGCTCCGGGAGGTTCCCGGAGCTGACCGGCTGCGCTTTCACCAGCTGCTGACCATCGAGGAACTTCAGTACGGCGAAGTGCACCTGCCCACGCTGTTCGACAAGGCCCGGGAGGTGCTGGACGCCTTCGACGGCAGCATCGACGCGATCGTCGGCTACTGGGACTTCCCGGTCAGCACCCTCGTGCCGATGCTGAGCGAACGCTACGGAACGCGGAGCACGAGCCTGGAGTCGGTGGTCAAGTGCGAGCACAAGTACTGGAGCCGCCTCGAACAGCAGAAGGTGACCGACCGGCACCCGGGCTTCGACAGGGTCGACCTGTCGGCCGAGCCGCCTCGCCCGCCCGAGAACGTGACCTTCCCGATGTGGGTCAAGCCCGCGCTCTCCTACTCGTCCGAACTCGCCTTCGGAGTCGATGACGAAGAGGAGTTCCGCAAGGCCGTCACCGAGATCCGCGACGGCATCTCCCGCATCGGCCGCCCCTTCGAGCACATCCTCGAACGCATCGACCTGCCTCCGGAGATGGACGGCGTCGGCGGCCGGGTCTGTCTGGCGGAGGAGTCGTTGTCCGGCGTCCAGGTCGCCGTCGAGGGCTATGTCCACCAGGGCGAGGTGACGGTCTACGGCGTTCTGGACTCCATCCAGTACCCGGACTCCCCCTGCTTCCTGCGCCACCAGTACCCCTCGACGCTGCCGCCGGCGGTCATCGCGGAGCTCCACGACGTCTCGGAGCGGGTGATGCGGCAGATCGGAATGGACTCGGCCACCTTCAGCATCGAGTACTTCTACGACCCGCGGACGCAGTCGATCAACCTGTTGGAGATCAACCCCCGGCACTCCCAGTCGCACGCCGAGCTGTTCCAGTACGTCGACGGCGTCCCCAACCACCACTGCATGGTGAGCCTCGCGCTCGGTGAGGACCCGCGCATGCCGCACCGCGAGGGCCCGTACGCGATGGCGGCGAAGTGGTACCACCGCTGGTTCACCGACGGCGTGGTGCGCCGGGTGCCCGGGCCCGAGGAGATCGCCCGCATCGAGCGGGAAACGCCGGGCGTGCGCATCGAGGTGGTCCCCGAGCAGGGCACCCGGCTCTCGGACCTTCCCGGACAGGACAGCTACAGCTACGAGTTGGCGCACATCTTCACCGGCGGGGCGGACGAAGCCGAGCTGCGGGAGAAGTTCGACCACTGCGTGGCCGCCCTCGGCCTCGCCTTCGACGAACCCCCGAAGGAGTGAAGCCCCGCCGAAGTGAACCCCCACGAGAGTAAGGAGCACGTGGGTTCCATGCGTTACGTGACCAACCTGCCCCACGCCACGAAGGAAGAAGAGCACGTCACGATCCCGATGTCCGACGGGGTCCGGCTCTCCGCGCACATCTGGCGTCCCACCTCCTCGGACCATGAGCCGGTGCCCGCGGTACTGGAGTACATCCCGTACCGCAAACGCGACCTCACGGCCGTACGCGACTCGATCCACCACCCGTATCTCGCGGGTCACGGCTACGCCTGTGTCCGCGTCGACCTGCGCGGCACCGGCGACTCGGAGGGCGTGCTCCGGGACGAGTACCTGGAACGGGAGCAGGCGGACGCGGAGGAGGTGCTGGCCTGGCTGGCGGAGCAGCCCTGGTGCGACGGCGGCACCGGCATGATGGGCATCTCCTGGGGCGCGTTCGCGGCGCTCCAGGTGGCGGCCCGGCAGCCGCCGGGCCTGAAGGCCATCGCCATCGCCTCCTTCACCGACGACCGGCACGCCGACGACATGCACTACATGGGCGGCGCCCTGCTGTCGGACAACCTGGCCGAGGCGGGCACGATGTTCGCCTACGGCACCTGTCCGCCGGACCCGGCCGTGGTCGGCGACCGCTGGCGCGAGATGTGGCACGAACGCCTGGAGCAGACCGAGCCCTGGGTCCTGCAGTGGCTGCGCCACCAGCGCCGGGACGACTACTGGCGGCACGCCTCGGTGTGCGAGGACTACAAGAGCGTGCAGTGCCCGGTGCTGGCCTCCAGCGGCTGGGCGGACGGCTACTCCAACGCCGTGACCCGGCTGCTCGGCCACCTGGACGTGCCCCGCAAGGGGCTGATCGGCCCCTGGTCGCACAAGTTCCCCCACCTCGGGGAGCCCGGCCCGGCGATCGGCTACCTCCAGGAGCTCGTACGGTGGTGGGACCACTGGCTCAAGGGCGTCGACAACGGCGTCATGGACGGCCCCATGCTGCAGGCGTGGATGCAGGACAGCGTGCCGCCCTCCACCGCGTACGAGGAGCGGCCGGGACGCTGGGTCGGCGAGCCGGACTGGCCCTCCCCGCACATCCGGCCGGCCGTCCATCCGCTCACCCGGCACACGATCGGGCCTCCGCGTGAGCCGTCGGACGAGGGGAATGCCCCCGACGGCGACGCGATGACCGTGCAGTCGCCGCTGTCCGTGGGCCAGTTCGCGGGCAAGTGGGCCTCCTACAACGCGCCCCCGGACCTGCCGTACGACCAGCGCGAGGAGGACGGCGGTTCCCTCGTCTTCGACACCGAGCCGCTGACCGAGCCGGTGGAGATCCTCGGCTCACCGACCGTGGAACTCGACCTGTCGGTCAGCGAACCGGTCGCCATGGTGGCCGCGCGACTGTCCGACGTGAGCCCGGACGGCTCCGCGACCCGTGTCTCGTACGGCATCCTGAACCTCACCCGCCGCGACAGCACGGAGTCCCCCGAGCCGCTGGAGCCGGGCCGCCGCTACCGCGCCACCGTCCCGCTGAACGGAGTGGCCCAGGCGTTCCCGCCCGGCCACCGCATCCGGCTCTCCCTCTCCACGTCCTACTGGCCGCTGGCCTGGCCACCGCCGAAGCCCGCCGTGCTGAGCGTCCACGAGCACTCCAGCACGCTCACCCTGCCGGTGCGGCCGGTGGAGGAACCGGACGAGGTGCCGGATTCCCCCTTCGGCGAACCCGAGGGCACTCCCCCGCTCGCCACGAGCCAGGTGACGCCCCCCGAGGAGCGCTGGGAGGTCAAGCGGGACCTGATCGGCTACCACTCCGAGCTGGACATCGTGAAGGACCGGGGCACGCTCCGCTTCGAGGACATCAACCTGGAGACGGGGCGCCGCGCCCACGAGCGCTACACCGCGGTCGCCGACGACTTCACCTCGGTCAACGGCGAGTCCACGTGGACCATGCGGTTCCAGCGGGACGACTGGGACGTACGGGTAGTGACGCACACCCAGCTCAGGTGTGACGACACGGACTTCTTCGTGGACGCGACCCTCGACGCGTACGAGGCCGACCGCCGGGTGTTCTCCCGCACCTGGAACGAGCGGGTACCGCGCGACCTGCTGTAGCGGGGCGCAGGGTGGCGGCAGCCGTGCTGCCGCGGTTCCCCGGGTGACCAGGCCGTCAGCGCGTGGCCGGTCCCCGGGGCGCGGCGGGTCGCATGCGCGGGATGGAGCAGTTGCTCGACTTACGCGACACACATACGGCTCGCTCAGCGTGGCGCGGCAGCGGGCCGGGTCAGCCGCTCGCGGATGAGACGGATCACGTCCGGAGCGTGGTCGACGAGGAAGAAGTGCCCGCCGGGGTACCGCTCCATCTCGAAGGCACCCCGGGTGTGCGTGCTCCAGGCGCGTACCTCCTCCTGACTCGCCTTGGGGTCGTCGTCTCCGCTCAGAGCGGTGACGGGGCTGCGGAGCCGGTGGTCCGTCGCGCACACGTAGGTCTCCGCCGCGCGGTAGTCGTTCCGGACGGCCGGCAGGACCAGGCGCATCAACTCGTCATCCCCGAAGACCTGTTGGTCGGTGCCGCTGAGCCCGCGCAGTTCGGCGACGATCCCGGCGTCGTCGCGCCGGTGCACCTGCTCGTCGCGGTGGCACGACGGTGCGCGGCGCCCCGAGACGAAGACCCGCTCGGCGACCCGCCCGTCCTGCTCCAGCCGTACGGCGACCTCGAAGGCCAGGAGTGCGCCCATGCTGTGCCCGAACAGGGCGTAGGGGCGGTCCACCGCGCCCGTCACGGCCCGGCACACCTGGTCCGCGAGGCCGCCGATGGTGTCGATCATGGGCTCGCGGTGCCGGTCCTGGCGCCCGGGGTACTGGACGGCGAGCACCTCGACTTGGGGGCTCAGTGCCTGGGCCACCGGCCGGAAGAAGGACGCCGAACCACCCGCGTGCGGCAGACAGACCAGTTGCACGGGGGCGTCGGGGCTCGGGAAGTAGCGCCGTATCCATGGATCGGTCGTGGTCATGGGGCCTTCCTGGTCGGTTGCGCGGGACCTCGGTTGCGCGGGGACTCGGCTGCGCGGGACGACTGACCAGGCAGGCGCAGGCCGTCGTGCGCCTCCCATTCTGAGGTCGGCACCCAGCGCTCGGACGGGTTTCCGAGGTGCTCGCCTTCGAGGCCGTGGACCCCGCGCTGGGCGGCACGACGACCCTGACGACGACACTCACCGACGCCGAGGGCGGTGGCACCGACGTCCTCATGGTCCACGAGGGGGGCCCGACGCCGTGCCCGCCGCCGACAACGAGACGGGCACGCGCATGGCCCTGGAGAATCTGGCCCGGTTCGTCGAAACCGGCCGGGACCTCTAAGGCGCGGCGCACACGGACGGCAGCGCCCGCCCGAGCCCCTTCAGGTGCAGGCCGTCGAGCCGGTGGGTGTACGCGGACCAGCCGGCGGCCGTGGCCAGGCGAAAGCCGCAGGACGGCAGGGTCCGGGCCCTTTCCGTGTCGTCGAGCGCGGCCAGCAGCTGTGTGGTGATGCGGTCGAGGGCCGGGCGGACCTCCTTGGCCAGGTCGGGCCGCTCGGTGGGGCGCTCGCCGGGGTTCGCGTCCCAGCGGGCGTACAGGCCGCGCTGCACCAGCTTGTTCGCGTCGATCTGGTCCCGGAACACGGCGGCCACGGCGTCCGGGTCGAGGCCGAGGCCGGCCGCCCGGGAGCGGACGTCGTCCAGGATCTGCGCCTCGCGCTTCGGGTCGTCGATCGGCGTGTCCGTGCCGTACTTGGCGGCGGCGACCTTGTCGGCCAGCAGCAGCCGCTGAGCGAGCAGTTCGGTCACCGACGTCAAGTCGTGGGCGGCGGCCGCCGTGTGACGTCCGGGAGCGGACCGCTCGGCGGTGGCGGCCGGGCCCGCCGTCCCGAGGGCCAGAGTCGCCGCGGTCGCCAGGGTGCTGAGAAGGGTGAGGGCGGGCCGGAGACGTCGAGGGCGCACAGGGGTGTCCTTCCGTGGGGGCGAAGCGCCGGACAGCGGCGCTGTCCGGCAACCTACCGATCGCCTCCGGCGCGTGGTTCACCGAGGTCCCAGAAAGGACCCGCCGTGATGCGCAGCCCCTCGCGGGCTACCGACCCCAACAAGTGTTCGTCGAGGGCGTGTTGGAGCAGGAAGGGTGGGAGTGCGGGATCCACACGGTGGGCAGGCCGAGGACGTCCGCGAAGGCGTCGTTGGGGAGGGTGCCGCCGAGGTTCGGCAGGACGGCCGGTTCCTTGCCCGTGGTGTGCCGCAGGGAGTCCACGGCCCAGCGGACCCACGGGTCGTCCGGGCTGAGGCGGGTCGCGGGGACGGCCTGGAGCACCTCGACGCCGACCATGGACAGGCCCTGGGCGTCGAGGTGGTCGCGGACGGTGCGTTCGAGGTCGCGCCAGGGCGTGCCGACGACGAAGCGGAGCTGGACGTCGGCGTGGGCGGTGCCGGGGATGGCGCCGACGGGCTTGGCGGGATCCCCGGCGGCCAGGGTGAGGACCTCCAGGGTGTTCCAGCCGAAGACGCGTTCGGCCGGGGTGAGGCCCAGCTGGCCCTAGTCGGTGTCCACCTCCGGGTCGCCGCCCCCGCCGCCCACGGTGAGGTCCGTCAGGGCGGCCGCGACGGGCTCGGACAGCGCCGGCGGTCGCAGTCCCTCCACCAGGATGCGGCCCCGGGAGTCGACCAGGGTGGCCAGGGCCCCGGCGAGCACCGTGGCGGGGTTGCGCAGGGCGCCGCCCCAGTTGCCCGAGTGGTGGGCGCCCTCGCGCAGGGCCCCGCGCAGGCGGACGTCGACGGCGCCCCGCGAGCCGAGGAACAGGGTGGGGCGGCCGGCCGCGAGGCGTGGGCCGTCGGAGGCGACGAGCAGGTCGGCGGCCAGGTCGTCCGCCAGCCGGCGGCAGACCGCGTGCAGGCCCGGTGAGCCCGACTCCTCCCCCGTCTCCACGAGCACCTTCGGATTGAAGCCGAGCCGGCCTCCCCGGGCGGCCAGGACCTGTTCGAGTGCGGCCAGGTTGACGGTGTGCCGGCCCTTGTTGTCGGCGGTGCCGCGTCCGTAGAGGCGGTCGCCCTCGACGACGAGTTCCCAGGGGGACAGGCCGGTGCGCCAGCGGCCGTCCTGGCCGGGGACGACGTCGCCGTGGCCGTAGAGCAGGACGGTGGGCAGGCCGTCGGCCTCGTGCCGGTGGGCGAGCAGGAACGGGCCCGCGTCCGGCACCGGGTTGTCGACGATCCGTACGGTCGCGCCCAGACGGCGTACGGCGGGGGCGAGTTGGTTTCGCCAAGAAGGCCGTCCATAGGGATGTGAGCACCGCCACTTCAC
>NZ_NGFN01000128.1 GCF_002148965.1 Streptomyces swartbergensis | reverse complement strand
GGCGCGGCGAGGGGACTGTCGGCGGCCAGCATGGCGTCGACGCCCCCCTCGGGGAGTTCGACGAAGGCGGTGGCGCCGTCGTCGTACTCGCCCTGGGGCAGCGGGTCCCAGCGGCTCCCGCCCCGGGGCGTGCCCTCTCCGTGCTGGTCGTCGGTCACGACAGCGCCCTCCCCAGTGCTCGTCGGGCCAGCGCGGCGACGGTGCGCCGCAGGTGCAGTACGGCGGGCGGAAGCTGTGCGACCGAGCCGTCCTCGGCCGGCGCCGCGTCGGGGATGCAGGCCGCGGCGACGTACTCGCCGAAGGCGCTCAGCGCCTCCGGCACGAGCGCACGGTTGTTGTCCCAGTCGATGAGGCTGCCGACCCACTGCTCGGCCTCCAGGGGCCGCAGCGGCATCGGCGCTATGGCGCCCACCGCGCAACGCACGCCCCGGCGTGCGGGGTCCAGGACCAGGGCCACGGATGCCGCCGCGCGCCCCGGGCCGGTGCGCCCGGTCGCCTTCAGGAAGACCTGCGGGGCGTGCAGCAACGGCACGCGCACGTAGCCGATGAGTTCGCCGGCGCGCAGCATGTCCATCCCGGCCAGCAGGTGCGACACCGGGATCTCCCGGCGGGCTCCGCCCGGGCCCGCGATGATCAGTGTCGCCTCCAGGGCGGCCAGCACCGGCAGCGCGTCCCCGGTGGGGGCGGCCGAGGCGATGTTGCCGCCCAGGGTGCCCGCGTTGCGGATGTGCGGCGGGCCCGCGGCGCGCGCGGCGGCGGCGAGCGCCGGGATGAGGGCCGCGAAGTCGGGGCGGCCCATGCGCGCGTGCGTGAGGCCCGCGCCGAGCAGCGCGTGACCGTCCAGGTACTGCCAGCCGCGGATCTCGTTGATCCGGCCGAGTCCCACCAGCGCGGCGGGCCTCAGCTGCCCGGAGTTGACGGCGGCCATCAGGTCGGTGCCGCCCGCGACGGGCACGGCGGCGGGCACGGCGGTGAGTGCCGCGACGGCCTCGTCCAGCGTCGTGGGCAGCGTGACGGCCTGCGCCGCCTGCGGTGCGTGCGTGGTCAAACCGGCTGCCCCTTCCCGCTGCCCCACCTGGTCCCACCTGTGCTGCCGTACGGTACGTGCTGACAGGGCGGACGTGGCAACTCTGGCACATCTTGGCGAGAGCCGAAGACACGGGTCCGCTAGGAGGCATTCGCCCACCTCACCGGGGAGATGGTCCGTTTTCGCACGGGTTCACCAGTGCGGGTGGATTGGCACTTTCGGTGACCCTTGTGCGCATTTTCCGTGTCCTGTTCGAGCTGTTCGGTCGCGATGGCCGGTGCTACCGGCTGGGCGGCGGTCCGTCCTTCGGGCGGCCCAGCACCCCGGGGCGCCGCTGCCAGGGCAGCGGGCCGGCGGGTGGCCGGTAGGCGACGCCGAGGGCGTCGAGACGCCGGTAGTGGGCGGTCATACGGCGCTCGAAGCCGGCGAAGTCCCGTTCTGCCGGGGCGGGCAGGGCGCTCCAGGCGACCTCGGCGAAGGCCGCGAGCCGGGGGAACGTCTGGTAGTCCACGCGTGCGTGGTCCTCCATCACCTCGGTCCACACGTTGGCCTGGGTGCCCAGCACGTGCCGGGCCTCCTCGGGCGTCAACTCCGGCGGCACGGGCTCGAACCGGTAGACGTCCTCCAGGGTGCGCACCCACCCGATCGGTACCGGCTCATCGGGGCCCGGGGCCTGACGGTGGTCCAGATACACCTGCTGTTCGGGGCACATGACGACGTCGTGGCCTGCCCGGGCGGCGGCGATGCCCCCGGCGTAGCCGCGCCAGGAGGACACGGCCGCGCCCTTCGCCAGCCCGCCCTCCAGGATCTCGTCCCAGCCGATCAGCCGGCGCCCGCGCGCGGCGAGCCACGCGTCGAAGTGCCCGATGAACCAGGACTGGAGCTCGTCCTCGTCCGCGAGGCCGAGTTGTCTGATGCGTGCCTGGGCGGTCTCCGACCGCCGCCACTGGTCCTTGGGGCATTCGTCGCCGCCGACGTGGACGAACTCCGACGGGAACAGCTCCAGCACTTCCTCGAAGACGCCCTCGTAGAAGCGCAGGGTGTTGTCAGTGGGGGCGAGTACGTTCGGGTTGATTCCCCAGGTGTCCCAGACGGAGAGGGCGGAGGTGTCGATGACGTCGGTGTTGCCGAGTTCCGGGTACGCGGCGATGGCGGCCTGCGAGTGTCCGGGCACGTCGATTTCAGGGACGACGGTGATATGCCGCTCGGCGGCGTAGGCGACGATCTCCCGGATGTCGTCCTGGGTGTAGTAGCCGCCGTGCGGCTTCTCCTCCCACAGCGGCGAGGACCGGTGGCCGGTTTTCGTGCGCGCGCGCCAGGAGCCGATCTCCGTCAGCCGTGGATGCCGCTCGATCTGGATGCGCCAGCCCTGGTCGTCCGTCAGATGGAAGTGGAAGACGTTGAGTTTGTGCGCCGCCATCAGATCGAGATAGCGCAGGACGCCTTCCTTGGGCATGAAGTGCCGGGCGACGTCGAGCATGAGGCCGCGCCAGCGGAATCGGGGCGCGTCGTGGATGGTGACGGCGGGCACCTCCCATTCCTGCCGACGGGCCACCGGCGCACGGCGAAAGGCATCGGGACCGAGCAGCTGACGGAAGGTCTGGGCGCCCCAGAACAGGCCCGCCGGACTCGCCCCTTCGATGAGGACGCGGTCGGCGTCGGCCGTGAGGCGGTACGCCTCGGGTCCGCCCAGGGCGGGCAGGACCCCCAGTCGGACGCGGGGGGCGGCGCCGGTGTGCGGGTCCAGCGGCAGGCCGGTCGCCGCGCCGACGGTCGCGCGCAGCCACCGCGCGACCCGCTCGGTGCCGGGGCCCGCCTCGATCCCGGTGCCCGTGTCGAGGAGGAAGCCCGGTCCGTCCCCGGCCTCGACGCTCAGGGGCGCCGGAATCACGTCCGTGTTCGGAGGAGTCACGTCAGTCCTTCACCGCTCCGCCCAGTCCGGAGACCAGGCGCCGCTGTACGAGTACGAAGAAGACCAGCACGCTCCTCGGTGCGCTTGGCCTGGGTGATGCGCAGCCGGGACAACTCCCGCCGACTTCACAAACGGCAGCCCCGCCGCGTGCGCTTCCCTGCGGTCGCGCAGGCAGTCGTTCCACACCACACGGGCACACCCGAACGCCCTCGCCAACGCACGACGCTGGGTTGCGCCCGGGTACGCCCGGTAGTTGTAACGGAGCTGCATACCGGTCACCGTACGGACGCTTCCTGGCCGCTCACGGCGAAAGATCACATCCCACCGGAACGGCACACGATGTGAGCAAGCGTGTTCGAGTCAACGCTCGCCCCGGCGCGATCATGCACGGGCACCTGTGGTTGTCTGCAAGTCAGACCAGCCCTGACATGGACTGCATGAACACACCCACAAGAGGTCTCAACCACTCTGTGACCAGCAGACGCATCCCGTGCAACGCCCGGACAGCACAAAAGCCTCCAGGGCGCGCACAACGCACCCTGGAGGCTTTACGCCGCGCAGGCCGGGGCTACTTGTCGCCCTTGCCCTTGTCGTCGTCGCCGGAGCCCATGGACTCGTAGATCTCCTTGCACATGGGACACACCGGGTACTTCTTCGGGTCGCGGCCCGGCACCCAGACCTTGCCGCACAGCGCCACGACGGGGGTTCCGTCGAGGGCGCTCGCCATGATCTTGTCCTTCTGGACGTAGTGGGCGAAGCGCTCGTGGTCACCGTCACCGTGGGAGGTCTGCGGCGTCGGCTCTACGAGGGTCCCCGTACCAGTCCCGCGCTCGGGCTCGAGAGTGCTCATGGACCCAAGGGTACTGAAGGTCACAGACATCAGTTGAGCGAAGGGTCGTCCGGGTACGTCGCCACCATCGCCAGCTCGCTGCGCTGGCGGCGCAGCACCTCGCGCCAGAGTCTCTCCGGGAACGGCGAGGAGACGTCGCCGGGCTCCGACTCGACGACGTACCACGCGCCGTCCACCAGCTCGTCCTCCAGCTGGCCCGGGCCCCAGCCGGCGTACCCGGCGAAGATCCGCAGCGAGCCGAGGGCGGAGGCCAGCAGTTCCGGCGGGGCCTCCAGATCGACCAGACCGATCGCGCCGTGCACCCGGCGCCAGCCCAGCGGTGCGGCCTCTCCGGACGCGCCACCGGGGACGACGGCGACGCCGAGGGCCGAGTCCAGCGACACCGGTCCGCCCTGGAAGACGACGCCGGGTTCGCCGGCGAGATCCCCCCAGCCCTCCAGGATGTCGCCCACGTCGACCGGGGTGGGGCGATTGAGGACGACACCGAGGGAGCCCTCCTCGTCGTGGTCGAGGAGCAGCACCACCGCGTGGTCGAAGTTCGGGTCCGCCAGGGCGGGCGTGGCCACGAGCAACCGCCCTGTGAGCGAGGACACCTCGGTCATGCCAGACATGATCCCGCATCTTCCCTGTCCGTGGGGAGGCAATGGGGGGACGGGAGTGAACGCAGCTCAGGGCGCACTGGTGCGTTTGTCGCGCACGGACGTGACCGTGACCCCACGTGCCCGGCACGGAACGGTTCGTGTTGTGACAGAGCTATGACGTGGCTGGGTCTGATTCAGGCTTACGGAAGGGGGGTGGAGGGCGATTACCCTTTCCCTCCTGGCCCCTGCCCGACTCCACGGAACGCGAGATTCATGACCGTCAACGACGATGTCCTGCTTGTCCACGGCGGAACCCCGCTGGAGGGCGAGATCCGTGTCCGCGGTGCGAAGAACCTCGTACCGAAGGCCATGGTGGCAGCGCTGCTGGGCAGCGCCCCGAGCCGCCTCCGCAATGTTCCGGACATCCGTGACGTACGGGTCGTACGGGGCCTGTTGCAGCTGCACGGTGTGACGGTCCGTCCGGGGGACGCACCCGGCGAACTGGTGATGGATCCGACGCGCGTGGAGAGCGCGAACGTCGCTGACATCGATGCCCACGCGGGTTCGAGCCGTATCCCGATCCTGTTCTGCGGCCCCCTTCTGCACCGCCTCGGCCACGCGTTCATCCCGGGCCTCGGCGGCTGCGACATCGGCGGCCGGCCCATCGACTTCCACTTCGACGTGCTGCGGCAGTTCGGCGCGCGGATCGAGAAGCGGGCGGACGGGCAGTACCTGGAGGCCCCGCAGCGGCTGCGGGGTACGAAGATCACGCTGCCGTACCCGTCCGTGGGCGCGACCGAGCAGGTCCTGCTGACGGCGGTGCTCGCCGAGGGCGTCACCGAGCTCTCGAACGCGGCTGTCGAGCCCGAGATCGAGGACCTGATCTGTGTCCTTCAGAAGATGGGCGCCATCATCGCGATGGACACCGACCGGACCATCCGCGTCACCGGTGTCGACAAACTCGGTGGCTACACCCACCACGCCCTGTCCGACCGGCTGGAGGCCGCCTCCTGGGCGTCCGCCGCGCTGGCGACCGAGGGCGACATCTACGTCCGTGGCGCCCAGCAGCGCTCGATGATGACGTTCCTGAACACCTTCCGGAAGGTGGGCGGGGCCTTCGAGATCGACGACGAGGGCATCCGCTTCTGGCACCCCGGCGGCCAGCTGAAGTCCATCGCGCTGGAGACGGACGTCCACCCCGGCTTCCAGACCGACTGGCAGCAGCCGCTGGTGGTGGCGCTGACCCAGGCCACGGGCCTGTCCATCATCCACGAGACGGTCTACGAGTCCCGCCTCGGCTTCACCTCCGCGCTGAACCAGATGGGCGCCCACATCCAGCTCTACCGCGAATGCCTGGGCGGCTCGAACTGCCGCTTCGGCCAGCGCAACTTCCTCCACTCGGCCGTCGTCTCCGGGCCCACCAAGCTCCAGGGCGCCGATCTGGTCATCCCCGACCTCCGCGGCGGCTTCTCGTACCTCATCGCGGCGCTGGCGGCCCAGGGCACGTCCCGCGTCCACGGCATCGGCCTGATCAACCGTGGCTACGAGAATTTCATGGAGAAACTCGTGGAGCTGGGCGCGAAGGTCGAGCTGCCGGGCAAGGCGCTCGGGTAGCACGCGAAGTCAGTACACGCAGTGAAGCCCAAAGGGGCGGCCACCCGGATCGGGTGGCCGCCCCTTTGGTGTCACTGTGCCTCGTACGTCGTCCTGAGACGTACGGACGACCAGGTCACTTACCCTTGGCCGCTTCCTTGAGCTTGGAGCCCGCGGAGACCTTCACGCTGTAGCCAGCCGGGATCTGGATGGGCTCGCCGGTCTGCGGGTTGCGGGCGGTGCGAGCGGCACGGTGGGTGCGCTCGAAGGTCAGGAAGCCGGGGATGGTGACCTTCTCGTCCCCCTTGGAGACGATGTCGCCGACCACGTCGGCGAACGCGGCCAGCACGGCGTCGGCGTCCTTGCGGGTCACCTCGGCGCGGTCGGCCAGCGCGGCCACCAGCTCACTGCGGTTCATGTTGTTACTCCCGTGTTCATCTTGCCGTTGAGGCGTCAGATCGAAGCCGATGCTGCCAGGGTCCTCCATGAGTCCCCGGACCCGGGTCCGTCGTCAGACCCTCGCGCCCAGGGAGGCATCCTGCCTCTACCTGCGGCGGGAAAGCCAATCCGGCACCCGGCGGAGTCGTGAGAGCACCCTTGGGAGTCACACGAAAAGAGGGCCTGAGCCTGGCCGCCACGATAGGGCTCCGCCGCTGACAGTGGTCCTGCGACGCGCCGTTTTCCGGGTTGCCGTGGGGATCCTCACAGTCCGGGGGCCGGCGCCCCCGGACCTCACTCCGAGCCGGGCGGCTCGCCCTCAGACGCCGGACGAGCTGCCCGCCGTCGCGCCCGCCGCCTTCGCGGCCTCCCGGACCGCTCCCGCGACCGCGCCCGCGACCTTGTCGTTGAAGACGCTCGGGATGATGTAGTTCGGGTTCAGCTCGTCCTCGGTCACCACGTCCGCGAGGGCGGTCGCGGCGGCCAGCATCATCTCGGTGTTGACCGTGCGGGACTGGGCGTCCAGCAGACCGCGGAAGACACCCGGGAAGACCAGCACGTTGTTGATCTGGTTCGGGAAGTCGGAGCGGCCGGTGGCCACAACGGCCGCGGTCTGGCGGGCGATTGCCGGGTCGACCTCGGGATCCGGGTTCGCGAGCGCGAACACGATGGCACTCTCGGCCATGGCGGCCACGTCGTCGCCGTCGAGGACGTTCGGGGCCGAGACGCCGATGAAGACGTCGGCGCCGCGCACGGCCTCCTTGAGCGTGCCGGTCAGGCCCTCGGGGTTGGTGTTGTCGGCGATCCAGCGCAGCGCCGAGTCCGGGGCGGCGTCCACCAGGTCCTCGCGGCCCGCGTGCACGACGCCGTGGATGTCGGCGACGACGGCGTTCTTGACGCCGGCGGCCAGCAGCAGCTTCAGGATGGCCGTACCGGCCGCGCCGGCGCCGGACATGACGACGCGGATGTTCTCGATCGCTTTGCCCGCGACGCGCAGTGCGTTCGTGAGGGCGGCGAGGACGACGATCGCGGTGCCGTGCTGGTCGTCGTGGAAGACGGGGATGTCGAGGGCCTCGCGCAGCCGGGCCTCGATCTCGAAGCAGCGGGGCGCGGAGATGTCCTCCAGGTTGATGCCCGCGAAGCCCGGGGCGATCGCCTTGACGATCTCGACGATCGCGTCGGTGTCCTGGGTGTCGAGGCAGATCGGCCAGGCGTCGATACCGGCGAACCGCTTGAAGAGGGCCGCCTTGCCCTCCATGACGGGCAGCGCGGCCTTCGGGCCGATGTTGCCCAGGCCCAGCACCGCGGAGCCGTCCGTCACGACCGCAACGGAGTTGCGCTTGATGGTGAGGCGGCGGGCGTCCTCGGGGTTCTCGGCGATCGCCATGCAGACGCGGGCGACACCCGGCGTGTAGACCATGGACAGGTCGTCACGGTTGCGGATGGGGTGCTTCGACGCCATCTCGATCTTGCCGCCGAGGTGCATGAGGAAGGTCCGGTCCGAGACCTTGCCCAGCGTGACGCCCTCGATGCCGCGGAGTTCCTCGACGATCTCGTCCGCGTGCGCGGTCGACGAGGCCGCGATGGTGACGTCGATACGGAGCTTCTCGTGACCGGATGCGGTGACGTCGAGGCCGGTCACCGAGCCTCCGGAGGACTCCACGGCGGTGGTGAGCTGCGAGACGGCGGTTCCGCTCGCGGGCACCTCCAGCCGGACCGTCATCGAGTAGGAGACGCTGGGCGCCGTTGCCATGGCCGACTTCCTCTGCTTTCACCTGACGCTGAGTTGTGCCGTCCGATCGTCGCACCTACCGCTGAGTAGCAGGTAGCCACCCTCGATTGCGAACGTTTTGTTCGCGGAACAGGCCAACAAAAGAGACCCACGTCACGTAGGGACGTGGGTCTCTTATGAAGTAGGTGGCACCGGCCCGCCATGCTCGCCTCGCGGCAAGTGGTCGCTCGTAGCGACGATGGTTGGGCCCGGGGGCTTGGATCGAGCCGGTGCCACGTCCAGGCTAACAAACAGATCCCGTAAGGCCATTCCCGTACCGGGAGTTCATTTCGCCGGCAAGTGGGTATCCGGGCGCGGTCGTCCACGAGGAGTCCCAAAGGACGGATCAGTCCCTGAGCAGGTCCGGTACTCCCGTCGCGTCGGGCTCGTCCCGTTCGGCCGAGACGACCGTGAGCTGCTGGGTGGCCCGGGTCAGTGCGACGTAGAGCACACGCAGGCCGGCCGGGGACTCGTCAGCGATCTCCGCCGGGGAGACCACGACTGTCGCGTCGTACTCCAGGCCCTTCGCCTCCAGGCTGCCGAGGGCCACGACCCGGTCGCCGAGTCCGGCGAGCCAGCGGCGGGCCTCCTCGCGGCGCTGCATGGCGACGACCACGCCGACCGTGCCGTCCACGCGCTCCAGCAGCCGGGCCGCCTCGGCGCGGACGGTTTCGGCCAATGTGTGGTCCACGACGGTGAAGCGGGGCTCGACGCCGGTGGAGCGGACCGCCTTCGGGGACGCGGAGCCGGGCATGGCGAGGGCCAGCACCTTCGAGGCGAGCTCGGCGATCTCGGCCGGGTTGCGGTAGTTCACGGTGAGCTCGAAGCGGCGGCGCGGGCGGGTGCCGAGAGCCTCGTCGCGGGCCTCGGCGGCCTCGTCCGGGTCGGACCAGGAGGACTGGGCCGGGTCGCCGACGACCGTCCAGGTGGCGTGCCGGCCGCGGCGGCCGATCATGCGCCACTGCATCGGAGTGACGTCCTGGGCCTCGTCGACGATGACGTGCGCGTACTCGGTGCGCTCCTGCGCGAGGCGCTCGGCGCGCTCGCGCTGCGACTCCTCGCGCACCGGCATCAGCTCCTCCAGGCCGGTGAGCTGGTCCAGCGGGTCGAGTTCGCGCCTCTTGCGGGGGCGGGCCGGGGCGCCGAGGATCGCCTGGAGCTCGTCGAGCATCGCGATGTCGTGCACCGAGTGGCCGTCGCGCCTGAGGGAGCGGGCGACCTTGCGGATCTCGCCGGGGTTGAGGATCCGCCGGGCCCAGCGGCCGAGGCGCCGCTCGTCGGCCATGGCGTCCAGGACCGCCGCCGGGGTCAGCTCGGGCCACCAGGCGTCGAGGAAGGCGATGAAGGCGTCCTCGGAGGTGATGTCCTCGTCGAAGGAGGAGCGCAGCTCGGCGGCGAGCTCCGGGTCGGTGTGGCGGCCGGCCGCGCCGGACTGCTCCCACAGGGCGTCCAGGAGCAGCTTGCGGGCGCGGGGACGCAGCAGGTTCACGGGGGCGGTGCCGCCGAGGGCGGCGCGGCGGATGTCCGCCAGCTGCTCGGCCTCCAGCTCCAGGCGGCGGCCGAAGGCGACCACGCGCAGCCGGGCCGGTGAATCGTTCAGCTCCAGGGCTCCGCGCGCGGCCTTGCGCAGCACCCTGAGCATGCGGGACGAGCCCTTGGCACGGGCCACGGAAGGCGAGTCGTAGAGCGTGGCCTCGGCGCCGTCGACGAGGGAGCCGATGGCGCGGATGGCGACCTGGCCCTCCTCGCCGAGGGAGGGCAGCACGCCCTCGGTGTAGGCGACGAGCAGCGGGGTCGGCGAGACGATCAGGATGCCGCCCGCGTACCGGCGGCGGTCCTGGTAGAGGAGGTAGGCGGCCCGGTGCAGGGCGACGGCGGTCTTGCCGGTGCCGGGGCCGCCCTCGACGTAGGTCACGGAGGCGGCGGGGGCGCGGATGACCAGGTCCTGCTCGGCCTGGATGGAGGCGACGATGTCGCGCATGGTGTGGCTGCGGGCCTGGCCGAGCGCGGCCATCAGGGCACCGTCGCCGATGACGGGCAGCTCGTGGCCGTCGAGGAAGGCCGTCAGCTCGGGGCGCATCAGGTCGTCCTCGACACCGAGCACCTTGCGTCCCTTGGAGCGGATGACCCGGCGGCGGACGACCCGGCCGGGGTCCACGGGCGTCGACCGGTAGAAGGGGGCGGCGGCCGGGGCCCGCCAGTCGATGACCAGCGGTGCGTAGTCCTGGTCGAGGACACCGATGCGGCCGATGTGCAGCGTCTCGGCGATGTCGGCGGTGTTGTCCTCCCGGACCGAGCCCTCGGCGGGCTCGACGGCGGTGTACGCGCCGTCGGGGCCCTTCTTGCCGTCCTTGCCGCGCAGCAGGTCGATGCGGCCGAAGAGGAAGTCCTCGAACTCGTTGTTCAGCCGGCTGAGGTGTATGCCGGCGCGGAAGACCTGCGCGTCCCGCTCGGCGAGCGCGCCGGGCGTGCCGACCTGGCCGCGCTGGGCCGCGTCGTGCATGAGGAACTCGGCCTCGTGGATCTTCTCCTCGAGACGCCGGTACACCCGGTCCAGGTGTTCCTGTTCGACGCCGATCTCTCTGTCTCTCAGGGAGTCGAGCGCGGTTTCCTGTTGAGCCTGAGCGGCCACCGGGCCCCCTTCTGACGTGCTGGGCAGCCGTCCACCGTACGCGAAGGGGACCCGGTAAGGCTACGCGTCGACCTCGACCAGCCGCTTGCCGTCGAACGTCACGACCTCGAAGTGGTCGATCTGGTTCGGCTCGAAGGCGGCGCCGCCCTGGACGTACAGCGGCTCCTTGGCCTTCTCGGACTTGGCGTCCGGCAGACCGTAGCCCCATTCCGGGACGGACCAGGAGGCGAGGGTCTCCCGCTCGCCGTTCTTGCCGACCGCGACGAGGGCGCACTTGAGCGGGCCCTTGAGGTTCTTCAGCTCCAGGACGGTGCCGGTGCCCCAGTCCTTCTTCTGGACGGCGACGGTCGCGGAGACCTTGGTGTTCGGGTCGGTGGCCGTGATCTTGTCGGAGATGCCGTCGAAGGCTTCCTTGGCGGGGCTCGACGCGAGCGGGCGGTTCTCCCTGCCGCCGCCGTCACCGCCGCTGTTCGTCGCCACCGCGACGAAGGGGCCGCCGATGATCAGCGCGCCGGCCGCGGCCACCATGTAGAAACTGCGGCGGCGCTTCTGGGCGCGGCGGTCGGCGACCTCGTCGACCAGCTTCTCCACCAGGCGCGGCCGGGGCTTCGCGGACAGCGACTCGCCGATCGCGGGTGTGCCCGAACCGGGCAGGTCAGCGAGGGCGGCGAGCATCGGCTCCATGCCGGCCAGCTCGTCGAGCTGCTGGGCGCACCATTCGCAGGTCGCGAGGTGGGCTTCGAAAGCGGTTGCTTCGGCGTCGTCGAGGATGCCGAGAGCGTAGGCGCCGACGGTCTCGTGCTCGTTCGGCACCGGAGATCCCTGCATGGGTCCAGACATACCCATGCCTCCCGTACCGAATCCCTGGTTTCCCCCGTAAACACTCATCACGCCGTCACCCCCCGCTCCTCCAGTGCCAGCTTCATGGAACGGAGAGCGTAGAAGACCCTGGAGCGGACGGTTCCGCTGGGTATGCCCAAGGTTTCCGCCGCCTCGTTGACGGTACGCCCCTTGAAGTACGTCTCGACGAGCACCTCCCGGTGGGCGGGGGTCAGGTCGTCGAGTGCGTCCGACAGAGTCATCAGCCACAGCGCCTTGTCGATCTCGTCCTCCGCGGGGATGACCTCCAGCGGCGACGGGTCGACCTCCTGCGGCCGGGCCTGCCGGCTGCGGTGGCCGTCGATGACGATGCGCCGGGCGACCGTCACCAGCCAGGGGCGTACCGATCCGGTCGCTCGATTGAGCTGTCCGGCGTTCTTCCAGGCACGGATGAGCGTCTCCTGCACGACGTCCTCGGCGCGTTGCCGGTCTCCGGCGACCAGGCGCAGGACATACGCGAGCAGGGGTCCGGCGTGTTCGCGATAGAGCGCACGCATCAGCTCCTCGTCGGGTTCCGAGGGCTGGGACATGCGATGTCGGGCCCTCGGTGCACGTTCATTGGCCACGACGGAATCCTTGCGCACGCCCACCTCCGGTGTCCGGGGGTTCCCCCAGTCGGTCGCTCCACATGCCGTACGGACGCGAGCCGTTGGGCGTTCAAAGAGACGTGACAGATTTCTTCTGAGTGACGTGACGAGGGGGACATGGGAGCACATTCCCACCCCGCGTTCTTTACATTTCCGCCACATCGACCAGATCAAGCCAGGCTTTCCCTACGGTGGCGTAGGTAAACGATGTGTAATCGAAATCACTTCGACAGTGCGTCCACAGAAGTCGCATTTAGGACAGGGAAATTGGATGCAGTGAGCATCCAACGGCCTTGCCGCGAAGGGCAAAAGGGACTTAAGCACGGGTGAGTGCCGCGCGGCGGCGATGCCGGGCGACTCGTTCGCGGTTCCCGCAGACCTCGCTGGAGCACCAGCGCCTCCTGCGTCCCCGGGAGGTGTCGAGGTACACGATCGGGCAGTTGTCGCCCTCGCACTGGCGCAGGGCCGCGCGGGCGACGGGGTCGGTCACCAGGTCCACGGCGTCCCGGGCGACGGCCGCGAGCAGGGCGGGGCAGCCGGGCGGGCCGTCCAACTGCCGTACGAGTTCGCCGTCTGAGCCCCGGACCGCGCGGGGGGCGGGGGGCGCGGTACGGGCGAGGTCGTTGACGCGCGCGAGCGCGAAGTCGTACGCCCGGGCTCCGGATCCCGGCCAGCCGCGCACCAACCGGTCGATCTGGCCGCGCAGTTCGCGGAAGGCGGCAGGCCAGGTGGCGTCGGCGTGGGCCAGGGCGGTGTCCGCCGGGACGAGCCCGGAGCCGGTGATCCAGGCGCGCAGCACGTCCACGGAGTCCAGCCGTTCCTCCGGATGCGTGGTGGAGAGCAGATCGAGGCAGATCCGCCCGGCATCGAACCGCAGCTCGTACGGGGCCGTGGCCGTACCCAGTGCCATGTGCCTGTCACCGCCTAGGTGCACCCCGGTCGCGAGGGGCCCGGTGGGGTGCCAGTGAGAGGGCTGGGAAACCGTTCCCTCTTACAGTGCCTGCCCACTGCGACGCCGGAAACCCCTCACACGGGCCGGTCGTGAGGGGCGGCTTCGCCCGGACACGGGTTCCGGCCATGGCGCGCACGCCACGCCGAGCGGCCCCGGTTCGCGCGACGGGCGTCAGCGTGGCGGTATTTCGCTCAACTCGCGGACGCCGTCACGCGTCCGCGTACTTCATGGACGCCGTCACGCGTCCGCGTACTTCATGGACGCCGTCACGCGTCCGCGTACTTCGTGTCCGCTGCCGGGTCCAAGGCGAGGCGGTAGCCCCGTTTGACCACCGTCTGGATCAGTTTCGGCGTGCCGAGGGCCGTGCGGAGGCGGGCCATGGCCGTTTCGACCGCGTGTTCGTCGCGGCCGGAGCCGGGCAGGGCGCGCAGGAGTTCCGCGCGGGCGACCACCCAGCCGGGACGGCGGGAGAGGGCGCGCAGGAGGGACATGCCGGCGGGCGGTACGGGCTTGAGGTCCCCGTCCACCAGGACGGCGTGCCCGCGGATCTCCACCCGGTGCCCGGCGATCGGCAGCGCGCGTGCCCGGCCGGGCAGTTCCTTGCAGAGGAGCTGGACGAGGGGGCCGAGCCGGAAGCGCTCGGGCTGGATCGTGTCAATGCCGCGGGACTGCAGCGGCAGGGCGGTGACCGGGCCGACACAGGCCGGCAACACGTCGTGGCTCATGGCCTCCAGTACCTCGGGGAGCATCCCGCGCTCCTCCGCCCGGGAGAGCAGGGAGGCCGCGGCCGGGGCGCTGGTGAAGGTCAGTGCGTCCACGCCCCGGGAGACCGTGGCGTCCAGGAGGCGGTCCACCGGAGCGATGTCCTCCGGCGGCATCCACCGGTAGACGGGCACGCCCACGACCTCGGCCCCGCCCTCCCGCAGCGCCTCCACGAACCCGGGCAGCGGCTCACCGTGCAGCTGGATCGCGATCCGCTGCCCGTCGACGCCCTCCTCCAGCAGCCGGTCGAGCACCTCCGCCATGGACTCCGACGACGGCGACCACTCCTCCGTCAGCCCGGCGGCCCGGACCGCGCCCTTCACCTTGGGCCCGCGCGCCAGGATCCGTACGCCGCCGAGCCGCGACAGCAGATCGTCGCCGAGCCCCCAGCCGTCGGCGGCCTCGACCCAGCCCCGGAAACCGATCGCGGTCGTGGCGACCACGATGTCCGGCACCTGGCGGATGAGCTCCTTCGTCGCGCCCAGCAGCTCGCTGTCGTCGGCGAGCTGCACGATCCGCAGGGCAGGGGCGTGCATGACGGCGGCACCGCGCCGCTGCAGCAGCGTGCCCAGCTCGTCGGCCCGGCGCGCGGCCGTCACGCCCACGGTGAAACCCGCCAGGGGTCCATGGTCCGGTCGCTGTTCTTCCTCGTACATGGCTCTCGTCCCGCACTCGAGTCGTCGTACTTATGGGTACGGCGTACCTACATGCCGATCGAGCCTGTCAACGGCTCGTGACAGGCCCGGATCGGCTTGATGTCGACGGTGTTACGTCACACCCTGGCGTAGCTGAGCTGCGGCTCCGCCTCCGAGGTCGCCGTCGTGGCGGGTACCCGGGGTGCCGTGCGGCGAAGGTATACGGCCCAGGTGACCGCGAAGCAGACCGCGTAGAAGGCGAGGAAGGCGACGAAGGCGCCGGTGCCGGAGCCGTAGGAGAGGAAGGACTGGCGGAAGGCGAGGTTGATGCCGACGCCGCCGAGCGCGCCCACCGCGCCGATGAGTCCCATGGAGGCGCCGGAGAGGCGACGCCCGTAGGCAGCGGCCGCTTCACCCTGCAGCCCCTTGGCGAGGGCCTTGTTCTGGAAGATGCCCGGGATCATCTTGAACGTCGAGCCGTTGCCGAGCCCGCTGAGCACGAACAGCACCACGAACGCCACGGTGAACAGCGCCAGCGACTTCTCCATCGAGGCACCGATCAGGATCGCCGTCGCGACGCCCATGCCGACGTAGTTCCACAGGCTGATCTTCGCGCCGCCGTACTTGTCGGCCATCCAGCCGCCCAGGGGGCGGATCAGCGAGCCGAGGAGCGGACCGATGAAGGTGACGTACGCCGCCTCCAGCGGGGTGCGTCCGAACTGGTTCTGGAGGACCTGCCCGAAGGCGAAGCTGTATCCGATGAACGACCCGAACGTGCCGATGTAGAGGAAGGACATGATCCAGGTGTGGGCGTCCCGCGCGGCGTCCTTGGCGGCACCGGTGTCGTTCTTGACGTTCTCGATGTTGTCCATGAAGAGCGCGGCCATGACGGCGGCCACGAGGATCAGCGGGATGTAGATCCCGAGCAGCACGCGCGGCCCGCCGCCGGCGCCGATGATCCCGAGCGCGGCCAGCTGGATCACCGGTACGCCGATGTTGCCGCCGCCCGCGTTCAGGCCGAGGGCCCAGCCCTTCTTCCGCAGCGGGAAGAAGGCGTTGATGTTGGTCATGGAGGAGGCGAAGTTACCGCCGCCGATGCCGGCCAGCAGGCCGACGAGGAGGAAGGTGGAGAAGGAGGTGCCCGGCTCCATCACGGTGAACGCGGCGACGGTCGGGACGAGGAGGAGGCCGGCGGAGATGATCGTCCAGTTCCGGCCGCCGAAGATCGCTACGGCGAAGGTGTAGGGGACGCGGACGACGGCGCCGACGAGCGTGACCATCGAGGTCAGCATGAACTTGTCGGCCGGGGTCAGTCCGTACTCCGGGCCCATGAAGAGGACCAGCACGGACCACAGGGTCCAGATCGAGAAGCCGATGTGCTCGGAGAGTACGGAGAAGAAGAGGTTCCGGCGGGCAACCTTCTCCCCGGTCTCCTTCCAGAAGGTCTCGTTCTCCGGATCCCAGTGCTGGATCCAGCGTCCGCCCCTGCTCGGGGGTGCGGGTGCCGTGCCAGGGCCTGTCATGACGCCTCCACTTGCTCCGGGACTCGGTCGTTCCATGAGTGCTGGTCCCGAAGGTAGGGAGGGCGCGTTTCGTGACTGTGCCAGCGGGTGACCGCGAGGGAACTTTGCTCTCACCCCGGCCTTGGGCGGGATGAGAGGTTCGGTGGCGTTGTGTCAGCGTTGCGGGGGCTGCCCGGGGACGTTCTGCTGAGGATACGGCTGGTTGTAGGGGCCGGGGGGCTGGCCTCCGTACGGGCCGGGCGCGGGCTGGCCTCCGTACGGGCCGGGCGTCGGCTGGCCTCCGTACGGGCCCGGTGTGGGCTGGCCTCCGTACGGGCCGGGCGTCGGCTGGCCTCCGTACGGGCCCGGTGTGGGCTGGCCTCCGTACGGGCCGGGCGTCGGCTGGCCTCCGTACGGGCCCGGTGTGGGCTGGCCTCCGTACGGGCCGGGTGCGGGCTGCGCGGGGTASGGGCCSGSSGCCGGCTGGGCGTACGGTCCCGGCGCCTGCTGTCCGTAACCCGCGGGGGCGCCTCCGGCCGGAGCGGGCATTCCACCGGGCTGGCCCGGCACCCCGGGCGCCTGTCCCGGCGCGCCCGCATAGCCCGGCGCCCCGGCCGCGGGCCCGCCGTACGGTCCTGCCCCGAACGGATTGCCCTGCCCCGGCATCTGCGCCCCGGGCGGCAGATACCGCAACCGCCCGTTCTCTTCGGTCACCGGCATGAAGCCGGCCGCCTGCAACCGCGCGGCGAACTTCGTGTTGCGCTTGCGTGTGACCAGCAGCCCGATGCCGAGGATCGCCATGAACAGCAGCCACACCACGCCCGCCGCGACGAAGTCGAAGGACTCGCCGCCGGCGCGGAAGGCGAGGACCACGCAGCCGAGGGTGATGCCGAGGGCCGCGTAGCCCATGCGCTTCTCGGCGTTCTTACCGGTGAGGTCGAAGTTGATGCGGGCCTTGAGGAGCTCGAAGGCGTCCGGCACGAGCGGCGGGAGGGAGACGCCGTCGCCGGCGCCCGGGTACTGCGCCCAGTTCTGTGCGGCCCGGGCCCGGGCCTGCGGGCTGGGGTCGGGCAGGATCAGCATGGTGAGCGCGCCGTTGCGGCCGGTGCTCTGGCGGACGTCCGCGTACTCGTAGCCGAACTGCTGGGCGACGAAGGCCAGCCGGGCGAGCTTCTTCACGGACGCCATCGGGCTGGTGAGCTCGACCGGTTCTCCGCTCGCCATCAACCGCAGCATCTTCTGTGTCTGCCGCTTACTCATCCCACCGCTCCCCCGTCGACCCACTGGGCACAGTTGTTCACATGCGCAACTCAGGCAGTTTTCCACACCGGGAAACCCCGGGGGAACGGGGTCCCGTTCGACGACGGGAACAACGCCCTGGTGGTGGGAGGCATCGCGGTCGGCGGGCTGACCGGGCTGATGCTGCCGGTGATCCTGTTCGGCATGGTGCGGGGGAACGAGCACACGCCCCGGGTCGGCCCGGGAGCCGCGGCACGCAAGGTGCTGGCGGTGCTCGTGTTCGACGTCTGGCTGCTGGTCGTGGCGTTGCTACCTTGACGAGTTCCTCGAATTCGGAGCCCAGCATCCGCGACTGCTTCGTCCGCTCCTGCCGCCGGAGCCGGGCCACGCGCCCCACGGCGGGCAGGGTCTCCCCAGCGTGACCTCGCCGGAACCGGCCAGGGCGGCGACGGCGTCGAGGCCGTCGAACTTCTCGTACAGGCGGGAGACCAGCAGGGACGCCGGCAGCGGGATGCCACCGGCCTCCAGGAACGACAGGTACAGCACCACGCCGCCCTGTCCGACGGCGGTCTCGGCCGTGCCGAGCAGCTGCTCCTCGGCCTTGCGGCGCACTACGGGCTGGTCGTCGACGCCCGCGAACTGCCGCTTGACCAGCGCGCTCACGGACGCCTCGCGGCGGTCGGCGGGCAGGAGCGGAACGCGGTGCCAGTCCTCGGGCGTGATCAGCCCGAAGACCGGCGCGCGCTCTCCGGCCGGTTGTGCTGTCCGTGCCTGTGTCACTGTCGTTCTCTCGCCTGGACCGCAAAGGAGCCCTCGGAACGGGCCGCTCATCGTCCGCTCCCGCCGATGACGGGGCAGCTCAGCTTCCGGGTGCCGAGCGCCTCCGGCTGCCACGAACCCTCATCCGAGGCGCACTGTTCGGCCACAACCGCGGCTTCCGCTTCGCCGCGACGTCCTCGACCCAGCCGAACGCGAGGATCGCCGCGCCGATCAGGGGCCAGACCAGGACGAACATCCAGATCGTGTACGTGGTGTCCAGGGCGGACACCGCGCTGTCGCTCTGGAGGAACGGCAGTTCGTAGAGCAGGTCGAGGATCGGGACCGTGGCCATGATGAGGAGGTTGTGCCAGAGGTAGATCGTGACGGCACGGTTGTTGGAGAGGGTCACGAGCGTGTCCCACCTGGCCAGACGGCCCGGGAGTTCGCGCCAGGACGGAGAGTACTGGAGCAGGACGACCACGAAGCCGAAGGACCAGGCCGCCTGGGCCAGGGGGATGTCGTTCAGGTCCCAGCCGTCGGGCCCCAGGTGACCCGAGGCCCACCACAGGCCGAAGGCCATCAGCAGGGCCGCGCAGGAGATCGACAGGTAGCGGGGGATCTGCTTGAGCAGGCCCTCCTGGTGGGCGAAGCCCAGGACCCAGCAGCCGCCGTAGACCGCGAAGTCCGTCACCGCGTTGCCCGTCTCGCCGGGGATCTTCACCAGGCCCGTACCGACGACCGCCGTGAGGCCCAGGGGCGCCAGCAGCGTCGGCCACGGTGCCCGGCGGAACGCCCACAGCAGCAGCGGGGACGCGATGACGAACCAGAGGTAGGCCCGCAGGTACCACAGCGGACCGGCCGCCTGCACCGCCCAGGTGTCCTCCAGCAGGCCGGACTTGGCGCCGAGGTGCCAGGGGAAGGGCGGGGCGCCGACGGGGAAGACGTAGTTGAACAGGTCGATCAGGCCCCAGGTGCCGCCGTGGTCCGGGTCCTTCAGCGGGTTCCAGCCGCCCGCGAACATCATCGCCAGCACCACCGCGCTGAACGCCCAGAGCGGAGGCAGGAGCCGGCGGATCCGGCCCCGGATCACCCCGAGCGCCGGGCGCTTCAGCGAGCGCGCCATCAGGGCGCCCGCCAGCGCGAACATCACGCCCATCGACGGGAACAGCACCGTCAGCCACGCCCAGCCGAACAGGTGGTAGACGACGACACGGACCAGGGCGATCGAGCGAAGGAGGTCCAGGTAGCGGTCACGGCCGCCGCCCTGGCGCGGCGCCGCGTCGGGGGCGGTCCCGCCCGTGGCTGCGGGGTCCGTCGTGCGCTGCTGCGGGATGCCGTACGACGGCGGCCCCGGCAGGCCGGACGCCGCCGATGACGTGGGGATCGGGTTTCCGTGGGTCATGCCACCGGCCTCCGCTCGCCGCTGCTCTGGGACCGCTGGCGCGGCACGGGGCCGCCGCCGGGCGCGTCGACGACACCGGTGCGCCGCAGCTTCTGCCAGCGCAGCCGGCCGCCGGTGAGGGCGGTGATCCAGGACTGGAGCAGGACGACGTACATGAGCTGGCGGTAGAGGATCTGCTGCAGGGGCAGCGAGATGAGGTGTGTCATGCGCTCACGGTCGAGTCGGAAGGCGTAGGCCGCGCAGACCGCCTGGATCGCCAGGACGCCGAGCCACGCGATGATCGTCTTCTGGGTCGGGCCGAACACGAGGCCGTAGACGAGGAACACGTCGATCAGCGGGGCCAGCAGGGGCGCCACGACCATGAAGAGGGACACCAGGGGCAGGCCCACGCGGCCGAAGCGGCCCGAGGCACCCTTGTCCACCAGGGCCCGGCGGTGTTTCCAGATGGCCTGCATGGTGCCGTACGACCAGCGGTAGCGCTGGGACCACAGCTGCTGGACCGTCTCGGGTGCCTCGGTCCAGGCACGGGCGTTCTCCGCGTAGACCACGCGCCAGCCGTCGCGGTGCAGGGCCATGGTGATGTCGGTGTCCTCGGCGAGCGTGTCGTCGCTCATGCCGCCGACCCGTTCCAGCGCGCTGCGGCGGAAGGCTCCGACCGCGCCGGGGATCGTCGGCATGCAGTGCAGGACGTCGTACATCCGGCGGTCGAGGTTGAAGCCCATCACGTACTCGATGTGCTGCCAGGCGCCGATGAGGGTGTCCTTGTTGCCGACCTTGGCGTTGCCCGCGACCGCGCCCACCCGCGGATCGCCGAAGGGCTGCACCAGTTCACGCACGGTGGACGGTTCGAAGACCGTGTCGCCGTCCATCATCACGATCAGGTCGTACCGGGCGTTGGCCACACCGCGGTTGAGCGCGGCCGGCTTGCCCGCGTTGAGCTGGCGGACCACCCGGACGTTGGGCAGGTCCATGGCCTCGACGATCCGTGCCGTGCCGTCGGAGGAGCCGTCGTCGATGACGAGGACCTCGATGGGGTGGTCACTGGCGGCGAGGGAACGGACCGTGTTCTCGATGCACTTGGCCTCGTTGTACGCCGGGACCAGGACCGACACCGGTTCGGTGATCGGCGGCCCCCAGCTGAAGCCGCGACGGCGCACCCGGCGTGCGTGCAGCCCGGAGAGCAGCAGCATCAGGACGAAGCGGCCGATGACGAGAGTGCCGACGATCGCGAGGCCGACGACCAGCCCGTCGGTGAGGTGCTCCGAGGCCTGCACCAGGAAGATCCACGCCGTACCCTTCCACTGCTCGAGGCCGGTGACCCGGGAGTGCGCGCTCGGGGCGTCGAGGGCCTCGGTGAGGTTGTGGAACTCGTATCCCTGCTCGCGCAGGTCGGGCAGCATGCGGTCCAGTGCCTCGACGGTCTGGTGGCGGTCGCCGCCGGAGTCGTGCATCAGGACGATGGCGCCCTTGCCGCCCTTGGGCGTGGCCTTGCGGATGATCTCCTCGACGCCGGGCTTGCGCCAGTCCTCGCTGTCGGTGTTGTTGACGACGGTGATGTAGCCGCGGTCGCCGATGTACTCGGTCACCGGCCAGGACATGTTGTCCATGGCGCCGGCGAAGGAGGAGTACGGCGGCCGGAAGAGAGAGGTGCGGATGCCCGCCGCGCCCGAGATCGCGAGCTGGTTCTGGGACAGCTCCCAGTCGATGCGCTTCTTGGACTGGTAGGACAGGTCGGGGTGGTTGAAGGTGTGCAGACCGACCTCGTGGCCTTCCGCGACCATGCGCCGGACCAGGTCCGGGTAGCGCGAGGCCATGGTGCCGGTGACGAAGAAGACCGCGTGCGCGTCGTGCTTCCTCAGGACGTCCAGGACCTTCGGCGTCCAGACCGGGTCCGGGCCGTCGTCGAAGGTGAGGACCAGGCGGCGGTCGGGCAGGCGCAGGCTCTCCGTGCGGCCGCTGCGGGTGTCGATGACCGGGCCGCCGTTCATGATCTTCTCCGGCACCTGGTCGGTGGCGGCGGGCGGCCGGACCCGGTGGTCGGCGAGGATCTCGCTGTGCACGTAGCCGCGCAGCATGAGCATCGCCATCAGCGCGACGAGGACGAGCAGGGGCAGCAGCAGGCGCAGGGGCAGGCGGCGCCTGGCGCCGCCACGGGCTCGGGGTGCGGGCCCGGAACGGCGGGTATGGGATGCCATGGGTGGTGGTACTCCGGGG
>NZ_NGFN01000127.1 GCF_002148965.1 Streptomyces swartbergensis | reverse complement strand
GGGGTTCGGGGCCGAGCAGCGGGAGTTTCTGGAGCGGTATGCCGAGGCGGTCGCCGGACGGCTCCGGGGGGAGGCCGACCGGTCCGCCCCCACCCCCCTGCTGGATTCCGCCCTGCGTGCCCTGGGCGTCGGTTCCTTCGCCCTGACCCCCGGCACCGGGCTGGTCGAGACCGACCCGGCCCTGCTGGAACTGGTGGGCGTCCCCGAGGGCGGCTTCGACGGCAAGACCGACACCCTGCTCTCTTACAGCGTCCCGGAGGACGTCCCGGCCCTGATGTCGGTCATCGAACCGTCCGCGCAGACCCCCGGGCGCCGGGAACTGGAGTTCCGTACCCGCCGGGCCACCGGGGAACTGTGCTGGCTGCGCCTGAACTGCCGCGTGCTGAAGAGGCCCGACGGGTCCCCGGAGCGGGTCCTGGGTGTGGTGACCGCGGCTCCCGTGCTGCGCCGGAGCGCCAGTGACGTTGCCCGGATCCAGTGGCTGACGGCCGCGCTCGACGACGCCACGACGGTCCGGGACGTCAGCCGCGTGGTGGTCGCCGCGCTGCGCGAGCCGCTGGGTGCCGACCGGGTGGCGCTCGCCGAGCTGCTGGAGGACCGGCTGGCGGTCACCGTGCTCGATCCGCCGGGGGCCGGTGCCTGGCCGGAACTGTGGCGTTCCGAGTGGCGCTCGGAGTGGCCCGACGCGCCGGTCACCGCCCTGCCCACGCTCCAGGCGGCGCTGCGCGACGGGCGGATGAGCCTGTGGCCGGCCGGTGCCGTGCTGGAACCCGGACTCTCGGGGATCGGCCCCGGCGGGCTCGCGGTCCTGCCGCTGCCGGCCAAGGGCAGGGTGGCCGGGGTGTGCCTGGTCGGCTGGGACGCGCCGCACGAGTTCGCGCCCGAGGAGCGGGCCCTGCTGACGGCGACCGCGGGGCTGGTGGGGCAGGCCCTGATCCGCGCGCACGCCTACGACGCCGAGCAGGAACTCGCGACGATGCTCCAGCGCAGCCTGCTGCCGCGCCGTCTCCCCCAGTTGCCCGGGGGCATCGCCGTGGCCCGTTATCTGCCCGCCCGGCGCGGGCTCCAGGTGGGCGGCGACTGGTACGACGTGATCGCGCTGTCGGAGGGGAAGGTGGCCCTGGTCATCGGTGATGTGCAGGGGCACAGCGCCGGAGCCGCGACGATCATGGGCCAGATGCGCACGGCGGTCCGGGCCTACGCCGTGGAGGGTCATCCGCCGGACGTGGTGGTCGCGCACGCCAACCGGCTGCTCGTCGGCATGGAGACCGACCTGTTCGCCACGTGCTGCTACGTCGAGCTGGACATGGAGGAGGGCAACGCGCTGTTCGTGCGGGCCGGGCACCTGTCCCCGCTGGTGCGTCATCCCGACGGCGGCACGGAGGAGATCGCGGTCGAGGGCGGGCTTCCGCTGGGCGTGCTGGAGGACGCGGAGTTCCCGCTGACGGCGTCGGCGCTGGCGCCCGGCTCGGTGCTCGCGCTGGTGACGGACGGGCTGGTCGAGTCGGCCGAGCTGGACGTGGACGAGGGCATGCGGATCGTGCGCGAAGCGCTCGCCGCGGCCGATCCCTCCGACCCGGGGCGGATGGCCGACGACCTGCTCGGCGAGGCCGGCCGCCGAGAGGACGACGTGGCGTTGCTGCTGCTGCGCTACGACGGGATGCGGGTGCGGCCGGTGCGGGCGGGCTGGGTGGTGTGGCGGCTGCCGGACGCGGTCATGCACGCCCGCCGGTTCAGCGCGCGCACGCTGCGTTCGTGGGACGTCGTGGACGAGGCCGACACCGTTCTGCTGGTGGTGTCCGAACTGGTCACGAACGCGCTGGTGCACACGCAGGGTGCGCTCCGGCTGGACCTGACCCTGGCGGCGGACCGGCTGCGGGTGACCGTGAGCGACTCCTCGCCGCGGGCGCCGGCCAAGCCGGTGGTCGTGGACTGGGAGTCGACCGGCGGCCGGGGGCTCTTCCTGGTCGAGGCGCTGTCGGCGGCCTGGGGATCGGTGCCGGTCGGCGGCGGCAAGCAGGTGTGGAGCGAGATCGTCGTGTCACGCCAGGAGCAGGAAGCGGACCGGGAGCCGGAGGCGGAGCCGACGCCGGAAGCGGAACCGTGGGTCGAGCCCGAGGAGGAACGGGAGCCCGGCCGGGGCTGGGGCATCGGCCGCAACCGGAGTTGGGGCATGGGCCGGATCCGCGACCGCAGCGCAGGCAGAGCCTCCGGCCGAACCCGGAGCCGAGACCGGAACCCGGGCCTTCGACCGGGCCCGGGCCCGGACGAGGGCCAGACCCCGGACGGGAACAAGACCCGGGCCCCCGGCCCGACCCGGAGCCCGGACCGAAACCCGGACGCGGACAGGGGCCAAATCCCGGACAGGAACGAAGCCCGGGGCTCGGGCCGAAGCCATGATCGCGATCAGTCCCGGAGCCGACACCGGAACCCGGACCCCGACCCGAGCACGCGCGAAGGCCAAACCGGCCGAACCCCGGACCCGGACGCGAGCGAGGGCCGAGCCCGCCAGACCCCGGACGCGAGCGAAGGCCCAGCCCGCCAAACCCCGGACCCGAACCCGAGCGAAGGCCGAGCCCGCCAAACCTCGCACCCGACCCCGGACCCGGACCCGAGCGAAGGCCCAGCCCGCCAAACCCCGCACCCGAACCCGTTCCCGGACCCGGACCCGAACCCGGACCCGGACCCCAGCGAGGGCCGAGCCCCAGGTCGGCGCCGCGCCCCGGACCGGAGCAACCCCCGGGGACGCGGCCGGGACCAGGAGGGAGGTCCGGGATGAGGAGCCGTAGGTGGCGGCTGGGCGCCGGGCTCGTCGCGGTCGTCATGGCGGTGGCCCTGGCCGGCTGTGCCGAGGACGGCGGGCAGGGCGAGGGCGGGCTCACCGTCGGGCTGCTGCTGCCGAGCCGCGCGGTACCTCGCTGGGAGCAGTCCGACAAGCCCCTGATCGAGAAGCGGGTGAAGGAGCTGTGCGCCGACTGCCGGGTCCTGTACGCCAACGCGGAGAACGACGCGGCGAGCCAGCGGCAACAGATGAACTCCATGATCACCCGGGGTGTGTCCGTCCTCATCCTGGACGTCGTCGACCCGAAGGCGCTGCGCTCCTCGGTGCGCGCGGCGGACCGCGCGGGCATCCCGGTCGTCGCCTACGACCGGCTCGCCGAGGGCCCGATCTCCGGTTTCGTCACTTTCGACGGCGGCCGGGTCGGCAGACTCCAGGGCGAGGCGCTGCTGAAGGGCATGGGTGCCAGGGCCGACGGCGGCGGCGTCGTCATGGTGAACGGCGACCCCTCCAGCCCCAACGCCGCCTGGTACGAGGGCGGCGCCCGGTCGGTGCTCCAGGACCGGGTGCGGATCCTCAAGTCGTACGACACCCTCGGCTGGCGCACGGAGAACGCGCACGATCACATGTCCGGCGCGATCAACGCCCTCGGACCGAACCAGATCGACGGCGTGCTCGCGGCCAACGACTCGATCGCCTCCGGCGTCATCGCGGCGCTCAAGAGCGCCCGCGTCTCGCCGCTGCCCCCGGTCACCGGCCAGGACGCCGACCTCGACGCCGTGCGGCGCATCGTCAAGGGCGAGCAGTACATGACCGTCTACAAGCCCTTCCGGCAGGAGACCGAGGCGGCCTCCGCCATGGCCGTCGCCCTGGCACGCGGCAACGACCTCGACGCCCTCGTCACGTCGACCGTGGACAGCCCCACCACAAGGGACGTCCCGGCGGTGCTGCTCGACCCGGTCTCCGTGACGGCCGAGACCATCGGGCACACGCTCGTCCGGGACGGCATCTACACGATCGACCAGATCTGCACCCCGAAGCTCCGGTCGGCCTGCGACCGGATCGGGCTCACCCGGTGAGGGAGGTGATCGACCGTGGCCCATCCACCCGTACTGGCCTTGCGCGGCATCTCCAAGCGGTTCGGCGGCGTGCAGGCGCTCGTGGACGTCGACCTCCAGGTCCGGGCCGGTGAGGTCGTGGCCCTGGCGGGCGACAACGGCGCCGGCAAGTCCACGCTGATCAAGGTGATCTCGGGCGTCAGCCCCGCCGACCGGGGCGTCATCGAGTGGGAGGGGCGGCTCGTGCAGATCAAACGCCCGCACGACGCCCACGCCCTGGGCATCGCGACCGTCTACCAGGACCTCGCCATGTGCGACAACCTGGACGTCGTGGGCAATCTCTTCCTCGGCCGGGAGATCGACCGGGTGGGCATCCTCGACGAGGTGGAGATGGAGCGCCGCGCCCGCGATCTGATGCGGACCCTGTCGATCCGTATCCCCGACGTGCGCATGCCGGTCGCGGCGCTGTCCGCCGGGCAGCGGCAGGCCGTCGCGATCTCCCGCTCGCTCATGGGCGCGCCCAAGGTCCTGCTGCTCGACGAGCCCACCGCCGCCCTGGGCGTCGAGCAGACCAGCCATCTGCTCGACCTCATCGAGGAGGTGCGCGACCGCGGTATGGCGATCATCCTCATCAGTCACAACATGGGCGACATCAAGGCCGTCGCGGACCGGGTCGCCGTGCTGCGGCTGGGCCGCAACAACGGTCTGTTCGACGTCAGTACCGTGACGCAGGAGCAGATCATCTCGTCCGTCACCGGGGCGGCGGACAACGCCGTGGCGCATCGTACGAAGGGCGACGAGGAGGCGTGGCCGTGACGGGGGGCGGGCCGCACCGGGGCGGCGGAACCGCCGGCACGGGCGGCGGCGCCGGGCCGGTCGCATCCGGCCGCGGGCCGCGCACCCGTGGCTGGCCCGGCAGTCTGCGCGACTACGCCGTGGAGATGCGCGGCAGTGTGCGGGACGCCGAGCGCGGGCCGCTGCTGGTGGTCGCCGGGCTGATCGTGATCTGGATCGTCTTCCAGGCGCTGGACGACAAGTTCCTCTCGCCGCGCAACCTGTCCAACCTGAGCGTGGACATCGTCGGGACCGGTCTGGTCGCCGTCGGCATCGTGTTCGTGCTGCTGATCAGGGAGATCGATCTGTCGGTCGGTTCGGTCAGCGGCCTGGCGGGGGCCGCGTTCGCCGTGCTGAACGTGAACCACGGGATGCCGGAGTGGATGGCGGTGATCGTGGCGATCGCCGCGGGCATGGCGGTGGGCGCCTTCCACGGGGTGTTCTTCGCGTGGCTCGGCGTGCCCGCGTTCGTCGTGACCCTCGCGGGGCTGCTGATCTGGAACGGCCTGACGCTCGACCTGCTGGGCGCGAGCGGCACCATCAACATCGACGAGGAGGGCCTGGTCGCCTCCCTGACCAGCCGGCACTTCGGTGACGCCGTGGCGGCCTACGCGGTGGCGGCGCTCGGCACGGCCGGGTACTTCCTGGCCGCCCACCGCAAGCGCGCCCGGCACCGGGCCGCCGGCATGCCGTACCGGCCGGCGAGCGAGATCGGGGTGCGCACCGGTCTCCTCGCGGTGCTCGCCTTCGCCGCGGCCCACACGCTCAACCGGTTCCAGGGGCTGCCGCTCGCGCTGCTGATCTTCCTGGTGGTCCTCGTCGTCTCGGACTACGTGCTGCGCCGCACCCGCTACGGGCGGCGGGTGTACGCGCTCGGCGGCGGGGTCGAGGCGGCGCGGCGGGCGGGCATCTCCGTGGAGCGGGTACGGGTCGCGATGTTCATGGTGTCGGGGACGCTGGCCGCGATCGGCGGGCTGTTCGTGGCCTCGGGCCTGACCTCGGCGAGCCCCACGACGGCTCGTGCGGCCGGCTCCGGGATGCTGCTGATCAACGCGATCGCGGCCGCCGTCATCGGCGGTACGAGCCTGTTCGGGGGGCGGGGCTCGCCCTGGTCCGTGCTGCTCGGTGTGCTGGTCATCCAGTCGATCGCCTCGGGCATGGGGCTGCTGGGAGTGGAGGACGCCGTGCAGTTCATGATCACGGGCGGGGTGCTGCTGGCCGCCGTCGCGGCCGACGCGCTCTCCAGACGCGCGGCGGCCCGGCGGGGCCGTCCCTGAGTCATGCATTTATCCCGAAATGCCTAAGAAACGGCAAAGATGGGTAGGGGCCGGAGTGCCATGAAACGCAGCCGCCTCGTCCGGGCGGCCGTGGCCGCCACGGCCGTCGCAGGCCTGGTCCTCGCCGGATGCGGTGACACGGACCCACCCGGCGGCGAGCAGGCCGACCTCAGCGTGCTCGCCACGGACGTGCCCCAGATCCAGACCCTGAAGAAGCTCACGAAGAAGTACTTCACCGCGGAGACCGGCATCACGGTCGACTACACCGTGCTGCCGGAGAACGAGGCGCGGGTGCGGATGAACCGCGAGTTCGCGACTCAGGCCGGCACCCACGACGTGGCGAGCGTGAGCGCCTACGAGGTGCCGATCTACTCGGACAACGGCTGGCTCGCCCCGCTGGATTCCTATGTGAAGGCCGACAAGGACTTCGACCAGGACGACGTCTTCCCCAACCTGGTGTCCTCGCTGACCGGCGAGGACGGCAGGCTCTACGCCGAGCCGTTCTACGGCGAGGGATCCTTCCTGATGTACCGCAAGGACCTCTTCCGCAAGGACGGGCTGACCATGCCGCCGAACCCGACCTGGCAGCAGGTCGCCGGCCTCGCCGCCCGGGTCGACGGCACCGACGGCGCGAGCGGCATCTGCCTGCGCGGCCTGCCCGGCTGGGGCCAGAACCTCGCCCCGATCAACACGGTCGTCAACACCTTCGGCGGCGCCTGGTACGACATGGACTGGAACGCGCGCCTGACCTCACCCGAGTTCAAGAAGGCCGTCGGCTTCTACGTCGACCTGCTCAGCTCCCACGGCCAGCCCGGCGCCGAACGGATGGGGGTGCTGGAGATCCTCGACAGGTTCGTCGCGGGCAAGTGCGCCATGATGTACGACGCCACGTCGCTGGCCTCGTCGATCGAGGCCGACGGTTCCTCGGTCAAGGGCAAGGTCGGCTACGTCCCGGCCCCGCACGACCGGACCGAGAAGGCCGGCTGGCTGTGGACCTGGGCGTGGGGCATCCAGCAGGCCTCCGACAACAAGGACGCCGCCTGGGAGTTCATCTCCTGGGCCTCCTCCAAGGAGTACCAGGAGCTGGTCGGGCAGGAGGTGGGCTGGACCGCGGCGCCCGCCGGGAACCGCAAGTCGCTCTACGCCAACCCCGAGTACCAGCAGGCGGCCGGTGCCTGGTACCGGCAGGAGTACACGGCGGCGACCGACTCCGCCGACCCGAAGAACCCCGGTGTCGCCCCCCGCCCCTACACCGGCATCGGCTTCCTGGGCATTCCCGAGTTCGCCGTGCTCGGCACGGCGGTCTCCGAGCAGATCGCCGCGGCCATCGCCGGGCACCAGTCGGTGGACACGGCCCTGGACAAGTCGCAGGACCTCGCTCAGGCCGCGGCGGCGAAGTACCGGGGCGAGTGACCCGGCGGTCACGCCCGCTCGGAAAGCCCCAACGCTCGGCCGGCACGGGCGGTTCACCCTCCGTCTCCTCTCGGAGCGCGGGCGATGCCCCCGTGCCGTCGGCCACCCGCCCGGCGTCAACGGCGCGGGCCGCGCCCCCGGTCATCCGGGAACGCGGCCCTCGAACTGCCGTGAACGGCCTTGCCGGTCCGCTTACTTGCGGATCAGGCTGCGCAGCACGTACTGCATGATGCCGCCGTTGCGGTAGTAGTCCGCCTCACCGGGGGTGTCGATGCGGACGACCGCGTCGAACTCGACGCCGGTGTCGGTGGTGACCTTCACCGTGCGCGGGGTGGTGCCCTCGTTGAGCTCGGTGACGCCGGAGATCGAGAAGGTCTCCTCACCGGTCAGGCCGAGGGACTCGGCGGACTGGCCCTCCGGGAACTGCAGCGGCAGGACGCCCATGCCGATGAGGTTCGAGCGGTGGATGCGCTCGTAGGACTCGGCGATGACGGCCTTGACGCCCAGCAGCGCGGTGCCCTTGGCGGCCCAGTCGCGGGACGAGCCGGAGCCGTACTCCTTGCCGGCCAGGACGACCAGCGGGATGCCGGCGGCCTGGTAGTTCTGCGAGGCGTCGTAGATGAAGGAGACCGGGCCGTCCTCCTGCGTGAAGTCACGCGTGTAGCCGCCCTCGGTGCCCGGCGCGATCTGGTTGCGCAGGCGGATGTTGGCGAACGTACCGCGGATCATGACCTCGTGGTTGCCGCGGCGGGAGCCGTAGCTGTTGAAGTCGCGGCGCTCGACGCCGTGCTCCGTGAGGTACTTGCCGGCCGGGGTGTCGGCCTTGATGGCACCGGCCGGGGAGATGTGGTCGGTGGTGACCGAGTCGCCCAGCTTGGCCAGCACGCGGGCGCCGGAGATGTCGGAGACCGGGGTGGTCTCCATCGTCATGCCCTCGAAGTACGGGGGCTTGCGGACGTACGTCGACTGCGGGTCCCACTCGAAGGTGTTGCCGGTCGGGATCGGCAGCGCCTGCCACTGGGCGTCGCCCGCGAAGACGTCCGAGTAGGACTTGGCGAACATGTCCTCGCCGATGGCGTTGGCGACGACGTCGTTCACCTCGGCCTCGGAGGGCCAGATGTCCTTCAGGAAGACCGGGTTGCCGTCCTGGTCGGTGCCCAGGGCTTCACGGGTGATGTCCACCTTCATGGAGCCGGCGAGCGCGTAGGCGACGACCAGCGGCGGGGACGCCAGGTAGTTCATCTTGACGTCGGGGTTGATACGGCCCTCGAAGTTCCGGTTGCCGGAGAGGACCGAGGTGACCGCGAGGTCGTTGTCGTTGACCGCCTTGGAGACCTCCTCCGGCAGCGGGCCGGAGTTTCCGATGCAGGTGGTGCAGCCGTAGCCGACGAGGTTGAAGCCGACCTTGTCGAGGTAGGGGGTCAGGCCCGCCTTCTCGAAGTAGTCGGTGACGACCTTGGAGCCCGGGGCGAGCGTGGTCTTGACCCACGGCTTGCGGGTCAGGCCCTTCTCCACCGCCTTCTTGGCCACCAGGGCGGCGGCGACCATGACGTACGGGTTGGAGGTGTTGGTGCAGGAGGTGATGGCCGCGACCGTCACGGCGCCGTGGTCGATCTCGTACGTCGAGCCGTCGGGGGCGGTGACGGTGACCGGGTTCGACGGGACGGCGGCACCGGTGCCGCCGGCGTGCTGCGGGGCGCCGGCGCCGTTCTCCTGGCTGCCGTAGGCCGGGGCGTCGGAGGCCGGGAAGGACTCGTCGCTCGCCTCGTCGACCGGGGAGGCCGAGGCGGCGGCCTGCTGGGCCACGGGAACCTCGACGTAGTTGAGGACGTCCTTCGCGAACTGCTGGGCGGCCTCGGCGAGGACGATGCGGTCCTGCGGACGCTTCGGGCCGGCGATGGACGGCACGACCGTCGACAGGTCGAGCTCCAGCTTCTCGGAGAAGTCCGGCTCGGCCTTCGGGTCAAGCCAGAGGCCCTGCTCCTTGGCGTACGCCTCGACGAGCGCGAGCTGCTGCTCGGAGCGGCCGGTGAGCTTGAGGTACTTGATGGTCTCGTCGTCGATCGGGAAGATCGCGGCGGTGGAGCCGAACTCCGGCGACATGTTGCCGATGGTGGCGCGGTTGGCGAGCGAGGTGGCGGCGACGCCCTCGCCGTAGAACTCGACGAACTTGCCGACGACACCGTGCTTGCGCAGCATCTCGGTGATGGTCAGCACGAGGTCGGTGGCGGTGGTGCCGGGCGTGAGCTCACCGGTGAGCTTGAAGCCGACGACGCGCGGGATGAGCATGGAGACCGGCTGGCCGAGCATGGCGGCCTCGGCCTCGATGCCGCCGACGCCCCAGCCCAGCACGCCGAGGCCGTTGACCATGGTGGTGTGCGAGTCGGTGCCGACGAGGGTGTCGGGGTACGCCTGGCCGTTGCGGACCATCACGGTCCGGGCCAGGTGCTCGATGTTCACCTGGTGGACGATGCCGGTGCCGGGCGGGACGACCTTGAACTCGTCGAACGCGGTCTGGCCCCAGCGCAGGAACTGGTAGCGCTCGCGGTTGCGGCCGTACTCCAGCTCGACGTTCTGCGCGAAGGCCTCGTTCGTGCCGAACTTGTCGGCGATGACGGAGTGGTCGATGACCAGCTCGGCCGGCGCCAGCGGGTTGATCTTCGCCGGGTCGCCGCCCAGCTCCTTCACGGCCTCACGCATGGTCGCGAGGTCCACGACACAGGGAACGCCCGTGAAGTCCTGCATGATCACGCGGGCCGGCGTGAACTGGATCTCCTGCGACGGCTGGGCCTGCGAGTCCCAGCCGCCGAGGGCGCGGATGTGGTCGGCGGTGATGTTCGCGCCGTCCTCGGTGCGGAGGAGGTTCTCCAGCAGCACCTTCAGGCTGTAGGGGAGGCGCGCGGCGCCCTCGACCTTGTCCAGCCGGAAGATCTCGTACGACTCGTCGCCCACCTGCAGCGTGCTGCGGGCGTCGAAGCTGTTCGCCGACACGACAGTCTCCTTCATTGATGTGCGCGTACCACCACGATCCTGCCGCCACGGCCTCTCGACCGATCCGCTAAGGTAAGGCTAAGTTAGGTAACCCTTACCGTTGGACTCGTTGACGGCTTGCGTCTGCGGTGCTCCTCGGCAGATATCTCGATGTCGAGATAACTCTAGTACACCGGGCGCGGTTGGTCATGCCCCGGCGTCCGCCATGCGGTCATGCACGCCCCTCTCCGGGGTATCCGAACCAGGTAGCCACGCCACGAACGGAGAGGAGACAGGCATGCCGCTCACGTTCCGCAAGAGTTTCCGGATCCTTCCGGGGGTGCGCCTGAACATCAACAAGCGCTCCTGGTCCATCACGACCGGCGGCGGGAAGAACGGCCCCCGATACACCCGCAGCAGTACGGGACGTCGTACGACATCGATGGATTTGCCCGGACCTTTCGGATGGCGACGCACGCGCACGAGTCGCCGACCCTGAATCCACCGGGGAGGATTGACTTCCCGTCACCCGAATGGACCCCCCGATCGGGTGCCATCTCATATCTGAGATAACCTCAACCGCATGGCAGACGACTACCTCGTACGCATCGGCAAGCTCATCCGTGACGCCCGGCAGCACCGGGGCTGGACTCAGTCGCAGCTGGCCGAGGCGCTCGGAACCAGCCAGAGTGCCGTGAACCGGATCGAGCGCGGCAACCAGAACATCAGCCTTGAGATGATCGCGCGCATCGGGGAGGCCCTCGACAGCGAGATCGTGTCCCTCGGCTACGCCGGTCCGATGCACCTGCGGGTGGTCGGCGGGCGCCGTCTCTCCGGCGCCATCGACGTGAAGACGAGCAAGAACGCGTGTGTCGCGCTGCTGTGCGCCTCACTGCTCAACCAGGGGCGCACGGTGCTGCGCCGCGTCGCCCGCATCGAGGAGGTGTACCGCCTCCTGGAGGTGCTGGGCTCGATCGGCGTGCGCACCCGGTGGATCAACGACGGTGTCGACCTGGAGATCGTCCCGTCGGCCGAGCTGGACCTGGCGTCGATCGACGCGGACGCGGCCCGCCGCACCCGCTCCATCATCATGTTCCTCGGTCCGCTGCTGCACCGCATGGACCACTTCAAGCTGCCCTACGCCGGCGGCTGCGACCTCGGTACGCGCACGGTCGAGCCCCACATGATCGCGCTGCGCCGGTTCGGTCTCGACATCGCCGCCACCGAGGGCCAGTACCACGCGGTGGTCGACCGCTCGGTCCGCCCCGACCGCCCGATCGTGCTGACCGAGCGCGGCGACACGGTGACCGAGAACGCGCTGCTGGCCGCCGCCCGGCACGACGGCATCACCGTCATCCGCAACGCCTCCTCCAACTACATGGTCCAGGACCTGTGCTTCTTCCTGGAGGCCCTCGGCGTCAAGGTCGACGGCATCGGCACCACCACGCTCACCGTGCACGGCGTGCCGACCATCGACGTCGACGTGGACTACTCCCCCTCCGAGGACCCGGTCGAGGCGATGAGCCTGGTCGCGGCGGCCGTGGTCACCGAGTCGGAGCTGACGGTGCGCCGGGTGCCGATCGAGTTCCTGGAGATCGAGCTGGCCGTGCTGGAGGAGATGGGCCTCGACCACGACCGCACGCCCGAGTACTTCGCCGACAACGGCCGTACCCGGCTGGTGGACCTGACCGTCCGGCCCTCCAAGCTGGAGGCGCCGATCGACAAGATCCACCCCATGCCGTTCCCCGGCCTGAACATCGACAACGTCCCGTTCTTCGCGGCGATCGCGGCGGTCGCCCAGGGCAAGACCCTCATCCACGACTGGGTCTACGACAACCGCGCGATCTACCTGACGGACCTCAACCGCCTCGGCGGCCGGCTCCAGTTGCTCGACCCCCACCGCGTCCTGGTGGAAGGCCCGACCCGCTGGCGCGCCGCCGAGATGATGTGCCCGCCCGCCCTGCGCCCCGCCGTGGTCGTCCTCCTGGCGATGATGGCGGCCGAGGGCACGTCGGTGCTGCGCAACGTGTATGTCATCAACCGGGGTTACGAGGACCTGGCGGAGCGGCTGAACTCGATCGGGGCGCAGATCGAGATCTTCCGGGACATCTGACAGGAGCTGCCGCCGACGCGAGGACCCAATGACCACCATAGAACCGCTGGATCAATCCATTCAGCGCATATCACAGTGGATTCGATCCCAGCCACTCGTCGCACCGCTCAATACCCCGGCCTCCGAAGCGGACATCACCGCCGTGCACCCGGTCCTGAAGTACACGGAAACGGATTATCCGCGCCCTTGTGCCCCTTCGATGGCGCGACTGCTGCACGCCCTCGCCGCCGCCCTCCATGGCACGCAGAACGAGCCGGAACTCCCCTTCTGGGGACGTACCGTGTCGGTGACGGACGGCGTGATCGAGTGGTCCTGACGGCCGAAACAGGTGTGGTGCCGACGGGTTCCGTCGGCACCACACCTGTTTCTTCACCCACCTTGCACGGCATTGTCGGGAACCTTCGGTCCCTGAGCCTGCGCGGAGATGGACAGTGACGAGGCGAGAAGCGCAGTCGCCGCCGCTATCACCACCGCGCGTTGCCTCTGTCTTTTACGCACAGTAAGAAGCGCTCCCTTTGCTATTTCCGGTCGACGATGGGAGTGAACTCATCGACGTAGATCTTCGGAATCTGCGGAACCGGGCCCATGTCCTCCGAGCCGATCACCGCATCGTCCCGTCCGGTCTTTCCGGGAGGGACATCCTGGAGCCAGAACCGGTCGTACGCGGTCCAGCCCTTACCGTCAGCGATGCTGATCTGGACTGAGTACGTCGCTTTCCGCTCGTTGGTATTGGTTACCTCGATCTCGGTACGCACACCGTTGTTCTCCGGCGTGGCACGCACGGTCAGGTCTCCGTACTCCAGCACACGCGTACGGCCTTCGGAGTGCACCGAGGGCACAGGCGATGGGCGCACTCGCGGACTGCTCTGCTCGGCGCTCGGAGTCACCGGCCGCTGCGACGCGGGGGCCTTGCCGGCGGCGTCGTCCGTACACCCGGCGGCCAGCGCACACGCCGCCATCAGGCACAGTGCCCGGATCATCCTCGATCCGGGCACTACTGCACCGGCCTTCACCGGGCGGAAGCCGTCATCTGCTTGCGCGCGGCCGCGATTTCCTTGCCGCGCTGCTCCTTGATGCCGGTCAGCCGGCTCTTGTTCTCGGCGATCTGCTTGTCCTGGACCATCACAGCCGCCACTGCCGCGAATGAGGCAGCGCAGGCGGCCATCTTCTCGCCGACACGGAAGTCCCTCATCACATCTCCATCGATAGGTCATTAATGCGAGGGAGATCTTCACACCCGGTGGGTGTCATGGCCATGAAAGATGCGTGATCGAGACATGGCGGGGCTCGTGGAGGTCGGCGAGGTAGATGGAGTTCTCCGGGTTGACGCGCGGATACTCGTGACGCGCGGATACTCGTGAGTTCTTCGAGAGACGGCGGCAGCGCCCCAGCCAGGCAAACGACCGCTCGACAGCCCAATGGCGCGGAAAAAAAAGCGGAGTCAGGCCAGGGTGTCGACCAGCAGGTGGCGCTTGATCCCGCCGACTTCGCCGGCTGACATCCGCGCACCTACCGACGGACGCGCACTACGACGGACGCGGCCGCGTCGGCGGGGCGTCCAGGAGTGTCACCCCGTACCGGGCCAGCAAGTCGGCGTGGTCCGTGTCCTGTCGCGCGTCGGCGGGGCCGATCGACCGGAAGTAGCCTTCGATGGTGCCTGGATTGTTGATGACCAGCATGCCCGCCGTCGTGGTGAGCGGCTGGAAGGTATGGGGAACCGACCGAGGGCCGAAGACGTAGGCGCCCGGCTCGGCGTCGTGGACGTCGCAGTCGTCGAGTGAGGTCGAGCCGACCCAGAACCGGACGCGGCCGGACAGGACCACCCAGCTCTCGTCCTCACGGCTGTGGGTGTGCAGCGGCGGCGCGTCCGCCTGGCGCATGGTCAGCCGCAGGACGCTGACCACCCCTTGCGTCTCGGAGGCCGACACGACCTGCTCCTGGACGCTGTCGTAGTAGCGGTAGAAGGTGCCTTCGCCCGGGTTGCGCACGAGGGCCATGCTCATCCGAATCCCCCTCCACATTTAGTTCATTGTTCAATCATTGCTCGCGCGGTGGAGGCTCGCCAGAGGTCGGAGCGCCTTTGGCTTGTTCACGTGCCGGGTGGGCGGCGTTCGCGGACCGGGCTCGCGGACTCCAGGAGTGCCGCCAGACGGAGCAGCACATCCTCGGCGTACCAGGTGGTGACGAGCTGGACGCCGATCGGCAGGCCGTCCGCGGTCGCGCCGAACGGGAGCGACAGCGCCGGCAGACCGGTGAGATTGAACGGCACGGTGGCCCGCATGACGTCCCGGGCCGGGATCTCGACCCCGTCGACGAGGTGGCTTGACTGGGCCGGCAGCGGCGCCGGGAACGTCACCACGGGGCACAGCAGCGCGTCGTACCGGCCGAAGCAGGCCGCGAACTCGTCCCGCATGCGCTCGACGACCTGCTGTGCGTCGGCGACGGCGTCAGGCGACGGTTCCCTGGCCCGCAGGGTGGCGCGCGAGACCGGGTGCAGGACGTCTTCGTGTCCTGCGGTCAACGTCCGCAGGAACGGGAGGATTTCGGCGGTGTAGAGGGTGGCACTGAGGCGCGTCGCGTTGTGCTCCTCCAGGACGGGGACGCGGACCGCCTCGACGGTGAGACCCGACGCGGTGAGGGCGTCGGACGCGGATCGGACGGTGGCCGCGACGTCGGTGTCGACCGGGCCGAACCCCGGCGCCAGCAGCACACCGACGCGCCACGGCCGACCGTCGGCCGGGCCGCGAGGGCTGTCAGGGGGTCTGATCGCGTAGCCGTCGGTGCCGTCGGAGCCGGCGAGGATCCGGTACGCGGTCGCGATGTCCCGGACGGTGCGGGCCATGGGGCCGACGTGCCAGTAGCGACGCAGTACCGGCGGCCAGTGCCCTGTGTACGGGATGCGGCCGTGTGTGGCCTTCAGGGCGACGATGCCCGTGAAATGAGCGGGGCCACGGACCGAGATGGCCACGTCACTGCCCAGGCCGAGCGGTGACATACCGGCCGCGATCGCCGCCGCCTCGCCCCCGCTGGACCCGCCCGGAGTCCGCCGCGGGTCCCAGGGGTTGCGAGTGGCGCCCACCAGGAGGTTGTCGGTCTCCGTCCAGTAGGAGAACTCCGGCAGGCTCGTCTTGGCGAGCGGGATGGCACCCGCGGCACGCATCCGCGCCACGGCGGTCGCGTCCTCCGCCGGAACGTGGTGGGCGAACAGCCGCGATCCCCGCGTGGTCACCACGCCCGCCGTGTCGAACGAGTCCTTGATCGTGAAGGGAACGCCGTGCAGCGGACCGAGATCGTCGCCGCGCGCCACGGCGGAGTCGGCCTCGTCCGCCGCGGTCAGGGCCTGTTCACCGAGCAGGGTGAGCACGGCGCGTACGTCCGGATCGACGGCCGCGATGCGATCGAGATGAGCCCGCACCACCTCGCGAGAGGACACCTCGCGTGCCCGTACACGCCGTGCCAGTTCCGTCGCGTCCAGATCGGTCAGGGCGGTCACCGCGCCTCCAGGTGCTCTCGTCACGGCAGGCGTCGCGCTCGCAGGACACTGTCGCGGGTGTGGTGGGTGCCGACGGGGGGCGGGGCGACGCGTGGACGGGTCTCGTTGACGAGGATCTCCCAGGCGGGTCCGAGGAGTGGGGCGATGTCGGCGGGCCAGTAGTAGTCGTCGGGGTCGAAGCCCTCCTCCTGACGCCCTGCGAGATCCGCGAGGGCGTGGGTGACGAGGAGCAGCGTGCCGCCGGGGACGACGGCGTCCAGCAGGCCGCGCAACGCGGCGTGGCCCGGCCGGCGTTCGAGCGGGAAGTACTGGACGGACACCAGGTCGAAGGCGCCTGCCCGGGGCGGCGTGGTGAGGAGGTCGGCCCGTGTCCAGGACACACGGTCCTGGACGTCCGTGGCAGCGGCGGTAGCGCGCCGCAGGGCGACCTCGGAGATGTCGACCGCGGTGACGTGCCAGCCGCGCCGGGCGAGCCAGAGCGCGTCGGCGCCTTCTCCGCATCCGACGTCGAGCGCTCGGCCCGGTGGCATGTCGTCGAACTCGGCGACGAGCACGCCGTTGGGGTTGCCGCTGAACACCTGGTCGCGGCTGCGGTACATCTCGTCCCAGTGCTGGGCGTCGAACTGAGTATTCCGGGTCATCGTGAGCACCTCCGCCGCCAACGTGCCCCCGCTCCCGGCCTGCCGGCAACGCTCTTTGCGGAAACCGCAAAGAGCGCGGGCAGCGGACGTATGGGAGTTCCGCAGCATCCTCGGCCGGCAGGGGAACGTATCCACGCCAGAGTCCGCTACCGGCCCGACGGCCTTCCTCCCGCCTTGGCCTCGGGCAGGCGGCCGGGTACGGCGCCGACGGTGACGTCCCACCAAGTGTCGAAGCCGGCCCGGAGCGTGTCGAGCCGCAGTCGCGATGTCGTACGCGGCCTTCCCCAGCAGCAGACGCAACGAGGCTCGCCGCGGGCGCCCGCGACGGCCCGGCGGACCTCGTCCACATCGGCTCCGTGGGCGGGCACGCCCTCTTTCCCGACTGGTCCGTCTACTGCGCCACCAAGGCGGCCGTCGCCCATCTCACCCGGAACCTGCGTGCCGGACTCGGGCCGCGCGGTGTCCGCGTGAAGAACATCGAGCCGGGCGTGACCGGCACCGAACTCGGGACGGACATGCGGGACACCGGGATGCGCAATGCCCTGACCCGCCTGCGCTCCGGCGCGGGGCCCTGGCCGCCGAGGACGTCGCCGAGGCCATCGCCTTCGCGGTGTCGGCGCCGCCGCACGTCAATGTCGCGGAGATGGTGGTGGTGCCGGTGCGGCAGGGATGATCCGCCCGGCATCGACCGGGCGGGAGGCCCCGCTCGCCAAGGGGCTGCCCGGTCCTCGATCAGTTCTCGGTGGCCGGTGCCGTTAGTGGGCCGGAGCCCAGGACTCTGGCGGTGAGGTGCGCCAGGTGCGCCCGCATGGTGTCGCGTGGCAGCCTCTCCCGGCCGGCCAGGTGCTCGACGAGGTCGGCCCGGGTGGCGGCGAGCAGGGCGTGGGCGAGGTAGTCGCTGTCGGTCAGACCGGGGATCTGCTCCAGCACGGACCGGAGCAGGCGGTGCCATCGCGTGTAGTGCTCCGCCTGGTACGGACTGCCGCTTCCGTCCTCTTCCAGGGCCAGCGCGAGGCGGCGGTTGTCGAGTTTGAAGCACAGCACGGCGTCCAGCAGGGCGGGTACGCGCTGGTGCGGCGGGGTGGCGGGCCCCAAGGGCGGCGGACCGGTTTCGACGGCCTCCCTGACCGGTTCGAGCCGCGCCTCGTACAGCGCGCGGAGCAGCCCGGCACGGTCGCCGAAGGCACGGAAGAGCGTTCCCTTGCCGACGCCGGCCGCTGCCGCGATGTCGGCCATGGTGACCTCCTCGGGGCTGTCGGAGCGGGCGAAGAGGTCGTCGGCGGCCGCGAGGACGGCCTTCCGGTTACGGGCGGCGTCCTGACGGGGCTTGCGCTCGGGCACGCGGTTCTCCTCTTTGCAATCCGGACCCGGGGTCCGTATCGTCGAAAGCGGACCCCAGGTCCGGATTCTACGAGATGGAGGACACCCATGTCCGCACCGACCACCCCGGCGGATCTCTACCGCCACAGCCTGCGACTGCTTCTGGAGAAGGACATTCCCGCGTGGGTCGGCCTGTGGGCCGAGGACGGCGTCATGGAGTTCCCCTTCGCACCCCCGGGCCGGCCCCGCCGCCTGGAGGGCAAGGAGGCCGTCGCCGCCTACATGCGCCCCTACCCCGACCACATCGACCTGCACGACTTCCCCGACCTGCGGATCCACCGGACCAGCGACCCGGAGACCATCGTGGCCGAGATGCGCGGCATCGGACGCCTGGTGAAGACCGACAGCCCCTACGACATGACGTACATCGCCGTCGTCACTGTCCGGGACGGGCTCATCGTCTCCTACCGCGACTACTGGAATCCCCTCGCCGTCCTCGAACCCGGCACCGGCTTCGCCGGGAGCGGCCGATGACCGGCACCGGCACCACCCTGGTCATCGGCGCCACCGGCACCACCGGCAGCCGCACCGCCGCGCGGCTGACGGCCGCCGGCCACCGCGTCAGAGCCGCCGGCCGTCACGCCACCCCGGTCCCCGGCGCGGAGCCGGTCGCCTTCGACTGGTACGACCCCGCCGGCCACGCCGCCGCCCTCGACGGAGTCGACCGCGTGTACCTCATACCGCCGCTGGGCGACCCCGACCCGGCAGCGGTCATGCTGCCGTTCCTGCGCCGGGCCCGCACCGCCGGCACACGCCGCGCGGTACTCCTCAGTTCCTCGGCCATCCCCGAGGGCGGCCCGGCCGTGGGCGCGGTGCACCAGGCTCTGCCCGACCTGTTCGAACAGTGGGCGGTGCTGCGGCCCTCCTGGTTCATGCAGAACTTCACCGGCACGCACGCGCACGCCCGCGGCATCCGCGAGGACGGCACGATCTCGACCGCGACCGGGAGCGGCCGGGTCGGTTTCGTCGACGCCGACGACATCGCCGCCGTCGCGGTCCACGCCCTGACCGACGACCAGGCCCCCAACAGCGATGTCGTCCTCACCGGACCGGAGGCGCTCAGCTACGACGACATCGCCACGCTCATCACGGAGGTCACCGGCCGGCCCGTGGTCCACCGGCCGATCTCCTACGAGCGGATGCGCGATCGCCTCTCGGCGCTGATGCCGATGGAGTTCGCCGCCATGCTGGCGGGGATGGAGCGTGCCATCGCCGAGGGGGCGGAGGACCGCGTCACCGATACCGTCCAGCGCTTCACGGGCCGACCCGCGCGCACCTTCCGCGCGTTCCTGGAGAGGGAGATGCGGCCAGGTCGGTGACATCGGCCCGCTCCGTCAGGTGTGGGACCGCGCGAACGGGAAAGTCCGGCGCTGTGGACGCGCTTCTGCTGACCTTCGGGCACAGCACCGCCGATCGGGAGCGGATCGCCGATCTGCTGGGCCACGCCGGCGTCACGGCCGTCGTGGACGTGCGGACCGCCCCCGGCAGCCGCCGCGACCCCGATCTGTCGCGGCGACGGCTCGCCGAGTGGATGCCGGGCTGCGGCATCGCCTACCGGTGGGAACCCGCCCTCGGCGGGTTCCGCACACCTCCCGCGGACAGCCCGGACATCGTGTGGCGCAACGCCTCCTTCCGCGGCTACGCCGCCCACACCCGCTCCCCCGAGTTCGTCACCGCGATGGACCGGGTGCTGCGCGAGGCCTCACACGGCCGCACCGCCGTGATGTGCAGCGAGGCGGTCTGGTGGCGCTGCCACCGCCGGCTGATCGCCGACTTCGCGGTACTCGCCCGCGGCGTACCGGCCCACCACCTCATGCACGACGGGCGCCTCAGCGTCCATGCGCCGACGCCCGGCGCGCGACTGCGCGACGACGGGCTCCTCGTGTACGACGCTCGCGACTGAGCCCGTCAGTACTGTCAGTACAACTTGTTGACCGCCGTGACGGTGGTGGTCTTGAAGTCCGACACCTGGGCGTGCTGGAAGTTGCCCATCTGGCCCCACCGGACCACCGTCACGGTCCTGCCGTCGCGGCCGACCGAGAACAGGCCGATGTCGGAGGAACCCCACGCCGAAGCGGTGTGGAGGCCGTAGACATGGGCGCCCTCCTCGACGTTCAGCCGGCCGTAGTACTTCTGCGTCGCCGTGATGTCGGGGTCCTGCTGCATCAGCTTCTTCGCGCAGCCGGCGAGGTCCTTGCGCAGCAGCGCCGCGAAGTCCTTGGCACGCTGTACGTCGCGCTCCACGACCGTGATCTGCTGGGCGTTGGTGTCGTACTCGGTCCAGTACGAGCGGTGGGTGGCGATGGACGGCAGGGCATCGCCCACGCACACCGGCAGCGGGTCCGGCTGACCGGCGGTGACCGGACCGGCGTACCAGGGCGAGGTCGGGTGCGGCGGCAGTTCGGCCGGCTTCAGGAACCGGGGGGTGGTGGAGGTCGGTGCGGTGGCGGCGGCGGCCGGGACGGCGGCTGCGGCGACACCGGCGGCGGCCGCCAGCGCGGCCACGGTGGTACGGATGCGTCGGGTACGGACGTGCATGTTTCCCCCATGGTCTTCGTCGAATGCGCGGGCTTCAGCCCTTGCACCCACTACGACCCGTCACCCCCCGCCTACGTTGCCCCGCACACCTGCTACGGGTTCGTCCCGAATGTCACCGGCGCGCTACGGGGCCCGCCGGCCGAAGACCGGCGCATGCGTGCGGCTGATGGAGGCTCTGGGGAGACTGTCATCAACGCCGGGCGGGGCGGCGACGTGTGGCCGGCCTCACTCCCAGCCGGGGTCGGCCCAGGGTCACCAGTTATGGTGACCAGGGCGCATCAAGGCGCCCAAGACGGACAAGGTGGCGGAGGACACACGGTGTCGGAGCAGGGGCGACTCGTCGCCGGGCGCTATCGGCTCGCCGAGCGGATCGGCCGGGGCGGCATGGGCACGGTGTGGCGCGCCGACGACGAGCTGCTGGGACGCCAGGTCGCCCTGAAGCAGCTGCACGAGCGGCCGCATCTGTCCGCCGACGAGCTCGGCACGCTGTACGAGCGCATGCGCCGTGAGGCCCGCAGCGCCGCGCGTGTCACGCACCCCAACGTGATCGTCGTGCACGACGTCGTGGAGGACGACGGCCGTCCCTGTGTCGTCATGGAGTACGTCCCCGGCCACACGCTCGGCGACCTCCTCCAGGACGGCCGGACCCTGCCGCCCGACGAGGCGGCCCGCATCGGCCTGGCCATGGTGGGCGCCCTGCGCGCCGCGCACGCCGCCGGCGTACTGCACCGGGACGTCAAGCCCGGCAACGTCCTCCTCGGCGCGGGAGACCGGGTCGTCCTCACCGACTTCGGCATAGCCATGACGGCCGGTTCCTCGACGCTGACCCGGACCGGCGAGATGGTCGGCTCCATCGACTACATGGCTCCGGAACGCGTCAGAGGCCTCACCCCCGGCCCGGCGTCGGACCTGTGGGCCCTCGGCGCGACGCTGTACCAGACGCTGGAGGGCCGTCCCCCGTTCCGCCGCGCGACGGCGATGGAGACGGCGTACGCGATAGCCACGGATTCCGTGGACCCACCTCGCCGGTCCGGCCCGCTGGCCCCACTCATAGAGTCCCTCCTGGCCAGGGATCCAGAGGCCCGCCCCTCCGCGGAGGAGACAGAACGTGCTCTCAGTACGGTGGCGAACATCGCCCCCAAGGGGCGCGGGGCTGTGTCGACAGGCGGCTCAGCCGCGGGGCGCGACCAGCCACAACCGGCCCGCACCCGCCGACGCCGCCGCATCACCACGATCGCCGCAGCTCTGACAGCCACCCTCGCCGTGGGCACCACCCTGTACACGACAGCCCCGCAC